>JBOGWV010000196.1:0-17943 GCA_050693975.1 Actinomycetota bacterium
GGCTCGGTGCGCCGCCCTGCTCCCAAAGCCAGCAGCGCGATGCCGCCCATGGTTGCGGCGCGCAGCACCGAGGCCTCCGGTCCCACGACCAGCACGTAGAGGCCGAGGGCTACCGCGCATACGAGGATGCGGGCGCGCAGTCCAAGGCGGGCGACCGCGAGCGCGACGGTGCCCACGACGATGGCGACGTTGCTGCCGGAGACCGCAACCAAATGAGAGAGCCCGGCGCGCCGGACGAGCTCCTCGGTGTGCGCGCTCATGCCTTGGGTTTCCCCCGTGGTCAGGCCCGAGAGAAGAGCGGCGTGATCGCTCTCCATTCCCATCACGGCGTCCGCGAGGCCCCCTCTGATGCGCGCCGCGAACGCGTGCAGACCGGCGGGTGGCGCAACGATCTCGGCCTCGCTCGAGCTCAGCGACGCCTGCGCACCCAATCGACGCCGGGCCACGTCGAACGGGTCGCTCGCACTCAGTGGGAGCAACCACCCCGTCAGCCGGATCACGGCGCCCACCTCCGCTTCGGGACGATCCAAGACGAGGACGCCGGCGTCGCTCACGGGTTGAAGCGCGTCGCAAACCAGCACCTCGGCAGCCACGAGGCTTCCGAGGCCGCCCGCGTGCTCGAGCAGCCGGCCGGTGACCTCGCATTGGGGGATGCGCGGGGCCAGGGCCTCGAGCGCCGTCGGGTCGTGTTGCGGCCCTCCGACGAGCACTCCGCAGGAAGCCGCCGCGGCCACGAGGCCCACGAACGACACCGCCGGGCGCCTTCGCATGCACAGGCATGTGCCCGCGATGCACCCGGCAACGACTGCAGGAAGAACGGCGACCACCGAGGCCGCACAAACTCCCGAAACGAGCCCGGCGAGCGCGGCGTAGATACGTACGAGCGACCCCTCGCGGGTTCCGGTCAAACGGTAACGAGGGCACGCATCGCCTCGAAGGTCGCGGGGCCGATTCCCGAGACCTCGAGGAGTTGCTCGATCGAGGTGAACGATCCGATCTGCGTCCGGTATTCGATGATCGCCTGGGCGGTGACGGGGCCGACCTCGGGCAGGGTCTCGAGCACGGTCTGGTCGGCGGTGTTGATGTTGACGGGGGTCCCGGCACCCGGCGTGCCCGTCGCCGGACTCGTCGGCGGCGCGAGGCCGGGGGCCGGGACCGGAGCCTCGCCCCTGCGGGGCACGTCGATCTTCGACCCATCCACCAGGGGCTCGGCCAGGTTGAGAGCGTTCACGTTCGCCACCGAGCGCAGCCCCGCTAAGTCGATGGCGTCGGCCACACGAGCGCCCGGCTGGAGCTCATAGATCCCGGGCTTCCTGACCGCGCCGCCGACGTGCACCACCACGACGGTCGCCGCAGAGGCCTCCGGAGTCACCGGCGCGGCGACTCCGTTCGACGTGGCCGGCGGGGCGATGGATGCGGGCGCGCCGCGCAGCCAAAGAACCAGCGCGACGACCGCAACGATCGCCACGAGCGCGGCCACCAGCCGGACCTCGCGTCGCCGGCCCACCAGGTCTTCGATGCGGTCTCTGAAACCGCTCTCGACAACGATGTCGGCCATGTGCCTATACTCCGTGGCCGTATCCGGCCCGGCTGTGGCGCGCGTCACACTTGGCCGAAAGCTCCCTGCCGAGCGCATGGACACCCACGCAGAAGGGTGAGCAAGACCATGAAGTACGACATCCGGCCGGTTAGCGAGGCCGAAATCTCTCGCTTCGTGGACGTCGCCGGGACCGCCTTCGGCGATGAGCACAGCGAAGAGAGCGTCAATCGATTCCGGTCCAAAACCGAGCTCGACCGAACCGTGGCGGCCTTCGACGACGGCGACATCGTCGGCACCAACTCGAGCTATGCCTTCGAAATGACGGTGCCGGGCGGCGAGCTTTCGGCCGCAGGAGTGACCATCGTCGGAGTCCTTCCGACCCATCGTCGGAAGGGCATCCTCAGGGCGATGATGCGCTACCAGTTAGAGGACGTGCATCGCCGAGGTGAGCCACTTGCGGTTCTCTACGCATCGGAGAGCAACATCTATCAGCGGTTCGGCTACGGCCCGGCCGCTCGAATGACCTGGATCAACCTGTTGAAGGAGCGGACGGCCTTTCTCGATCCGTCACCGGCCGTGGGGCGCACGCGCCTGCTGAGTCTCGAGGATTCGCTGCGATCATTGCCGCCGATCTACGACCGAGTCCGCGCGGTCACCCCGGGTATGTATCGCCGCAGTGAAACGTGGTGGAAGGTGCACACGCTTTCCGACCCCAAGGAACATCGTGAAGGCTACAGTCCGCAATACCGCGCGGTTTGGGAGCACGAGGGCGGGGCTCACGCCTACGCCACCTACCGATGGAAGAACTCGTGGAACGAGGAGGCGGGCTACCCCGACGGTCACGTGTGGGTGAACGAACTGATTGGGACCTCGCCCCTCGCCCTGCGCGAGATGTGGCGCTATGTGTTCGGCATCGACCTGGTCACGAGTATCCGCGCGGGACGACTTCCCATGGACGATCCGCTGTTCTTCATGCTGGCCGAACCTCGCCGCCTGAGCACGTTCGTCGATGATGGCATGTGGCTGCGCGTCGTGGACGTTGTCGGCGCGCTCGAGGGTCGCACCTATGCGGAGGACGGATCGCTGAGCTTCGCGCTGCGCGACGACTTCTGTCCTTGGAACGAGGGTCGCTACGCGCTCGAGGTGAAGTCCGGCAAGGGCAGGGTCACCGAGGCCGCCGGCGACGTCGACCTGGAGCTGAGCGTGCGCGAGCTGGCCGCCGGTTACCTGGGAGGCACTCCGTTCACCGCGCTCAAGGGAGCCGGGCGCGTAGTCGAGAGCCGGCCGGGAGCGGTTCGCAGGGCCGACCGTCTCTTCTACAGCGAGGTCACCCCGCGCTGCCCCGAGGAGTTCTAAAGGGCTACTTGACTACCAGGGAGATCATCCTCGGGGGCTTGACGATCACCTTCAAGGGATCCTTGCCCCCGAGGTAGCCCTGGATCTTCTCCGAGGCGAACGCGCGCTCGCGCATCTCTTCCTCGGTGATTGACGGGGCCACGTCGAGCGTGTCGCGCACCTTGCCGTTTACCTGGATCACCATCGTGACGGTGCTCTCGGCTGCAAGCTCCTCGTCGAAGTCCGGCCAGCTCGAGACATGAACCGAGTGGTCGTGGGCGTAGCGGTGCCATTGCTCCTCGGTGATGTAGGGGGCGATGGGGGCCAGCAGCTTCAGCAGCGCCTCGACCAGCTCGGTCATCACGGTCCCGCTCGAGCCACCGGCGCCGCGATAGCGGTAAGCCTCGTTGACCAGCTCCTGCATGCGGGCGATCGCAGTGTTGAAGGAGAGGGCCTCGTAGTCGCGGGTTACGACCTTGATGGTCTTGTGAACGGCCTTGCGCAGCTCGAGGTCCACCGGGCCCAAGCTCTGGTCACCCGGGGGCAGCGTCCGGACGTCCTCGCACAACCGCCACACGCGCCTTAGCCACGGGAAACTCACCCGACCTATCGCCTCGACCCCCTCGTGCGGCCAGTCGAAGTCCTGCTCGGGGGGCCCGGAGAACAGCATGTACAGGCGCAGCGCGTCGGCGCCGTAGCGCTCGAACGCCTCGACCGGTTCCACGATGTTGCCGCGCGACTTGCTCATCGACTTGCCGTCCATCGTCACCATGCCCTGGTTGAGCACGCGCGGGAACGGCTCGGGAGAGTCGACCATGCCCATGTCCATCAGCACCTTCTGAAAGAAGCGCGCGTAGATCAAGTGCATCACGCCGTGAGTGATTCCCCCGGTGTATCTGTCCATCGGCATCCAGGCGTTGGCAAGCTCGGCGCGGAAGGGAGCTTTCGAGTTGTGGGGGTCGAGGTAGCGCAGGAAGTACCAGGCCGAGTCGACGAACGTGTCCATAGTGTCGGTTTCGCGCCGGGCCTCACCTCCGCACTTCGGGCAGGTGGTGTTCACCCAATCGTCGGCGGTGGCGAGCGGCGACTCCTCCCCCGTTGGATTGAAGTCGACATCGTCGGGCAGCTCGACGGGAAGATCGGCCTCCGGTACCGGCACCTCGCCGCAGTCTTCGCAGTAGAGGATCGGGATCGGCGTCCCCCAGTAGCGCTGCCGGCTGATCAACCAGTCGCGCAGTCGGAAATTCTTCGCCGCCCGGCCCAAGCCCTTCGCCTCGAGCCATTCCGTTACCTTCGCAACCGACTCGGTCGCGGGAGTGCCATCGAACTCAGACGAGTTCACCATGACGCCGTCGTGCGGATAGGCCTCGGTCATCTGAGCCGGGTCTAGTGACTCACCGGAGGGCTCGATGACCACCCTGATCTCGAGTCCGTTCGAGCGGGCGAACTCGAAGTCGCGCTGATCGTGAGCCGGCACCGCCATGATCGCTCCGGTGCCGTAGTCCATCAGCACGTAGTCGGCAACCCAGATCGGGATGCGCTCGCCGTTGACGGGATTGGTGGCGGAACGCTCGAGCGAGAGGCCTTTCTTGGGCCGCTCTGTCGACGCCCGGTCGATCTCGCTCATGCGCGAAACCTCTTGTTTGAATGCGTCGAGCTTCGCCTCGACCGGGGTGTTCGCCACGAGCTCGGCGGCCAGCGGGTGCTCCGGCGCCAGCACGAAGAAGGTTGCTCCCCAGAGCGTGTCGGGCCGCGTGGTGAAGACCGTCACCGGCTCGTCGATGCCCTCGAGCGTGAAGTCGACCTCAGCTCCATAGGAGCGTCCGATCCAGTTGCGCTGCAGCATCTTGAGGTGCTCGGTCCACCCCACGTTGAACTCGAGGTCGTCCACCAGCCGGTCGGCGTAGTCGGTGATCTTGAAGAACCACTGCGTCGGGTACCGCCTGACGACCTCGGCGCCGCAGCGCTCGCAGCGGCCGGCGATGACCTGCTCGTTCGCCAGCACCGTCTTGTCGTTCGGGCACCACCACGCTGCGGCCTGCTTTCGGTACGCGAGCCCTCGCTCGTAGAACTGCAGGAAGAACCACTGGTTCCACCGGAAGTACTCCGCCTCGCAGGTGAGGAAGACCCGGTTCCAGTCGAAGCTCAATCCCAGCCTCTCCATCGAGGTGCGGTGCTTGGCGATGTTGTCGTAGGTCCATTTCTTGGGATTGATGCCGCGCCGGATGGCCGCGTTCTCCGCCGGGAGTCCGAACGCATCCCAGCCGATCGGGTTCAGGACGTCGTAGCCGCGCATGCGATGGAAGCGGGCGATCGCGTCCTGGATCGAGAAGATCTCGACATGGCCCATGTGCAGGTCGCCCGAGGGGTAGGGAAACATGGTGACCAGGTAGCGCTTGCGGTCCGGGTCGGGCATCTCGGGCGCGGCCCAGAGATCGGCCTCGATCCAGGCCCGCTGGTAGCGATCCTCTATCGCCGTGAAGTCGTAATCGCCAACCATGAGCGCAACTCTAAAGGCTCACCCGGCAGGACAGCTCCCGAAGGGAGCACCGGCGAACTCCGGGAACCTTGCCGGTAGCGCCTCGAGCCTGACCTTTCCCGTCGGCGCGTCTCCCTCGGTGAGGAGTGCGCCGGGCGTCGGCGTGTACCGGTTGCGCGTGACCAGATAGCGCGCTCCCTGGGGGACCGCGCTCGAGATCAGGATCGTGCCGGCCTCGGTGCAGTCCACCGCGCTGAGCTGGCCGACCCCTCCACCGTAGGGAAAGAGATCGCGCGTCGGCGGTTCGCTCCCCTGGATCGTCACCTGCGCGAGCTCCCCAGTGCCCATCGAGTAGACCCCCGCGAACACGGTGGACGCGCCGGCCACGAGGTCGACGACAACGTCTGCGCCCTCGGCGCCATCGACCTGAGTGAGCTGCCTGGGCGCGGGCAACCCGAGCGCCGGATCCATGCCCTCGACGTCCAGGGCCACCGCCGCGAGCTCGTCCCCCTGAGCGACCACGAGGAACGCGCGGCAGCCGATGTCGGCCGAGTCGTCGACGGCCACATGAACCTGGTCCTCGACTCCGTCACCGCTCACATCCCCGGTGAGCGAGCCGGTTCGCAGGGCCTCGTCACCCGCGACCTCATCCTCGTTGAGGCACTGCGCCTCAGGAGGACTGGGTGACGGAGCAGGGGCGGGGGACGATCTCGGAGCCGGTCCTTGGGTCCCGTCCCGTCCCGAATCGTCACTCCCGCCACAAGCCGACACGGTCAGTCCCAGAATCATGCAGACTGAGACGATTCTGATTCTTGCGATGGGCATAGGACAGAGATGGTAGGACCGATAGCGATGGAGCTCGACGGTCGGAGAACGACCGGCGCTGGTGAGAGGGGATCTCATGCCGGGCATGGTGCCTGAGGACGTTTACGAACTGACCGGAGTCGGCGGTCCGCTGCTGTCACCGGACGGAGCTTCCGTGGCCTACGCGGTCTGGTCGATCGACGGCAAGGCCAACGAGTACCGAAGCTCGATCTGGGTCGCGGCGGTAGATGGATCGTCGGAGCCGGTGCGGTTCACGTGGGGGCCGAAGCGAGACTCTTCTCCGGTGTGGTCACCGGACGGGACGCAACTGGCGTTCGTGTCCAACCGCGGGACGGCCTCGGACGGATCGGAGGGAAAAGGACCCGCTAAGACCAGCCAGCTCTACGTCATCCCCGCGGCGGGGGGCGAGTCGCTCAAGCTCACCGATCTGGACGAAGACGTGGGCGACTTCGCGTGGGCACCCGACGGGAGCTCGATCGCGTTCGCCGCTCGCGTTCGCGATGAGGCCTATGAGGAGGAAGAGGATCGCAACCGGTCTCCTCGACGCTTCACTCGCCTTCAGTTCAAGCTGGACAACGTCGGCTGGACTTTCGACCGGCGCCAGCACATCTTCACGGTCCCATCCGACGGCTCCTCGGAGCCCACCCAACTGACCCATGGCGACTTCGAGGACTCGGCCCCGGAGTGGTCGCCGGACGGGAAGCGCATCGCCTTCACCTCCGCTCGTCATGACAATTGGGACATCCACCCCACCACGGCCATCTACGCCGTCCCGGCGAACGGCGGGGAGCCTGAGGCACTGACGGGCACCGATTCGAGCGCGTGGGCTCCTTCGTGGTCGCCCGACGGGAAGCGCATCGCGCACTACTACTACCCCGGCGTGCTCGACGAGCCTCGACACGCCCAGGTCGCGGTGCTCGACCTGGCCACGAAGCAGCAAACCGTCCTCACCCAATCGCTCGACCGGACGTGCGTTCCATTCCCCCAGATCAGAAAACCGTTGTGGAGAGGCGACGACGTGGTCTTCTCGATCGAGGACCACGGCAACTGGCCCCTTTACTCGATTCCGTCCGACGGCGAGGGTGAGCCCGAGCTGATCGTCGGCGGTGACCACGGCGTTACCGGCTACGACGTCGTCGGCGACACCCTCGTCTATTCCTCGAGCACCGCCACCTCGTTGTCGGAGTTGTTCACGGAGAAGGAACAACTAACGAACGTGGGCGAAGCCTTCGTCGAGAGACGCGAGCTGATCGAACCGGAACGCTTCGTTGCTAGGTCCAAAGACGGCACCGAGATCGAATCATGGATCATGCGGCCGGCCGGCTTCGAGATGGGAAAGAAGTACCCGGTCCTGCTCAACATCCACGGCGGCCCGTTCACTCAGTACGGCAACAAGCTGTTCGACGAGTTCCAGGTCTACTGCGGCGCAGGCTATGTGGTCGTCTACTGCAATCCCCGCGGATCCTCCGGTTACACCGAGGAGTGGGGTCGCGCGATCAGAGGGCCCAGCGAAGGTGGGCCGGGGATGGGCACGGTGGATCACGAGGACATCGAGGCCGCGCTTGATACCGCGCTCGAGCGTTACGACTTCTGCGACGCAGACCGCCTCGGCGTAATGGGCGGCTCCTACGGCGGCTACATGACCACTTGGATGGTGGCCCACTCGGATCGCTTCAAGGCAGCCTGCTCCGAGCGCGCCGTCAACTCCTGGTACTCGATGCACGGATCCAGCGACGCCGGATGGTGGTTCAAGAGCTACATCGGCTCGTACCACTTCGAGGACCCGGACGCGTGGCTGAAGATCTCTCCCCTGACCTACGCCACGAATATCCACACGCCGCTGATGATCATGCATTCGGATACCGACCTACGCTGCAACATCGAGCAGGCCGAGGCCCTGTTCACCACCCTGAGGTTGCTCGAGCGCGACGTCGAGTTCGTCCGGTGGCCGGGCGAGTCGCACGAGCTCACTCGATCTGGCAACCCCCTCCACCGGGTCCAGCGCTTCGAGATCCTGCTCGACTTCTTCAACAAACACCTAAAACCCCGCCCGCGCTAGCTGGGTTGCTGTTTGTTGGCCAGTTGCTTGAGCGACACGGTCTTGATGTTGCGAGCCAGTCTTAGCTTGGCCATCGCCTTGATAACCAGAGCGCTCAAGTCGAATTGGTACCTGCCGAGCCCATGCACCGCGGAAGTCGGAAACGCATGGTGGTTGTTGTGCCAGCTCTCACCAAAGGAGATCACCGACAGCACCCAATTGTTAGTCGAGTAGTCGGTCGTCTCGAAATCGCGCTTGCCGTAGAAGTGGCAGATCGAGTTGATGCTCCAAGTGACGTGATGCAGCATGAAGATGCGGGCCAGGCTCCCCCATAGAAACGCGGTGACCATCCCCCACAACGACTGAGTGACGACGAGGCCGACGAGCGCGGGCGCCGCGTACGAGAACACCGTGATCCAAGGAAACGCTGCATTGATCCTCGTGATGCGGTTTTCCTTTAGAAGATCGGGAGCCCACCGGTCGATCTCGGTTTTCTCGTCGTCGAAGAGCCAGCCGAGGTGCGCGTGCCACAGTCCCTTCAGGACGCCCATGACCCCCGGCCCCTCGTCGAGGTGCGGACTGTGGGGATCGCCCTCCTTGTCGGCGTAGGCGTGGTGGCGGCGATGGTTGGCGACCCATGAGATCACGGAGCCCTCCACCGCCATCGAGCCGGCGAACGCGAGCACCGCCCGCATCCGAGGACTCGCCTCGAAGCTGCGGTGCGTGAACAGCCGGTGGTAGCCGACCGTGATTCCCAGACCCGAGAACAAATAGAAGCCCAGGAAGATGACGAAGTCGGTGAGGCTGATGCCCCAGCCCCACGTAGTCACCAGAGCCCCGATGAAGCCAAGAAATGGAATAAGCGTGATGACCAGGATCATCCGCCGCTGGAAGCGAACCTCCCTGTCTTCTAGCACCAGGGTGCCCTGGACGCGCGGCGGGGCTGCCTCTTTCTCGACGCGCGGCGTTGCATTTCGCTCGATTACCTGAGCCATGGATCCTCCGTGGGGTGCCTGGTGGCCGACCCCGGTAGAGGGATCGCGCGCGGTTACGTAGGCGTAACTTACCCCACCGTAGGGTTTTGATTCCTAAAACCGAAGAAGCGGTCGGATCGACCTCCAGCCTCGAGGCGGCCGCGATTGCTGCGGCGGACCCCCTTGCCCTCGGCGCCGGCGCTCCGGCAGGATGCCGAGAGCCGTCGCCGGCGGGGTGCTGATGGTGCTGGGCTCGTTTCTTCCCTGGGCGACGGTCGACGGCGTGCTAGGCAATCAATCCGTGTCGGGCATGGAGGGCGACGGAGTCATCACCCTGGTGCTCGGCCTTGCCGCGGCGGCGCTCGGGGTAGTGGCGGTGATCAGGGGCGGGGGCATCGGTAAGGGCATCGGCATCTTGCTGGTAGCCGCGCTGGCGGGAATCATCCTCGCCATCGACTGGACCCAGATCGAGAACCTGGCCAGCGACTCGATCTTCGAGGACGTGATCTCGTTCAACACTGGGATCGGCATGTACACGATCGCCGTGGCGGTGGCCTTGGCTCTGGTCGGAGGCATCCTGACGCTGTCCCGACGCCGTAATTGAGGTTCACTCACCGGTTTCTTACGCCGTTTGCGCGCTGGGGCGGGACTGCGCGCGCTCAGAACGGGGGCTCGGGGGTGGACCCGACCGGGATCGAACCGGTTACCTCGGCCATGCCATGGCGGTTCGGGCCGAATCGCTGACCTGCGACAACTCTCAAATCCACACTCTGACCAGCGGTTTTCTTCTCTCTATTGTTCTCAGCTTTTATCGGTGTTTCCCGACCTCTCGCGGCCTGGCCGCGGCCTCGGAGCGCGCGCCTCCTGGACTAGAGAGTTCAGACATCGCAGGCAACAGACTTCACGAAAGGACCCACATGCCAGAGATCAGATTCACCGAAGAAGACCAGCTGAAGATTGACCAGGGGCTCGGGGAGATCGAGCGCCGATTCGACCCCAGATTTGGGGAGTTTCGTGAACGACTCAACGAGGATGACCTGAACCTCGTCAAGGCATACGTGCGGGACGTGTTTTACCGAGAAGCACTAGCCCTCATGGGTCTCGAATCCCTCTATGACGCGCTGGCGACGCTCGGGGTCAACGGTGATCGCAAGGAGTTTGTCGGCAAAGGAATGGACGCCGTCGTCGAAGCGGGAATGCGCGCCGATCGGACTGGGCTGTTCGAGCGGATGGAGGACGAGAATGACGCGCTGCACAAGAAGCTTGAGCTGACTCCGCTCGAAGAAGCGACTCGATCTGATCGAGAAAGCAGTCTACGGCCGCTACGGGATCGACCCCAGCACGCCTCTTCGACCGGCCCGGACCCCGGAGGAGAAGCTTGGCGGCATCGACATTCTGGTCCTGCGAAACGAAGTTGACTCTGCCCTCCAAGAGGCCGGCCTGAGCCGCTGGCCGTCGGAGGATCTCAACGAGAGCATCTGGAAGTTCGGCGAGGAACTGACGGACTGGTTCCTAGAACAGATCAACGAGTCTCAGCCCGCCTAAAGCTCTGAGGGCCCGTAGGGTGACGCGCGCGGCGTTGTCCTTGCGGGCCCCTCAGCCGTCAAGCGGCTCGCTTCGTCCCTGCCTTGCGTAGCTTGCGGCGCTCCCGCTCACTGGTCCCGCCCCAGATTCCGAACGCCTCTTTGTTGTCGAGTGCATACTCGAGACACTCGGCCTGGGATGGACACCTGGCGCACATAGCACGCGCTGCCTTCGATGAACCTCCGCGCTCGGGGAAGAAGATTCTGTCGGCCTCGAGGTCGTCGAGATCGGCGCAGATCGCTTCGGCTTGCCACGCGACAGGCTGCGAAATCATTTCGCCTAGCGTGCCTCGGGGTGGCCGCGCTGTGTTGGATTTGGAACCTTCTCACGCGAGCGAAAGTTCCAACCGTCAGGAGTCTCGGAGACGATAAATCCGCGGGTGTTCGGGTAAGGGCACGACCTCCTCTTTGCCTGTGCGCTTGAGTACATCTCCCCATGAGTTCGATGAGCTTGACGGAGACCACTCCGAGCTTGTCGACGACCGCGTCGAATGCCTTATCCCCCACGTACCAGACACCTTCAGACCTGATGTGAAGCCGAGTCTCCCACCCCGGTGGCTTCTCCGAATCCTCGTCTTAGATACTCGACATGTGCGGCTCTAACGACCACAAGCCCGACCCCATAGATGTACCAATCGCGCTCGGCGAATTGCTCTTTCGGCGACGGCATTAGCTCTAGACCCTACCGGTGAGAAGTCAGCAGGAGCGCGTTTCTAAGCCCTCAGAGGCCCTTTCTGGCACGAACTACACTCTTGTCATTCTGAGGGATTCTGAGCGGCCCCCCGCGTGGCTAAGGGGTTCTGGAGAATCAAGACCGCCGACCGCGTTCATGAAGAGTCCGTCGACCTCCCGAGTCTTGCTCCCCAGGACAAGTCCTGAGCGATATTTGAGAGCAACGGCCCAGTCTTATCGGAGCGAGATGAATCATCACGATGCCGCAGAAGCTTGTAGCTGCGAGCACAAATGGCACCGGACGACGACGACGTGGTTGCCCCTCTATCGGGCAACTTACAGTTGCAGGCAATGCAGCGCGGGGCTTGATCGGGGCATAAGAGAGGGAAAGGATCCTGGAAAAGGATGGTCTCGAGCCCACCCAGACCGAGGACCTCTGTATTCAATGTGGTGTGCCCGCAGGGATCCCTGCATATGGCCTCGGTGCCTCGATCGACCCCGTCGAGGGAACTCGACAAGACGCTTTGTGTGGGAGAGCACTGGGAACTCCTTGGAGCTCGCCCAGCGATGGTGGCGAAGCGACGACTCGCCAGGGTGATCTTCTAACCGTCTTCACTCCGTGCTCCGGAGCGATCTTCGAGACGTTCTTCACACACCTTCAAGGGTCATCAGGTGGGCGCGGTGTTGGATTAGGAGATGGATGATCGATGCTCATCACTGTCTCCGAGGCCGCCAGACGACTCGGGACCTATCCCAATGCGATCAACCGTTGGATAGCGAAGGGCTTCCGGTGTGAGTGTGTTGACGCCCTGCAACGTGCGTCAGGGCTGGGCCGCACTCCTCTTGCCACCGGGCCCAAGTGGGCCAACGACTACGGCGCGACGCACGTCCCGAAGTCGAACTCCTTGACGTTGCCATTCACAGACGTGATGTGCTGCGTCACCTTGACGCTGTCCACTCGGCCGGAGCCCCTCGCAACCACCTGCAGCTGGCCGGTGAACGTGGCCTGGAAGGTGCCCTGCTGCGCATTGTCGGTGGCCCCAAACCACTCGGTGCCGCGGATGCTGTAGATGTTGCCGGCCGCGTCTTCCGCGACGATTGCCTGCGTGGTGATGGTTCCGGTGAAGTTGGTGTTACCCGATGCGCTTGTGCCCTCGTGGAACACGAGTTTGATGGACCCTGAGGTGATGGTGTACTGCGCCGAGCCGCAGTCGAGAACGTCGCCGGTGACGTTCTCAACGGAGTGCTGGGCCGGACTGTTGGCAGACGCCGCCGGGGTCCAGAGCGCGCACATCGCCGCTGCCGATGCCAGTGCTGCCGTCACTCGTCCCGCTCGTCTCATTTTGCTGCGCCCCCTCGTAGTCGCTGCGCGCCGTCCACTGACGACGGCAACTCTCCACTCAAACACTCGGCACGGGGCCGCGCCATGGCCCAGGTGGGTGGTTTGACCGGGGGGCGTTGCCGAGATGCCGGGCTCATCGAGCCCATGCACAGCACTGCTTGTTCTGCCGGCGATCTTGGACACTGGCGGCACTATCGAACGTGTGTTCCCAGGGCGTTTCTAAGCCCTCGGGGGCCCTTTCTGGGACCGAACTACACTCTTGTAGTTCTGACGCATTCTGGACGTGAACCGCAGGCTCTCAGGGGATTCTAGAAGCGCCGGGCCGTCGAGAGAAAGGCTCAGGAAATGGAGAGAGTGAAACTGTGGCGGGAAGAAAGCCGGGAATTTGTCGGTGTCGGCATCGTGGAGCTCGACGATGAGAGTTGCCGCCTGATTTTCCATGTCGACGACGAAGATGAGCGGAAGCGCGTCGCGGGGGTCTTCAAAGAGACGGGTGAGGTCTTGAGCAAGGGGCGCATCCGAAAGGGATCCAGGCCCGCCTCGGGCACGCCTCGATCAAGACCACGCTTGAGACCTACGGCCATCTCATGCCTACACTCGGAGCGCACCTCGACGAGGCTCTCGATCATGCACATCGGGACGCAAAACTCAATCTCTCGCGGCGTGTGCGCGGCCTGGCTGCTGTGCCTTCGCACGCTAGCGAACCCGAAAACGCTTCGTGACCTGCACATTTGACCGTGGACCCGGCCGGTATCGAACCGGCTACCTCCGCCATGCCATGGCGGCACTCTACCAAGTGAGCTACGGGCCCTTGGGAGCCATCGATGCTAGCAGAGGCTCACTACCGTCCAAGTTTCTGAGCGCGCGCAGTCCCGTTCCAGCCCGCTAACCGCACACAGAATCCTGGCCGCGTGTTCTTTGTGCGAAGAGCGCGCTGGGGCGGGAGCTCTCGCACTCAGAACGAGTTAGGTGATGTCTTTTTGCTCGGTGATCGCGGCGCCGCCAACGAGGATCGCGGCACACCAGGCCAGCAGCACCGCGGCCGCGCCCCACAACGACAGGGTCGCCCCGGTGTTCGGCGCGCCCGAGAGGATCGAGGACGCTCCGCCGACCAGGAAGCGCCCCTGCTCGGGAAAGAAGCCAAACAGCAGCGGTTCGGCGATGAGTTGCTCGACGAGCGCCGCGATGAGGGCGCCGATTTGATTTGGAATCAGGGCACCGATCCCTACCCCCAGCACTCCATAAATGGCCGCCGATGCGGTGGTGCCCCCCAGGATCGTTGCGAGGTCACTCCCGGAGAGCACGACGTCGAATCCCTTTATCGCAAGGCCCGCGTAGGCGACCAGGGCGGCGAGGAGAGTCGCCGCGGCGCCGAACAGGAAGCCGGCTATCCCGTAGGCGATGGACTTGACGGCCACGACGCGCCAGCGAACCGGGGCGGCAAGGAACGTCGGCGTCACCGTTCCCTGGCGGTACTCGCCCGCCATGCCGATGATTCCGAACACCAGAGCGAAGATCGTGCAGAAGCCTCCGGTCCCGAAGAGGCTTCGTTGAGCCGTCTCTCCGCTCAGCTGAAATCCCGGGGTGTCGCCGGTCGTGAAGACGAGGGTCAGGATTCCTCCGAGCGCGGTCAGGCCCAGTAACGCGAGGGCAAGGCCCCACCACAACCGGGTCGTACGCAGCTTGAGCAACTCCGTGAGTAGAAGGTGCATCAGGCCCCCAGCTCCGCACTAGCGGTCAACTTGAGGAACACGTCCTCCAGACTCAGGGCCTCGTTGACGAGCTCGTGCAGCACGATCCCCTCGCGGGCCGAGAGCACCCCGACCTCTTCGTTGGTCGCGTCCGCCACGACGAGCGCGTCAACGTCGACGCGCTGAGGCGTCTTGCCTGCCCCTCGAAGCAATGACTCCAGTCGGTCGGCGTCAGGCGTGCGCACGCGGACGGCCCCCGTGGAAGTACCCAGTAGTTCGCGTAAGGGAGCCTGCGCGATCAGGTTGCCCTTGCCGATGACGATCACTTCGTCGACCGTTTGCGACATCTCGGCGAGCACGTGACTGGAGACGAGTACCGTTCGGCCCTCCGCCGCGAGGGCGCGCAAGAACCCGCGCAACCACCGGATGCCCTCCGGATCTAGCCCGTTGGCCGGTTCGTCGAGAATGAGGACCTCGGGATCTCCGAGCAGCGCTGCCGCGATGCCTAGCCGCTGTTTCATTCCGAGCGAATAACCCTGGACACGCTTGCCTGCGAACTCCGTAAGCCCCACGAGGGCCAGCACCTCGTCGATGCGAGCCCTGTCGAGTCGCCCCGCCCCGGCAACGACCCGCATGTGGTTGCGAGCCGTCCTACCGGGGTGGAAGTTGGCGCCCTCTAGTACGGCGCCGACCTTTCTCGTAGGGTGCGCCAGTTCGCGATAGGGCTGTCCGTCGATGCTGGCCCGGCCTCGGGTTGCGGACACAAGGCCGAGCAAGACCCTCAGTGTGGTCGTCTTGCCCGCCCCGTTGGGACCGAGAAAGCCTGTGACCGACCCGGAGCTGACGTCGAAGCTCAGGTCGTTGACCGCGACGGTTGCTCCGAACTCCTTACGCAGAGACTCGACGACGATGTGTCCCACTCGGTCAGTTGCCCTGCGGCTTTCCGGAGCCACCTCGCCCGCGACCTCCACGCCGACGACGCCGGGAACGCCGGCGACGCGAGGGCCCATCCTCACGTTGACCGGTGGGCGAGTCGTTGCCGCCCACTCGGGGTGCGGCCGGAGCCTTCTCGCGCTTGGGCCTTCCGTTGCCCCCGTCTTCGTCGCTCTTGGGCTCGGGGGCCCGCCCTCCACGAGAGCGAGAATCGTGTCGGTCATGCGGTCCATTGGAGCCCGAAGCACGCTCCTCGGCGATCTTGATGGTGAGACGGTACTCCTGGGGGTTCTGCGGGACTCCCATCTCGGATTGCAGCGAGCCGATGATGTCCTCGAGCCTGCGGTCGTCGGGTGGCAGGGTCAGTGTGTCCGGGCGCCTCCTCTTGGGCGCTCGCACGATGTCCTCGGACGATTTGGCGGGCGTGAACGAGGGCTCGCCGCCACCGCGCGAGCGTCGGCGGCCCCGGCGGCGACGGCCGCGTCCGGAGCGCTGGTCATTGGGTTGCTGCGACTTGTCGGCGCCGGCGCGCTGAGGCGTTGCGGCCTTGTCTTGCTGGGGCTTGGAGCCCTGCCCCCCACCTCGGCCTCGCCGCCTACGGCGCCTCCGCCGCGGCTGCTGGCTCATCGTTGTCTCCGTCCTGGGCGATGTCGTGGAGCTCGAGGACCGGGGCGTCCGCCCACAACCGCTCGAGATCGTAGTAATCACGCTCTTGCGTGTGGAACACATGCACCATGAAGTCCACGTAGTCGAGGATCATCCAGCGCGATTCACGGTGGCCCTCGCGTCGCAGCGGCTTGATGTCCAGGTCCCGATGGAGTCGGTGCTCGATGGCTTCGGCGATCGTGTGGACCTGACGCTCGGAGTTCCCGCTGCAAATTACGAAGTGGTCCGTGATTACCAGTTGCCCGGAAACATCCAGGACCACGATCCGCTCGGCCTTCTTATCGGCGGCGGCCTCGACGGCGGCCTCGATGTACCGAGATGCCTCAGTCGCTCTCTGAGTCAGTTGCGTCAATGAAATCCTCTCCGACCACGATCGTCACATCCACGATACCTTGCGGCTGCACGGAGATCTGCACCTCGCCGACGCCCAGGAGGTCCCTCACCCTCTCCGCGGACTCCTGCGCCTCGGGGGTCGACTCGTAGATAACGATTCGGGTGTCGGCGTAGTCGAGCCTGTCGGCGTTGCCCGAAAGCACGATCCGGAAACCCTCACCCACCAGCTCGGTCGCGACCTGTTCGCCGATGCCCGGAGACCCGTTGCCGTTGAGGATCTGGACCCGCACCTCGTCTTCGAGGGGAGGCAGCGGGCCCAAGGTGTCCTCCACGAAGGCGCGCACCTCGGCATCGTCGATCGAGTACAGCTCGGTGTCGCCCACCACCTCCTGGTTGACCGGAAGAGAGGCGATCGTCACCTCGTCGGCCGCCGTGGAGGCCAGACTGGAAAAGAACTCGGACTTCTCCTCGGAGGACGCATCGGAGTCGGCAACCTCCTCAGACACCGTGCCCACGGCTGTGCCGAGCGCCTCGGGATCCTCGGATCGAGCCTCGAGGAAGGACTGCCAGAACGAGAGGTGTCGTTGACCGAGCTCCCCTTGATCGCCGTCGACTCCGACCTCGTACAACAGGTCCGCCTGGAGAGAGGGGCTCAGCACCTGCTCGCCGGGCTCGAACAACACCTGCGCGGTGTCTTCACCGGCCGGGATCCTCACCTGGGCCGGAACGTTGACCGCCAGATCCCCGGTCTCCTCGAACAGCGCCTCGGCGCCGGCGGCCGGCAGCTCGAGGAAGTGATCGATGCGAAACCCCAGAAGGTTCTCTGCGCTCACCTTCACCAGCGAAGTTCCGCCCGAGGCCAGCGCATCACCGATGGCCTGGAGGCCGAGACCGGGCACCTCGTAGGCCGTGCTCGCAGGCAGGTACGCCACCGAGGCGCTTCCGGCGGCCTCGTCCACGCCGAGCACCGTCAACCAGCGAACCACTTCGCCGGCCGTTCCGGAGGCGGTGCCGAGCACGAGATAGGTGACGAGATCGTTCTTCACGGGCTGGGCCGCGGTTTCCTGGGTGTCGTCGTCGACGGCCTCCTTCACGACGGCCCCGGTGCCCACGATCGCTACCACCAAGGCGATGACGAGACCGACGACCAGGGCGAGTCCACCACCGGCGAGCGAACGCTTGCGAAGCGTCCTGCGCCTTCGTTGCAACGCCGAGCGTCGCGGGCCAGCGCTGCGCCGGCCGCGAGGCGCCTCGGCGGGGGGCTGCGCGCGCCGGCGTTTGGGCCCGGCGCTGTGACGTCCGCGCTCAGGCACCTGCGTTTCCCCCCATTACACGATCGCTCATGTACAGCCCGTGTTCCGAGATGTAGGCGGCCACCTCGAGAGGGACGAGGTAGTCGATGGGAAGGCTCTGGCGCACTCGCTCGCGGATCTCCGTGGAGGACACCTCCACCGCGGGCATCTCCACGACCTCGGTCCTCGGCCAGTTGGGACCGGGATCGAGGTTCGCGAGATCGAAGCCGGGACGAGACA
>JBOGWV010000197.1:0-24090 GCA_050693975.1 Actinomycetota bacterium
GGTTCTGACGGACTCCGGAGGTCTCCAGGAAGAGGCCCCCTCACTCGGCAAACCCGTGCTGGTCTTGCGCGACACCACGGAGCGGCCAGAAGGCGTAAAGGCCGGGACCTGCCGTCTCGTGGGAACCGATGAGTCGGACATCGTCGCGGGGGCGGTGAATCTGCTCACCAAGCCGGACGAGTACGCACTCATGGCGACTGCGATCAACCCCTACGGAGACGGTCGCGCAGCGCCGCGCATCGTCGAAGCCCTGTTGCGGTCGCACTCGGAGCAGGAACCTCTGGGATCGAAGGAATGCTTGCCGGCGGCCCTGGAGAGGGAAGCGATGCCGGCCTCCTCCCAACGGTCCGCCGCGATCACCGCCTAGTTCCGGCCCGCGAGGGCGGACACGGAGTTACCCGGCTTTGGTCACCTTGTTGGCCTTGAGGCATTTGGTGCACACGGCCATGCGGCGCGGTGAGCCGTCGATCATGACCCGGATCTTCTGGATGTTCGGGTTCCACCGGCGACGGGTCCTCCGATGGGAGTGAGAGATGTTGTTCCCAAAGCCCGGGGTCTTTCCACATACGTCACATACGGAAGGCATATAGCGGGGAACCCTATCAAATGCGCGACTCTGTTCCTGACGGCCACTACCCTTGGGCCCATGGCAGAGGTCGTTCAGGCTCCCCCGAAAGGACTCGAGCTGTTCGCGTCGCGGCGACGACAGAAGTCACTCGAGGCCACGGGAAGAAGGGCCAAGGGGCTCGAGAAGCTCAAGATCGAGTCCGTGCAGGACCTCCTTCAGCACTACCCACGCCGGCACGTCGACCGGACGCAGCTGCGCACGATCAGAGAGCTCGCGGCCATGTCTGCAGCGCAACGGGGGCCGGGCGAGGTTCAGGTCCTCGCGCGCGTCGAGCAGATCGCGCGTCCCTTCCGCACACGTACGGGTAAGAAGCTCATCAAGGGGCGCATCCGCGACGAGACGGGGACGATCGCGGTCACCTGGTTCA
The DNA here is from genome assembly GCA_050693975.1 of Actinomycetota bacterium. GTDB lineage: Bacteria > Actinomycetota > CADDZG01 > CADDZG01 > WHSQ01 > WHSV01. The sequence continues at coordinate 996 of JBOGWV010000197.1, forward strand.
ACCTCGAGTGGGTCGCCCGCGCGCTCAAGCCGGGCACCGAGGCGTTCTTCTACGGCAAGCTCGATTCATTTCGCGGCAAGCTGCAGATGACCATGCCGCGCTTCGAGCTCGTCAGAACGGGACGCGAGCCCTTCAACGTGGGCCGCATCATCCCGATCTATCCGGCCACGGCCGACCTGTCCAGCGACGAGATCCGTAAGTTGATCTGGGAGACCCTCAATCGCACGGGCGACATCATGGACCCGCTGCCCGACGAACGCCGACGACCTCTCCACCTCATGCCACGCGGCGAGGCGCTGCGCCTCTATCACTTCCCGGATGACATGGGCGATGTCGAAATGGCCGAGAACAGGTTGGTGTTCGATGAGGTCTTTACCTTGCAACTCGGACTCGTCTACCGGAAACGTAAGCTCGAGCGAACCGTGCAGGGAATCGCGCACGCGCAACCGGCGGCGGACTCGCTTGCCGAGACCTTTTTGAGCCAACTTCCCTTCGAACCAACGGGAGCCCAGCGGGTCGCCTGCGACGAGGTAGCCGGCGACATGATGAAGCCGTATCCGATGCATCGCCTCATCGAGGGCGAAGTCGGATCGGGCAAGACCGTCGTTGCTTTGTATGCGTGTCTCGCCGCCATCGACGGCGGACACCAGGCCGCTTTCATGGCACCCACCGAGGTGCTGGCGGAGCAACACTTTCTGACGGTAACCGAGCTGCTTGATAGAGCCTTCGGTTCGGAGGAGGCGCGTAATCTGTTCGCCGCGGTGAGCCGAAGACCGGTGGTGCGGCTGTTGACCGGCTCGACCGCCGCCGCGCAGCGCAACGAGCTCTTGGGCGAGGTTGCCGCAGGCGAGGTCGACCTGTTGATTGGCACGCACGCGCTGATACAGGACTCGGTTGACTTCGCCCGACTCGGTGTCGCCGTCGTCGACGAGCAGCATCGCTTTGGAGTTCATCAGCGCAAGCGATTGCGCGACAAGGGCGTGACCGGCGAACCGGACATTCTCGTGATGACCGCCACTCCGATTCCGCGCACGCTCGCCGTGTCGATCTACGGAGACCTCGACGTCTCGGTGCTCGACGAACTACCGGTGGGCAGGCAGCCCATCACCACGCGCCTGGCTCTGGGCGCGCCCGGTAGGGAGAAGGCGTACGACCTCATTCGCAAAGAGGTGGCGGCGGGTCGCCAGGCCTTCGTTGTTTATGCGCTGCGCGACGAGTCCGACAAGTCGGAGCTTCGCAGCGCCAAGGCCGAGGCGAAGAGACTCGCCGAAGACGTGTTCCCCGACCTCAAGGTAGGTCTCGTTCACGGCGACATGCGAAGCGCCGACAAGGAAGGCGCCATGACGGCCTTTCGGGACAACACCACGCAGGTGCTCGTTGCGACAACTGTGATCGAGGTTGGCGTCGACGTGCCGAACGCGACGGTGATGATGATCGAGGACGCCGAGCGCTTCGGACTCGCGCAGCTCCACCAGTTGCGCGGGAGGACGGGACGAGGCGAACACGAGTCGTACTGCGTCCTTGCAACCGATCTCGATCTCTCGAAAGCAGATGAAGATGCCTCGATCGCACTGGTCGTCGAACGCCTTCGAGCCGTCGAGTCGACCGGCGACGGGTTCAAGCTCTCCCTGGTCGACCTTCGCCAGCGCGGTGAGGGACAACTCTTCGGGGCGCGCCAGTCGGGAATGCCCCAACTTCGGCTCGCCCGAGTCCTTCAGCACCGCAAGATCGTCATCGCGGCGCGAAAACTGGCAGAGGAGATCGTGGACGGGGATCCCGACCTCCGGGCCTTCGAACACATCGCGCTGGAACGCGAGATGCGAGACCGATTCCCAGAGCAATCCTTGGACGTTGTGCAGTCCGGGTAGCCGGGCACACCCAGGGTTCGGTAGTTTGGAGTCATGCGCGTGATCGCGGGTAAGGCCAAGGGCCATCGGTTGAGAGCTCCCGTTCAGGGGACGAGGCCGATGACGGATCGAATCAAAGAGGCGGTCTTTTCGTCGCTGGGAGATCTCGAGGACGTGGTCGTGCTCGACCTCTATGCCGGGTCCGGCTCGCTCGGCCTCGAGGCCCTCTCGCGCGGGGCTCGTTCGGCCACGTTCGTGGAGAACGCCCGCGATGCGATCCTCAAGATCGAACAGAACATCGAGATATGCGACTTCGCCGATCGTTCAGACGTGCAGTGGATGGAAGTCCAGTCCATGCTGTCGCGCACCGCCACCGAGCGTCACAATCTCATCTTCGTCGACCCGCCCTACTCGCTGTCCGTCGACGCGGTCCAGCGGGACCTCGAGGCGCTGGTGATGGGGGGCTTCCTGGCCGACGAGGGCCGCATCGTCGTGCATCGAATGTCGAAGGACTTCAAGCTTGCCGCCCTGGGTCTGCGAGTTATCTGGCAGCGTACGTTCGGGCAGTCCACGGTGCTGGTCTACACCCACGAGGAAGAAGAGGAGTAGACGAAGCTCGTGCGCGCCGCCCTCTGCCCCGGGTCGTTCGACCCACCCACGAACGGGCACATCGACGTCATCGAGAGAGCCGCGCGGCACTTCGACGAGGTGGTCGCCGCGGTTATCGCCAATCCGTCCAAGGAGCCGTTGTTCTCGCTCGATCAGCGCAAGTCGGTGCTCACCGAGGCGCTGGCGCACATCGACAACGTGTCGGTGGACTCCTTCGACGGGCTACTTGTCGACTTCGCCCACTCCCGCAAGGTGACCGTAATCGTCAAGGGTCTTCGGGCGGTGTCCGACTACGAGTACGAGCTTCAGATGGCCCAGATGAACTCCGCGCTGCTCCACGGCCTCGACACCCTTTTTCTGCCCTCCACGCCGGAGTGGTCGTTTCTCTCCTCGAGTCTGGTCAAACAGGTGGCCAAGTACGGGGGTGGGGTCGATGGACTGGTTCCGGCGAACGTGGCAAAAGCCCTGAAAGAACACTTCGCGGGGGGCTGAGGCCCGCCTCTTGCCCCCTTGGGCGCCGGTTTGATGCGAATCTCGACGGGCATCGTGGCACAATAAGAAGCCCGCGATTTCGCGGACACTGATCGCTTGTCCCTCAGCCCAAAAGGAAGCCGCAGCAAATGGACCTCATCGAACGTATCGAGGAGCTGCAAGTCCTCATCGAAGAGGCGAAAGCGGTACCGCTCTCGTCCAGTGCAGTCATCAATCGTGAGGAGTTCCTCGAGCTCCTCGCGCAGCTCAAACAAGAGGTGCCCGAGGAGATCCGTCAGGCTCGCTGGATGAGCCGCGACCGCGACGAGTTGCTGGGGCGCGCCCGCAAGGAGGCCGAGCGGATCATTGCGGAGGCCCGCGAGCAACGTGACCGCCTCCTGTCGCGGACCGAGATCGTGCACGCCGCCGAGCGTGAGGCCGAGCGCATCACCGACGACGCCAAGGAGCGCTCTGCGAAGATGCGGCTCGAGGCCGAGGACTACATCGACCAAAAGCTCGCCGGGTTCGAGATCCTGCTCAACAAGACGATCGCCACCGTCGAGCGCGGGCGGGCCCAACTTCAGGGCGAGAAGCACTCGTCGGTCCAGATGCCCACGATCGATGCCGGCGAGCCGCCCCCCACCGCCGCCAGCGGTCCCTTCGACGCCGCGGAGCTGCAGGAACCGGCCGTCTAGCGGCGTTCCCTCGCCCAGGTCCGAGGCCGTTTTAGGCCATCTACCAGGACTTTTACGGAGTGGGACCGCCTCGGATGGTATTATCCCCTCCGGCGCGCTAATCGGGGCGCGCGGCCACCGATTTCAAGCGGTGATTCAGCGAGATTCAAGCGATAGGGGACTCGCGCGTGCAAGACCTCAGGCTTTCGGTCGCCGAGATTCTCGGCCGACCGGGCGAATACCGCGACGTCAGCCTTCACCGGCGCCTGCCGGGTGTGGGCATGGCCCTGGCGCGTCTCGACGACGGTGGCATCCGCGGCGAGCTCCGGGTCGAGAGCGTCATCGAGGGCGTTTTGGTGACCGGCAGGATCGAGGGCACGACCGTGCTCGAGTGTGCTCGCTGTCTCACGGAGTTCAATTCAGACGTGACCCTACGGGTCTGCGAGCTGTTCGCCGGACCAGGTCACGATGCCTCCGACGACTCCGACGTGTACCACGTAGAGGACACCGAGATCGACCTCGAACCGATGGTCAGGGACGCGGTCACCCTGGCTCTGCCCTTGAACCCTTTGTGCCGCGAGGATTGCGCCGGACTCTGCGCGAACTGTGGCACCGACCTCAACGAAGGCGCGTGCGATTGCAGGGACGACGCTCCCGACCCTCGCTGGGCGGCGCTGTCCGACCTGCGCGAGCGGCTCGAATGAATCCCGATTCCTCGCTTGGCCGGAGGCCATAAACACGAACTAGGAGGTAGGAGGAGCAATGGCAGTTCCAAAGAGAAGGAAGACGCGCTCCAAGATGCGCATGAGGCGGGCGCACTGGCGCGTGAAGGCGCCGACGCTGTCCCGCTGCCCGCAGTGCCGTGAGCCCAAGCAACCTCACCGCGTCTGCGCGAACTGCGGTTACTACGCCGGTCGCCAGGTTGTCGAAACCGACTGACCCCGCGTCGCTGCTGACGGCACTTGGACTCCCGGCTCCCGAGGGTTCGATCTACGAGCTCGCGCTCACTCACAGGTCGTTCGCCTTCGAGCACGAGGAGCCGCTCCCCCACAACGAGCGGCTCGAGTTCCTCGGCGACGCGGTCCTCGGTTTCATCGTCACGGACATGATCTTTCGGACTCGGCCAGAGCTGCCCGAGGGCGAGCTCACGAGGCTGCGAAAGTCAGTGGTCGAGGGGAAGGCCCTGGCCCAGCTCGCACGCGACATGGGCCTCGGAGCACACCTCAGGCTCGGCAAGGGAGAGGAGGCGTCCGGGGGGCGGGACAAGACCTCACTGCTCGAGAACACCTTCGAGGCCCTTATAGGAGCGGTCTACCTCGACCGGGGTCTGACCGCGCTCACCGAGATTCTCGTGCCGGTGTTCAACTCGCTGCTGGACGATTCGGCCGCCGGTGGAGGCAATCACGATCCCAAGACCGCGTTACAGGAGTTCGTCGTGCGGGAACGGGGCCTCCGGCCCAGCTACCGGGTCGCATCGTCGGGTCCGGACCACGACAAGAGGTTCGACGCAGACGTCTACATCGACGAGGAGCTTTACGGGGTGGGGTCCGGGACCAGCAAGAAGGCGGCCGAGCAGGTCGCGGCCAAGGAGGCGCTCGATCGTCTAGAGCGGGAGGCGAGGCCCGGTGCCCGCGCTTCCTGAGATCGAAGTGCTTCATCGCGACCTCGAGAAAGAGGTCGTCAGCCGTCGCTTCAAGGACGTCGAGGTGCGCCCCGGCTCGACCTCCATGAAGCTGATCCCTAGACACGGAAGACGCAAGGAGTTCCAGGACCTGCTCGTGGGCGCCAAGGTCGAGGGAGCGGCGCGCTCGGGCCGGCACCTGTTGATGGAGCTGGACACCGGACACACGATGGTGGTGCGACTGGGACCGCGCGGTCAGATGATCAAGGTGAGCGCCTCGGGCGAGGTCGCGGCTCACACGCATCTCGTCATGAGCTTCACGATCGGCGGGCAATTGCGCATCATCGATCCGGATGCCGCCAGCGAGGTGTTCGTGACTCCGACCGACGAGCTCAAGGCCATCGATGACGAGTTGCATGGATTCGAGATCGACCCCCTCGAGAGTCCACTCGCGTGGCAGCACTTCTCGGCGATCCTCGAACAGAAGGCCCGCCCCATGAAGGAGCTGCTCGCCGACGAGCGTTTCATCGTGGGCCTCGGCGACCTCTACAGCGACGAGATTCTGTTTACCTCGGGCCTGCGCTACGACCGGCCCTCCGATCGGCTCTCGTCTCAGGACGTTCGCCGGCTGTACCGCTCGCTGATGGAGACGCTGCAGGAGTCGGTCAAGGCGAGGGGCACCAGCTACGGGGAGTTCGAGTTCACCGACCTCACGGGGCAGCCGGGCGCCTATCAGATCGAGCTCAAGGTCTACGAGCGAGAGGGCGAGTTCTGCCGCCGCTGCCGCACCCCCATCCAACGGGTGTCCTTCAACGGCGCCGACACCTACTTCTGCCCTCAATGCCAGTCATGAGCCACTCGAGCGGTCGACTCCTCGGTCGCGGGACGGAACGGAGCACATGAGATGAGGAGGATTCAGGTTGGAAGATAGGACCCGGGTCCACGTTTTCGTACACGGGGACATCGAGGGCACCGGCTTCAAAGAGGCCATCCACGACAAGGCAGTCGAGCAGGGGGTGGTCGGATGGGTGAAGGAGCTCTCCGACGGCCGGATCGAGGCCGTGCTCGAGGGCCCGCGCGATGAGGTCTACAGGGTGGTCGGGCTGTGCCGAGCGGGGCCTCGCGGCGCCCACGTATCCGGCGTCCAGGTCGACCGCGAGCCACCCAAGAACGAAAAAAGCTTCAAGATGAAGTAGCCCGCGTTCTGAGCGCGGGAGCTCCCGCCAGATGGGCGCTCTGGCGCAAAGAAGCGTCGCAGTGATATCCCGCGGGTTCGGTCCAAATCGTAAGTGGGCGCACCGACCCGTTAGTGATAGACATACCTAGGCGGGCTCAGTTACCTGGAACTATGCAATATCCCCGGTCTGGAGGGGCCGGTCGAGTATCCGGGCCAAAAGCAACTAAGCAGGGAAAAGGGCTGGTCCCAGGACGAGCTCGCGGTCAAGGTCGGCTCGGCCGGCGACTGAATTACGCGTCCTGGATCGCCTCCTGCAGTTTCTCCATCGCCTCCCGGGTTCGATCTCTCAATTGGTCCTGATCGAGGTCATTCGGCCCACGCAGCGAGGGGTCGGGTGTGTACGCATCCACATCAGTAAAGAGCCCGTTGAGGATGTCGAAGACCTCCTGTGGCCACATCGTCGGGTCGTTCTTGAACAGTCTCAGGTAGAGGGATTCAAATTCCGATGGGCGCAGGCGGTCCTGCACGAATGCTTCCATCAGCGCCCAATAAGGGGCTAGTTCGGGAATCACAAGGAACCTCTTTCGAGAAGATTCACGAGCTGCTGCGGACTAAGTCGCCAGCCGGTGATGAACTCGCCAGCGGGTGGCTGAATCACGTTCAGCCCTGTTGTCGGATTCAGGTTGTGGATTACGGATTCGCCCCTGTAGGTGCCGGGGAATCGCAGCGCGTCATCGAGATGACTTTGGAGAGCCTTGCCGAACAGTAGAGCGTTGGCCGAGCTGTACGACCCGCTGATGCCAGAGTCGGCTGCGTGGTTGGACTTGCTCTGCAGTTGACTAGACGAGGACGCCAAACGTGGGAACGCCCCGGGATTTCCGGCCGGTCCGATCGCACGAACGCCCCTTGTGGCATTTCCAATCTCAGACGCGTCTTGGGCCACCGACACGTCCAACGCGCGCGTGATCGGCTGGTCGTAGGTGAAGGTCGACAAGGCTTGCGTAATAATTAATGTCGCGACCAGGACAAGTCCCATTAGAGCCGGATGCGTCGTAACAGTAAGTCTCGCCTGAAAACTCCGTCATCGCGGCGACCCGACCCCCCACACTCATGGTTAATTCGTCGCGTGAGCTTCAAGCTCCGCGGGCATGTCCTCAGGAGCCACGAGGCCAGCCGAGAGGTTGAGTAATGTTTCGATCGCCTCGCGAGGGACCCTCTTGTCTTGCTCGACGATTATCCAGGCCAGGGTTCGCAGCCCCTCCCCGGGCTCCCCATGATCGATCAAATGCTCGACCTGAGAGCACTCTTCAGACGTCAGAATTCCATGTAACGAAATGACCAGACCTCTCACGCGCCCGACAAAGTCGTCCATCTCACTCATGGATTCATCGGGAGGTTGGTTGGATCGCGGTCCTCGGCGTCTTTCTCGAGCGGGGTCGGGAGCTTTCGCACAGTCCCGACGCGTGGAGCGCGACCCGGTGTCAGCGGCGCTCGGATCGCAGCAGCTCGACCGCGTGACGGAACGAGACGCCCTCGGATTTCATGACCCAGTCGATCACCGAGCCGCCGGCGCGACAGGCACCGAGGCAGTGCCACAGGTTCTTTTGCGGGTTGATCACGAGCGACGGGTTGCCGTCGTCGTGGAAGGGGCAGAGCCCGATCAGCTCGGCGCCGTGGCGACGGAGCTCGACGCCCTTGGCCTGGGCGAGGCGCTCGAGCGAGACCTCGGCCTTCAAACGGGCGATCTCGGGCTCTGGGATGCGGGCCATCAGGGTCTCTCGGGCAAACTCGTCAACATGAATATCCTCATTGTTTGCTAGCGTATTCTCTACGCTCACCGCAAGAGTTCCGAGGGAGGCCCTTAGCTTGATTGCAGATATGGCCTTCTCGGAGCGACTAGCCGCGATTAGAAAAGAAAGAGGGCCCACCCAGCAGGCCCTCGCAGACCGCATCGGCCTGCACGTCTCCCAGCTGCGCCGCTATGAGGGCGGGACTTCCCAGCCAACCTTGGACGTCTTGAAGAACCTCACCGTGGCGCTCTCGGTGTCGACCGACTCGCTGGTCTTTGACGAGGACGAGCGGGTCTTAGACGACCGCCTGCGGCTGCAGTTCGAGGCGACTACGCGGCTCGACGACGACGAGAAGGACATCATCAGAAACGTCATCGAGGGCATCCTGCTCAAGCACGAGGCCCGTCGCTGGGCGACGCCGGCTTAGGACGCCTTCAACGCCTCCATCTCCGGATTGCCCTTCAGCTCCGGGTGGGCGTTGTAGAGATCCTCGACGACCTTGTCGAAGAACGCCTCGGCCGCATCGCGAAACTCACCGAAGGGCACGTCCGTGCCGATGCGCCCCTGCGCGTAGTTGGACGTCACCGACACATTGCCGTCTCGGTAGACGAAGCGCAGGGCCGCATCAGACTCGGTGAACTCGAAGGTCTCCTCCTGCGTGTCGGGCAGCGACCGGACAATCAAGCGCAGAGCGGCGGCGAAATCGAGCACTGGCACCCATCCCCAGCGTGCGCTGAAGTCTGCGGCGCCGACGCGGAACTCAACATCCCCAAGAAAGAGCTTGTAGTGGAGATCGGATGCGTCGACTGACGCCAGGTCGGCTGTGGCCATCTCTTTGTTCCACGAGGGCGAGAGGCTGTAGTTGAGCGTGATCGTCATTTCACACCTCAGAACGGGAACGCGGTTGTCACGAAGCCGTCGGGATCGACCACGACGCGAAGCCACGAGGTCGGATCCCCTGACAGGTTGGTGCCGATCTTGGTCCCGAAGTCGAACTCATAGATGTGACCCGGCCTCCCCAACGTGTTGGACCGGAAGGCGCCCTGGCGAACTGTCGTGTCGATCATCGAGGGAAGGTCACGCAATCCGACGTTTGACGCGAACTTGCTCGCGTTCTGAGCTCCGCTCGTTGCCCAGTGCCTCAGTGCGATGTGTTCGACGCCCTTTTGAGTAAGAGTGGCTCCACCTCGAGGCAACGCCTGCATAGTGCCCCTTGTGGCACCAACCCCCTTGGTGACGGCTACGACTTCGTCTGCGGCCCTCACCCCTCGCAGCGCCTTGAGGAGGCCTCCATAAGGAATGATGCCGGCCACCGATAGTGCCGCACCGGCGAGATCGCCCTCCGCCAGGGCGTCATCGAGACCGCAGACGCTGAACTCCTCGCAGATGTTCCCCACCGTCCAAGCCAGTGCCCCGACGTCGTCTGAAAACTTCTCCCAGCCGCTGCGTTCGTCGAGCGGCACCATGTCGGGGCCGTCCAGGACCGAGGTACCGGTGTGCCCGCACGAGGGGCACAGGGAGCTCTTGGGATTGTCGATGGGCCGCCCGTAGACCTCGCCGGCGGCCCCCTCCTGGACCGATGGCGCCCACTCACCCTCGGTTCTGCCTCCGGTGAGGGTCGAGTAGCGGGAGGCGCCGGCGGTTCCGTCGGCCACCACGCGATGGCCGTCTGACTCGATGAAGCTCACTGGGTTGCCGCCGGCGAGGCTGTAGCGGTTGCCGGTGAGCGGGTCCGAGCCCAAGGAGAGATCGTCGAGCGCGCCCATGAAGCGGTCGTACTGGATGAAGCGGGCGAAGTCCGGGCCGAAGCGGCGCGCCCCCATGTCGATCGTTTGGGACCCGGTGTCGAGCCGCTTGGCGGTGTAGTGGTAGGGCTGGGCGAGCGCGCTGATGTTGAGACCCGCGACCAGTAGCACAACCAGGAACAGAGACAGTGGTTTCCGCCCAGCAGCCATTTCGCCCCCCGGTGCGATGCCCGACATCGATCCCCCGGCTCCGATGGAAGCAGTCCATCCGAGCACGATGCTGAACCAACTGTTACGCCCATCGATCATCCCGAGTCAAGGGCGCCGCCGGAACGACTTCTCTGTAGTTCCAGTCGAGCTATGAGACCTCGCCTTGGAGGAGCGTTGTCGCCCCGAGCGCAGGTTTCGGACGAGATGCTCAAGTCCATCCACTCAGGGCAAGCTTCTATGCGGGGGCGAAAACCGAATATCCGTCGCGCCCGACCCGAGCGCTGCTACCGTGGTCCGGATGTACGTAAAGCGACTGAAACTGGCAGGCTTCAAGTCATTTGCGGCTTCCACCGCGATGGAGTTCGAGCCAGGGGTCAACGTGATCGTCGGCCCCAACGGCTCAGGCAAGTCGAATATCTCGGACGCGCTTTCGTGGGTGCTCGGCGCCCAGGCTCCATCAACTCTGCGTTCGGGCTCGATGGAGGACGTCATCTTCGCCGGCTCGGAGTCCAAGTCCCGCCTCGGCCTGGCCGAGATCGAGCTGACCCTGGACAACACCTCGAGGATCCTGCCCCTGGACCTCGCCGAGGTGACGATCAGCCGCGTGGCCGATCGCACCGGTGGGTCCGAGTACCGGATCAACGGTGCTGCTTGTCGTCTGCTCGACGTGCTGGAGTTGCTCAGCGACACCGGGGTGGGACGCAGCATCCATACCGTCGTGGGCCAGGGCAATCTCGACGCCGTATTGCAGGCGCGCCCCGAGGACCGGCGCACCTTCATCGAAGAGGCGGCCCAAATCGGAAAGTACCGGCGCCGGAAGGATCGGGCTCTGCGCAAGCTCGAGCGAGTCGACGACAACGTCATGCGGCTCAACGACGTACTCACCGAGCTCCGGCGCGGCCTCCGGCCGCTGAAGCGCCAGGCGAACGCGGCGGCGCGCTATTCGGAGCTCATGGCCGAGCAGCGCGATCTGCGTCAGCGCCTCGCCGCGACCGAGATCCACCGACTCGCTCTCGAAGAGGTAGATCTCGACGTTGAGGCCGAGGAGCGCAAGACCCAGCTCCTCACCGACGAGCTCGCCAACGTGCGCGCCCTGCTCGAAAGCGCCAGCGACGACCGCGACGCCATCGCCGCCGCGGTCGAGGAACAGCAACGCACCGCCAACCGAATCGGGCGGGCCGCCGACCGGCTAGAGAGCCTGGGAAGACTCGCCGACGAACGCGCTCAGCGGATCACCGCGCGGCTTGCGGCCGAGACCGAAGAGGGTTACCGGGAACGCATCCGGTTGCTCGAGGCCGAGCGCGAGCGATGGGGCCGGGAAACGAAGGGGCTCGAGAGGACATCGGCGGCTGCCACCGAACGTGCCACCGAGACGCGCAAGAGGGCTGAGGCCGCCGCGGCGGAACAGGACGACGTCGAGCGCGCCTTGGCGCGGGCGCGCGGTGCGGAGACCGCCGCGGCCCAAGACCTGGTGCGCGCGGAGGGCAGCGAGTCGGCGAGCCGTCAAACGCTGGGCTCACTCGAAGCACGGGTGCACGCCGCGACCGAGCGACGCGAGGTGCGCGAGCGGGAGCTGAAGGCGGACGAACACGATCTTGGGGCGGCCGAGAAAGAGGTCGCCGACTTCGAGTCCGAGCTGGATCGCGTCACCGAGCTGGCGGCCGGAGCCGAGATGGAGCTCGAGTCCCGGCGTGCTCGGGCCGACTCGCTCAAGGACAAACTGAACTCCAGTCACGCCGAGCAGGCGGCCGCACAGGCCCGGCTCCAGGCGCTCGAGGAGGTCGCCGAGGTCCTCTCCGATATCGGCGAAGCCTCCGCCCGGCTCCAACCCCTGCTGACACGTGCGGCCGAGCTGGCGCGCGTGGCTTCGGCCGGCGAGGACGAAGCGGGCCGGATCGTGGCCGAGGCAGAGGGTGCGGTCGAGGAGACCTGGCTCGTCGTTTCTGGTCACGACGAGGAACTAAGAAGGCTGGACGCGCACATGTCCGGCGCGGCCGAGCGGCTCGCGGGCAAACGCCGTAAGCGCGAGACCCGCGAGATCGAGCTCGCCGCGCTCAACGAAGAGCTGGCCCGAGTGCAGGACGCGCTCGCGCAGGCCGAGAGAGCGTCGATCGAGGAGCGCGCGTCGCTTCCCGCCCGGCGCCAGGCTGCCGAGGAGGCGCGTGACCAGCGCGAGAACGCCGACCGGGTTCTTGCAGCCGCACGCAGCAAGGCCGAGGCCGCAACCGGGGCCGCGAGTGAAGCAACGTTGGAGGCCCGCAGCGCCTCCGAGCGCATGCTCTCCGCCAAGCTCCGCTTGGAGGAGGCCGAGGCGGGCATCGCCGATGCCCAGACGGCGCTCGCGGGACTGGCGGATCTGCGAGCGTCGCTGACCGAGGCGCGCGACCGCGCGAGGACGGTGTCCGAGACCGCGACGATGAGCGCCCGGCAGGCCGCGAGTTGGGCGGACGAAGCCGAGGCACGCGCCTCGGACGCTCGCCAGAAGGCCCATGCGGCGGACGAGCGGCTCGGGTCGCTGCGCCGTCGTGAGCGCGAGCTCGAGGGCACGCTCGCCGATGCGGCGCAACGAAAGAACCAAGCGCAGGTGCGACGGGCGGAGACGCGCACGCGGATCGAGGCGCTGGGCGAAAGAGCTCTCGACGAATGGGGTCTCACGGTCGACAATCTCAAGTCGCTCGAGGGACTCGACTCCGACACCGAGGAGGAGAGCCGCACGCGCGTCGAGGCGCTGGAGCGCGATCTCAAGCGCCTGGGAGCGGTGAATCCAAATGCCGCCGAGGAGTACGAGGAGGCGTCCGAGCGCGAGACCTTCCTGGTCGAACAGATGCAGGATCTCGAGAACTCGAAGCGCGATCTCATGAAGATCGTGCGCGACGTCGACGCGACCATCGTCGAGGTTTTCGGAACCGCGTTCTCAGATGTCGCTAGAGAGTTCGAGATCGTCTTCGATCGGCTCTTCCCTGGTGGCAACGGCAAGCTCACGCTGACGGACCCCGACGATTTGTTGAACTCGGGCATCGAGGTCGAGGCGCGGCCCCCCGGCAAGAACGTCCGCAAGCTGTCGCTGTTGTCCGGTGGCGAACGATCGCTGGTCGCGCTGGCGTTTCTGTTTGCGATCTTTAGATCCCGGCCCTCGCCCTTCTATCTGCTGGACGAGGTCGAGGCGGCTCTCGACGACGTCAACCTCGCTCGTTTCATCGCGCTGGTTCACGAGCTGGAGACCAACGCACAGATCCTCATCGTGACCCACCAGAAGCGCACGATGGAAGCCGCCGATGTCCTGTACGGCGTGACCATGAAGGAGGGCGTCTCCAGCGTCGTGGCCAAGCGCATGAAGGACGTCGACTCGCTGGTCCGCGAGGCGGTCAGGACCTAGCTCTCCGACCGTTCTTGAATCCGGGGGCCGCGGGTGTCGTTTAGGTTCTGAGCATGCCTGAGGGAATCGTTCCAGAACTGTTGATGGTGTTGGGCCTCGTCGTGCTGGTCGGCGTGGTCGCGTTCGTCGCACGCCGCAAGCCCGGCCGGGACGCCGACGTCCTCGAACGGGAAGACGAACGGCTCGTGAGTCCGCCGGCTCCGGCCGTGGAGGCGCCGGAAGTGGTGGAGGAGGTCGAGGCGCCACACGAGCCCGCCGTCAAGCCCTCGCTGAGAGAGCGGCTGGCCAAGAGCCGCAAGTTCATCACGGGCCGTCTGGCGGACGCGCTCGGGCAGACGCCCGACGAGGACACCTGGGACGACGTTGAGGCGGCGCTGATTCAGGCCGACATCGGGGTCGCAACCGCCACCAAGATCGTCGAGGACCTAAGAGAGACGGTAAGAGAACGCAAGATCAAGGATCCGGATGAGGTCATGGCCGTCCTGAACCAAGAGCTCATCGCCCTGTTCGACACCACGAAATCGCGCGCGCTTGCACTGGCGAGCGACGGCGATGGAGAGGGGCCGACCGTCTGGCTGGTCGTCGGTGTAAACGGCACAGGAAAGACGACGACCATCGGCAAGTTGGCCGGCACCCTCAGCCACGAGGGGAGGAAGGTCGCGCTGGCGGCGGCCGATACGTTCCGTGCCGCCGCCGACGAGCAGCTCGGCGCGTGGGGCGATCGTTCGGGAGCACACCTCGTCAAGCACCAGCCGGGCGCCGACCCTGGCGCGGTCGCCTTCGACGCCTATCGCTTCGCCAAGGCCAGGGAGCTCGACGTCTTGATCGTCGACACCGCCGGCCGGCTCCACACCAAGGTCCCCCTCATGGACGAGCTCTCCAAGGTGCGAAGGGTGATCGAGAAAGAGGGCACCGTGCACGAGTCCCTGCTGGTGATCGACGCCACGGCCGGGCAGAACGGGCTGAACCAAGCCCGCGAGTTCGCCGCCGCGGCGGGGGTTACCGGCGTGGTGCTCACCAAGCTCGACGGCACCGCTAAGGGTGGGATCGCCCTGACGATCGAGGACACGCTTGACATCCCGATCAAGCTGATCGGCGTGGGCGAGGGGATCGACGACCTCGAACCGTTCGACCCCAAGGCCTACGTCGACGCGATCCTCTCGTAACCCGGCGCGTGCGCATCGACGAGAAGTACCGGCTTCCGCTGCGGTTGGGCTGCGTTGCGCTCGGCTACCTCGCGTACCGGCTGCTTGTGCCGACCCATTTCGCCGGCGCCCTGCTGGTGGGACTGGGCATATGGCTCGGGGGCGTTTCCGTCGTCGAACGGGCCATGACCGAATCCGTTGAACGCCTGCGCCGGATCCAGGCGATCGGCACCACGGTCGGGGTCGCCATGATCGTCATAGGGATCTCGCTGGTCGTACTCTAGGCAGCTATGTTCGACTCACTCTCCAACCGCCTCGACGACATCTTCACCCGCCTGAAGTCGCGCGGCCGCCTCTCCGAGAAGCAGATCGACGAGGTACTGCGCGAGATCAGGCTCGCGCTGCTCGAGGCCGACGTCTCGCTGAAGGTCGTGAAGGCGTTCATAAAGGACGTGCGGGAGCGCGCCGAGGGCGCCGAGATCCACAAGAGCCTCACCCCGGCTCAACAGGTCATCAAGATCGTCAACCAGGCTCTGATCGACATCCTGGGCGAGGCCAACGTGGGACTCGAGGTCACCTCCCATCCGCCGCGCGTGATACTCATGGCCGGCCTCCAGGGTTCCGGAAAGACGACCGCGGCCGGCAAGCTCGCCAGGCTGCTCAAGAGCCAGGGCCGCAAGCCGCTGTTGGCCGCGTGCGACCTTCGCCGTCCCGCGGCGATCCGGCAGCTCCAGTTGCTCGGAGAACAGGTCGGCGTCTCCGTTCACGCCGAGCCGGATACTCCCGATCACGACGCTCCGGGGGTCGCGGAACGCGCGCTCGCCTATGCACGCGATGAAGGCTTCAGCGATCTCATCGTCGACACGGCCGGCCGCATGCACGTCGACCCCGAGCTCATGAAGGAACTCGGTTCGGTGTCCGATGCCGTCGATCCCACCGAGATCCTGTTGGTCTGCGACGCCATGACGGGCCAGGACGCGGTGAACGTAGCCGAGTTGTTTCTGGAAGAGGTCGAGGTCACCGGCGTCGTGCTCACCAAGCTCGACGGCGACGCGCGCGGTGGTGCGGCGTTGTCGATGGCCTTTGTCACCGGGCGGCCCATCAAGTTCGCCGGAGTTGGCGAGAAGCTCGGCGACCTCGAGCCGTTTCACCCCGACCGCATGGCGAGTCGCATCCTCGGCATGGGTGACGTCCTCACGCTGATCGAGAAGGCCGAGTCGGCGTTCGACGAGACCGAGGCAAAGAAGATGGAGGAGAAGCTCCGCAGGGCGGAGTTCACCTTCGGTGACTTCCTCGACCAGATGCAAGCGCTCAAAAAGATGGGCCCGATGAGCCAGGTACTCGGGATGATGCCAGGCATGTCGAAGCTCCCCGTAGCCGACGACCAAATCGACAACCAGATGCCCAAGATCGAGGCGATCATCCGCTCGATGACGACCGAGGAGCGCAACAATCCGCAGGTTCTCAATGGCACCAGGCGCAAGCGGATCGCAGTGGGCTCCGGTACGTCGATCCAAGAGGTCAACAAGCTGGTCAAGCAGTTCGATCAGGTTCGCAAGATGATGAAGATGATGTCCGGCGGCAAGGGGAAGATGAAGCTCCCGCGGGGTATGAACCTTCCCCCCGGCCTGGGCATGTAGACCTCGCCGAGACCCTCCAACGACCACACCGAGCGCGATCGTTCGGAACCTCGAGCCTACGCAGCTCTTCGACTAATCGAGCGGCGCGAGCGAGGAGTGCGTATCGAAGATACGGGGATCAACCGATGCGGGAGTGATTGCGGGCCGACCACCCTTAGACACTCGGCGGCTGTCCCCGGGGAGGGTGAGCCGATGAAACTGGGCCGCAAGGTTGTTGTGGCGATGGTGTTGAGCCTCCTAGGGGGCGTGCTCAGCGCGGGCGGTCCGGTCGCCGCTCAAGCTGCCGGGACCGTCAACTTTCTCTCCTCCCAGGCGGAGCTCGAGGTGTTTGCGGATGATGGCGAGGACGAGTTCGACCTCGAGACTGCCTCCGACAGCGGCTGGCTCACCTTCAACCAGGACCTGTCGGTCGACGAGAACAACAGCAACACCGGCGGGTCCGCCGCCGCCGATCTGAACCAGGACACCACCCTGCTGGGGCAGAGCACCGATCTGACCGGCATCAGCTCGCAGGGAACGACCCGGTCCTCCGTGGGCCAGGGATCGACGGTGGTCAATCTCGCCGCCTCGACCGACGCTCTGATGGAGGTCGGCTTCGAGGTCGTCGGCGAGCCGGTCGGCGTCAAGGTGACCGGTGCCATGGCGGTGATCTCGGACGACGCTGAGGACGCCTGCTCGTTCATTCGCTTCTCGATCGACCCAGGGTTCTCGCTGTTCCAGAGCCTCAACAGCTGCAGCGGAGGCTCCGACGACGTGGTGCTCGAAGACACCGGCGTGCTCGAGCCTGGCAGCTACGCCTTTACGTTCGACTTCGACACGGTTGCGGAGAGGAGCTCGGCCGGCGCTGAGTCGGCGGAGGTCACCTGGGACATCGCTATCGAGTTCCTGCCCTGCACGATCATTGGGACCGATGGGCCCGACGAACTCACGGGCACTGCTCAGGACGACGTCGTCTGTGGGCTGGGCGACGCCGACGAACTGGAAGGCGCGGGGGGCAACGACATCGTCTTGGGGGGCGACGGCGACGACCACCTCATGGGCGGTGAAGGAGCCGACATCCTCCAGGGAGGCAACGAGCGCGATCTCATCGAGGGCGGAGCCGGTACCGATCTGATCGAAGGGGGCGCCGGCGCGGACGGAGATCCGCAGAGTCTCGACTTCGGGCTGTTCGGTGGAGACGACAACGACCTCATCAGGGGTGGTCCGGGCGCCGATTTCATCGCGGGCGACGGCTCGCCGGGCCAGCTCTCCTGCTCGGTTTGCGGTAACGACATCCTCGACGGTGGCGAAGGCGGCGACGAGATCACCGAAGCGGCCGACTCCTCGGGCACCAACCTGATCGACGGCGGCTCGGGCGATGACACCATCACCGGCGGTCAGGGCAGAGACTTGATCTTCGCCGCCGACGGATCCGACGCGATCTTCGGCGAGGGTGGACACGACGAGATCGGAGCCGGCGATGATGCCGACCTGAGGGTGTTCGGGGGGCCGGGCGACGACCTGATAGAAGGGGGAGCGGGCTCCGACCGGCTGCGCGGCGAGCGAGGGTCGGACAAGCTCCGCGGCCAGGGCGGCAACGACCTCCTCGTCGGACACACCAGGAAGGACGTGTTGATCGGAGCCGGGGGCCGCGACACCTTGATCGCCAACGATGGCGTGAGGGACGTCGTAAAGGGTGGTCCGGCCAGAGACGAGGCGAAGGTCGATGACGTCGACGAGGTGACGGGAGTCGAGACTTTGCTGTGACGCCTGCCTGTGATGATCTGGCTCGATTGAGATCGGCGAGAGCTCGACATGCCGAATGACCGGGACTATCTCTGTCTTTGGGTCGGTCGCAGGTGGTCGGCTAGTCTGGTCGCAGAGGGTGGCAGGGGAGCCCGCACCGGCGCTGATGTGCTTGCTGGTACGCTCATAAGCCCGCTGTAAATGAATCAATGTCCTCCCTCGGCTGGAGGCCATATCCCTTTCAGCTCATGATGTAAGGAGAAGCATGGTCAAGATCAGGTTGATGCGCGTCGGCAAGGCGAAGCAGCCGTCGTACCGAGTGGTCGTGGCTGACTCGCGGAGCCCGCGCGACGGCCGGATAATCGAGGCCATCGGTCACTATCACCCACGCCAGGAACCCTCGGAGATCGTCATCAAGTCCGAGCGTGCCGTCTACTGGCTCAGCAAGGGGGCGCAGCCGTCCAACACCGTCAAGAACCTGCTGCGGATCTCGGGCGCGTGGGCCGAATTCACGGGAGAGGCTCCTCCCGCGCCGCCCACGCAGGAGGAGGCCCGGAAGAAGGCCACCGCCGCGGCGTCGGTGACGAAGGCGGAGGAAGTGCCGGAGCCCGAGGAGGTCGCGGAAACGCCCGAGGCCACCGATCAGACCGCCGCCTCCCCCGAGGCCGATGAGGCCGAAGAAAAGACCGAGTAGATGACCGCCCAGTTCCTCGAGTACGTCACCCCGTGGCTCGTCGACAATCCCGACGACGTCGAGATTACCGAGGTCGAGGGCGAGGGCCACTCGATAGTGCTCGAGGTATCGGTGCATCCCGACGACATGGGCAAGATCATCGGCAAGCAGGGCCGCATCATCAGGTCGCTTCGAACGCTGGCCAGGGCCGCCGGTCAGCGCGGTGATCAGTCCATCATGGTCGAGGTCGTCGACTGACCGAGGGCGACGTTGGCTCCGGGCCCGGTGCCTCAAGCCTGCTGCTCGCAGGTGAGATCGGCAAACCGCACGGACTCGAGGGCCACGTTTACATGGTCCCCATCTCGGATGACCCTTCTCGCTGGGATCCCGGCTCGCGGCTTCAGCGCTCCGACGGATCTGACCTGATAGTCGAGAGCTCACGGTCTCACAAGGGCAGTCGTCTCCTGGTGAAGTTCGAGGGGGTCTCCTCGCGCACCGACGCTGAACGGCTTAGCGGGCCCGTGTACGTCACCTCCGAGCAGCGGCGGGAGCTCTCCGACGGGCAGTACTGGCAGAACGACCTCATCGGTTGTGCGGTCGTCAGGCGCGATGGCACCGAGGTCGGCGAGGTCTCCGGCATCGTCTCGGGCGCCGCTCAAGACCTGATGTCGGTTGCGGCCGCGGGACGATCGTGGCTCGTGCCTCTGGTCACCGCGATCATCGTGGAGGTCGATGTCGAGGCGCAGCGCGTCGTCATCGACCCACCGCCCGGCCTTCTGGAGTAACCGCATGTGTATGGGTGGGGGCCGTTAACCGTGCGGATCGACGTGATCACGCTCTTCCCACAGATGTTCACCAGCGTCCTCGCCACCAGCCTGCTGGGGCGCGGCATCGAATCGGGGAAGCTCGATGTGAGCCTGCACGACCTGCGACCCCACGGTCTGGGAAAACACCACAGCGTGGACGACGAGCCCTACGGCGGCGGAGCGGGCATGGTCATGAGGCCCGAACCCATCTTCGAGGCCGTCGATTCGCTGCGGCGAGAGGGCAGCCACGTCGTGCTGCTGTCTCCGCGGGGGGGCCTCCTGACCCACCGGGGGGTGGGCCGTCTGGCCGAGCTCGATCACCTCATCCTGATCTGCGGACGGTACGAAGGCGTCGACGAGCGGGTCGCCGAGTTTCTCGCCGATGAGGAGCTCTCCATCGGTGACTACGTGCTCGCGGGAGGAGAGCTGGCCGCAATGGTCGTGATCGAGGCCGTGTCCCGCTTCGTTCCTGGAGTCATGGGCAACGCCGCGTCGCTCACCTCGGAATCGCACGCGGCCGGCACTCTCGAGTACCCCCAATACACCAGGCCCCCGGAGTTCAGGGGCCACCCGGTACCCGAGGTGCTGCTGTCGGGACATCACGGCGAGGTCGACCGGTGGCGACGCCGGCGATCTGACGAACTCACCCGTACGCGGCGGCGCGACCTTCTTGACTGAGCAGTCGGAGAAAATTTCCCCCCCGAATCGCCCAAATGGGGCTTTCACCGCGCTTATTTGCCTCAAATACCTGGACCGTTCGTAACGCTGCGACTACCTTCCAGTAACGCAGGGTTGTCGTTCGGATCCCATAGGGAGGGGTTTGGTTTGAATACCGATGTAGCCAAGAAGGACAAGCGCAAGGCGCTCGCGGGTGCCGTCGGTCTCGCACTCGCAGTTGCGCTTCTGGCTCCGCCGGCGGTCGAGGCCGCCACGCAGAAGGTTAAGACCGTCAAGGGCAGCGTCGTAAAGGCCAGCGGCACCGTCACCTCCAAGCTCCGGGACACCGGCGGCGGCGTCGTGAACTCTCAGGCCATCGAGGATCAGGGTCTGTTCGGGGCCGAGGGAAGCTCCGGCGCGCTCGACGTTCGCACCTTCGCCGGAGGAAACGGATTCCTCGGAGCAGGGGACTGTAATGGCCCCGGCCTGCCGCCGACGGCGACCGCCGCGGGAGGCTCTATCATCACCGGGCTCATCATCACCGGGGTCGCGACCGTCGAGGTCTCGACGGCTGCGCTGCCCCCCGCCGCTAACCCGGTGCTGACCTTCCAGACGGAGGCTGGCAACCTCAACGAGAGCATCGCTCTGGGCAATGGGATCCGGGCCACCGCGCCGCTCGATTTCAACTGCACCTCGGGCACGGGCAACTTCGTCATCATCGGCCAGGACAACTAAGCGCCGAGCTAAGTCGCACAGATCGGGGGCGTCCGGAAAATACGGACGCCCCCGTCGTCTGATTGCCGTCTAGTCCTATCGCGCTATGGATTCAGCGGACCTCTTCCGTCAGGATTTGAGCGCCCATTTGTTACATTTCGACCTCGGGAGATCAGATGAGTAGCTCCGCAGCGCGCGCCGTGCGCGGCCCCTCGCGGGGCCGGCTTGGCGGGACCGCCGGACAAACGCGGGCCGGACGCGCGCTGCTGGGACTCGTGGCAATCGCGCTGTTCGTCGCGGCCATCGGGGGCACCTGGCTATTCCTCGAAGGCGGCTTTCAAGGTGGCACCCCCGTCCACGCGGTGTTCTCTTCGGAGGGGGTGGGCCAGCAGCTTCCCGAAGGCGGCGACGTCAAGGTGCGTGGCGTGCTCGTAGGCCGGATCGACTCGATAGTGCTGGGCCCCGGTGACACGGTGCGGGTCGAGATGAGCCTCAACGAAGAGGGCCTGAGACTGCCAGCCGGCACGAGGGCTCAGATCGGCTCCAAGACACTGTTCGGGGAAAAGTGGATCGAGCTCATACCCGGAGAGACCGACGCAGGACCCACGCTCTCGGCCGGCGACACCATCCCGGAGTCCCGCACCGAGGCTCCGCTCGAGCTCGAGACGCAGCTCCAGTTGGGAAGCGATCTTCTGTCGGCCATTCCGCTCAACGACCTTGCTCTTCTCCTGGAGTCTCTGTCGGAAGGATTCGGCGGAAATGAGAAAGACGCTCGCAATGCGATCGACGACGGACTAATTGCGTTGCGGGCCATCAACGATCGTTCGGACGAGCTCGATCTGAGCCTCCGCCAGCTGCGCGAGTTCTCGGAATGGCTCGACGACAACGACACCGACCTGCTTTCGTTCATGGAGTCTCTGGATTCGGCCAACCGCGCGCTGGTGGGCGCGGCCCCTGCCTTCACTTCCTCGCTCGACTCCGTTCCGCGTTTCCTCAACGACTTCGCGTCCTTCCAAGAGCGCACCGAATCTGACCTCGGCCGCCTGCTACGAAACGGCGCGACCGTTGCCGAAATCGTCGCCGATCGAAACGAAAGCCTCATCGACCTCGTCGTACAGCTCGAGGCGTTTCTGACCGTGTGGAACTCGGGGCTCGAACAACCCTGCGAGGGCCTCTACGACAGCGACCTCACCTGCTGGCAGATCTATCTGAGCCCGGGACTCGACTCCCGCGGCCTGTACGGCCCGGGTGCTCCTCCGCCGAACGCGAACGAACCTGGTGACCCCGGCGAGGGCCTTATCAAACGACGGGCTCCCGAGATCGACGCCGACGCCTTCGCCAAACTGCTGGCGCGCGCGTCCGAGCAAGAGGTTCCATCCGATCTTGCCGAGGTGCTGTATAGGCCCGCACTCGAGGCCTTCCCCGACCTGGGCGAGACACCGTAGTGGGGGGGATTCGCTGGGTTTCGGTCAAACTCTTCGTCTTCACCGTGTTCACCATCGCGATCACCACCTGGCTGGCTTCGGTGATCGGAAACTTCGCCTTGTTCTCCAGCCCCTACGAGATCGAGGCCGAGTTCACCGACGCCACCGGCCTTCTCAAGGGTGATGCGGTGAAGGCCGCCGGGGTAACCGTGGGGCGCGTATCGGAGATCGCCATCGACGACGGCCTCGCCATCGTCACCATTCAAATCGATGGCGACGTGGAGTTGCCGGCGGGTCTGGGCGCCGAGATCAGGTTCCGCAACCTGATCGGCCAGCGAATGATCAACCTCCTACAGGAAGACGAACTCTCCACCACCACTGCGGGCCTGGCTCCCGGACCGAACGCGCAGGCGCAGGGCGAGATGATGGAGGCGGGAGACACCATCCCGTTCGAACGCACCAAGCCGGCCTTCGACCTGACCGTGCTCTTCAACGGATTGCGGCCGCTGATCCAGTCGACCAGCGCGCGCGACATCAACGTCGTGACCGAGTCTCTGTCACAGGCCCTCGGCGGCAGAACCAAGGAGATCGAGAACCTTCTCGGCAACGTCGCCGAGATCTCGGACACCCTTGCATCTCGAGACGACCAGTTGACCTCGCTGCTCGGCAACGTCAACACCATCACCGACGACCTCAACTCCCGCGACGACCAACTGCAGGCGACGCTGTCCGACATAGAGGATTTCCTCGGCGACCTATCGGCGAGCCGTTCCGCCCTCGAGGAGGCGATC
>JBOGWV010000198.1:0-3764 GCA_050693975.1 Actinomycetota bacterium
ACGCGGACGAGATCCTCAAAGAGAGCGACTTGCCGATTCGGTACGCGGGGTACTCGCCGTGCTTCAGACGTGAGGCGGGAACCTACGGGAAGGACACGAAGGGACTCATTCGCGTACACCAGTTCGACAAGGTCGAGCAGTTCTCGTTCTGCCACCCCGACGATTCCTGGGACGAGTTCCAGGCGATCCGCGCCAACCAGGAACGCATCCTGCAGAACCTCGAGATCCCCTATCAAGTCCTGGTGATGTGCGCCGGCGACCTCGGATCGGCGGCGGCCAAGAAGGTCGACAACGAGGCGTGGCTTCCGGGGGCCGGGCGCTACCTCGAGCTGACTTCGGCGTCCAACACCACCGACTACCAGGCCCGGCGGCTTCGCATCCGTTTCCGCGGCGCGGGAGCCCCGCACAGAGAGGGGACGGGCTCGGCCGGACCGCACTCGGGCTCCGAGGGCACCAGGCTGGTTCACACTTTGAACGGAACCGCCTGTGCGGTCGGGCGGACCATAGTCGCCTTGCTCGAGAACCATCAGCGGGGCGACGGCAGCGTTGCCATTCCCGAAGCGCTTCAGCCCTACACCGGCTTCAAGGAGCTCGACCCCATCCGGTGACTTGACCTGCGGGCAACCTTTCGCCTGGCGGTTGTGATCCCGGGCCGGTGGGCTAGAGTTCGAGCGCGACTCAGGGTGATCGGGCATCCCGCATGTGCAGCTTTCTTCGCCGCGTACGGGTGCCCTCAAACGAGGGAGGGATCAGTGAAGCCACGCGCAATGGCTCGCATCGGCGCGAGCCTGTCGGCGGCGCTCATCGCCGGACTGTTGGGGCTCGCGCCGGCGACGGCATCGCCCAACGGGTTGGTCGTTTCGGAGTTTCGCTTCAGGGGGCCCTCGGGTGGCAACGACGAGTTCGTCGAGCTGCTGAACACCTCAGGGGTCGACGTCGACATCTCCGGATACAAGTTCATCGGCTGTAGCGCAACCGGTCCGACTGGAACGCGAGCCACCGTGCCCGCGGGAGTAACCCTCGAGCCGGGCGAGCACTACCTCTTCACCAATACCGCGGCGAGCGGCTACTCGGGAACCGTCCCCGGCGACACCAACTACACCACGGGGGTGAGCGACACCGGCGGAGCGCAGCTCGTTACGCCCGCCGACGCGTTGATCGACGCTTGGGGCAGCACCTCGACGGTCGCCGACTGTCGTGAGGGCGCCGGCCTCACGCTTCCGACCACTAACGGTGATAACGCGTTCCAGCGCAAGACGGCCGAGACGCAGGACACCGATGACAACGCTGCGGACTTCGTGGGTCCGCAGACCGCAGACCCCGACAACTGGGGCGAGGATCCCGAAGATCCTCCCGGAACGATTACGAAGATTCACGACGTTCAGGGCTCGGGAGCGACCACTCCGGCGAACGGCCAGACCGTGGCCATCGAGGGCATCGTGGTCGGTCACGACGACGAGGACGGCTTCAACTTCGAGCGCAACTTCCCCGAGGACCGAGGCGTATTCGTGCAGGAGGAGACGTCCGACCAGGATGCCGATCCCGCGACCTCCGAGGGCATCTTCGTGGGCTTCGTCGACAACGTGCTCGACTATCCCTTGGGTTCGGTCGTGAAGGTCGAGGGCCAGGCCAAGGAGAAGTTCGGCCTCACGATGATCGCCGAGACCTTCGGGCAGGAGCCCACCAGGGTGGGGACGTCGACCGTGCCACTTCCCGAGCCTGTCACCATCGATGCGACTGAGGCCCAGTCACAACCCGAAGCGGGCAAGCCCTACTACGAGACGCTGGAAGCCATGCGTGTGCGGCTCGCCGAGGGCACTGCGAATTCCGGTGGGACGACTAAGTTCGACGAGCTCTTCCTGACGCCCGGGACCGAGAGGAACCGAGTCTTCCGCACCGAGAGCGAGCCTGCACTTCTCGCCACCGACGCCGACGCGGGAGCAGGCGACCCGCAGGATCCTTTCGAGGATCCCGACGGTTCGAGCACCGTGGTGAACGGAAATCTCTTCGACACGGTGCAGAACGTGGTGGGACCGTTCGCGTTTTCGTTCAACCATTTCAAGATCATGGTGCAGGCCGATGTCGTCCCGACGGTCGTCGATGGCCCCACCGTGTATCCCTTCGACGGTGTCGATGAGGCCGGCGCGCGAGACCTTCGTGTCGCCTCCTTCAACGTGGAGAACTTCTTCCCGGAGGGAGGCTTCCTCGATCGTTCGCTGGTGACCCTTGAGGGATACGAGGCCAAGCGTGACCGCATCGTTGATGCCATCGACAGACTCCTGAAGCGACCCGACGTCCTGGCCATGCAGGAGGTCGACAACCTCGAGATCCTCCAGGAGGTGGCGAACCTGCTCGGTGGGTACACCGCCTATCTCGAAGAGGGCAACGACAACCGAGGCATCGACGTCGGCTTCCTAATAGCGGATCACGTTCAGGTCGACGGCGTGCGCCAGGTGGGCAAGGAGGCTCCGGGCAGTTGCTCGGACGTCGCCGGTCGGCTGTTCGACCGGCCGCCACTCATCGCCGACGTCACCGTCCAGAACCTGAGCTTCTCGATCTTCAGCAATCACTTCTCGTCCAAGTCGGCTCCCGACTCGTGTCGCGAGGCTCAGGCGGAGTTCGTGGCCGAGCAGGTGAACGCGATCGAGGCCGGTGGTGGCAACGCCATGGTGGCCGGAGACCTCAATGCCTTCGAGACCGAGGGAGCGCTGTCGATCCTGCAAGCTCGGACCTCACTGGACAACTTGTGGGACCGGACTCCCAACCAGGAGCGCTACAGCTTCGCGTTCGACGGCAAGCTTCAGACTCTCGATCACATCCTGATAACGGACGGGCTCGAGGACACCTTCGGTGAGTTCCAGTACGCGCACTTCGACAACGACTACTCCGAGCGGGACACCGAGGGTGATGGGCACAAGGTGTCGGACCACGACCCGCCTCTGGCGACCTTCGTGACCGACGCATGCCCCGATGGCGACGATCGCACGACCGTCTTCGTACGCGAGGTCAACAGCGGCGTCACGAACTACGACACGGGAGATGGATGCACGATCAACGATCTGATCGTCGAGGAAGACCATCCGAAGAAGAGGGACCTCCGACGGCACGTCGATGAGGTGACGGCTTCGCTCGAAGCCGACGGGATCATCACCGAAGCCGAGCGCGACGCCATCAGGGAGGCCGCTCAGAAGGCCAAATAGGAGTCAACCGGGCAGTAAAGAATCGCGAAGGCGAAGAGGGTCGGTCATTGGAGACCGACCCTCTTCCTTTGCCCAGACCCAGGTGGTATGTCTTGCCTCAACGAATCCGAAGGATCGCTGCAACCATTGGCCTTCCCTAGGGGTCTGAAGAGCATCGGTTGCGCGTCCACCCTGCGGTGGCGAGCGGCATCCTGAGAGAGAAAGGCGCTGTCGTGAGGGTGGCATTCTCAGTTCGGCGAGCCATCGCCGTCATCGTTTCCTTGTCCCTGGCATCGGTCGGTCTGGGAGCGGTTCCCGCAGGAGCGGCCGAACCAACTCTGGGGCTCCGGGCAACCAAGGCAACGCTCGAGGTCAAACGACCACCTCGACGCGCGGCGTGGATCGAGCCGGGCGTATTCGTATTCGCCCAGAGAGGACCTCTCGAACTTAGGGTCACTCGCCCCGCCTACGATCAACCTCTAGAACTGTCCCAGGTGGTGCACGGTCCCGCCGGCGATGAGGTCCGACCCCTGGACGTTGGGCTCCTCGACTCAAACTTCGGGCTCAAGGATTTCCTCGACGTCG
>JBOGWV010000199.1:0-3029 GCA_050693975.1 Actinomycetota bacterium
CGGGTGACCCTCGTAACGTCGTCGGTACGATCGTCGCCTTCACCACTCTGCAAAGCCGTCTGTTCTTCCCTCTGGGCCAGTTGCTGAACGTCAACGTCGAGATCCAGTCCAGCCTCGCTCTGTTCGACCGTATCTACGAGTACCTCGACCTCGAGCGCGACATCATCGACCACGACGGCGCCATCGAGCTGGCTCCCCAGGAAGTCGTGGGGCGGATCGCCTACAACGATGTGTGGTTCAAGTACGGCGCTTCCGCAGGTCCGGGCTCGACGCTCCAGCCCGAGTCCGAGGAGGGGAGGCTGTGGACCATCGGCGGGGTCCACTTCGACGCCCAACCAGGTGAGCTTGTCGCGCTGGTCGGACCCTCGGGAGCGGGGAAGACGACGCTCACCTATCTGCTCCCGCGCTTGTACGACGTGAACCGAGGAGCGATCACGATCGACGGCATCGATGTTCGTGACATCCAGTTGGAGTCGCTGGGCGAGGTCGTCGGCATGGTGACGCAAGAGACCTATCTGTTCAACGCGTCGGTGAGAGACAACCTCCGATACGGAAACCCCGACGCCACCGAAGATGATCTCGAGGCCGCCGCCCGCGCGGCAAACATCTGGGCTCGCATCGACGAGATGCCCGAGGGTTTCGACACCATCGTCGGCGAGCGGGGCTACAAGATGTCCGGCGGCGAGAAGCAGCGACTTGCGATCGCGCGCGTCATCCTCAAGGATCCGGGAGTTCTGATCCTGGACGAGGCCACCAGCGCCCTCGACACGCACTCGGAGCGGCTGGTGCAAAGCGCCCTCGGGAAGGTCATCATTGGACGTACCACCATTGCCATCGCCCACCGTCTCTCGACCATCCTGGCGGCCGATCAGATCCTCTACGTGGACAAGGGGCGGATCATCGAGCGGGGCACGCACGCGGAGCTGATCCAGCGAGAGGGTGCCTACGCGGCTCTGTACCACGAGCAGTTCTCCGACGGGGCCGTCGAGACGAGATGCGAAGATGGCTTCGTGCTCGCGACCGGAGAGGTCGTCTCCGAGCGGTAGCGATCTCGGCCGGACCGCCAGACAAGCTCGTCAGCGGACAAATAAGGAGGACTGCTTGGACATCGCGGACAAGGTCGCGCTCATCACCGGCGGAGCTTCGGGGCTCGGGCTGGCCACGGCCATGGCCTTCGTTGCGGCTGGAGGGGCCGTCGTACTGGTCGACCTGGACTCATCCAATGGGGATGCGACGGCGAAGGAGCTCGGCGACCGCGCCCGCTTCGCCCCGGCCGACGTGACCAGCGAAGAACAGGTGCGCGCGGCCGTTCGCACGGCCGTCGAGACCTTCGGCGGGCTACACGTCAACGTGAACTGTGCCGGTGTCGGTTTTCCAGGACGGGTGCTGACTCGCGACGGAGCGGCCAACGACCTCGAGCGCTACGAGTTTGTGGTGCGCGTCAATCTAATCGGGACCTTCAACGTTCTGAGGCTGTCTGCGGAGCAGATGGCGACCCAGGAGCCGGAAAGCGACGAGCGCGGCGTCATCGTCAACACTGCTTCGATCGCCGCCTTCGACGGACAAATCGGGCAGGCGGCTTATGCATCGTCCAAGGGCGGCATCGCCGGGATGACCCTGCCGGTTGCGCGCGACCTGGCGGCCAAGCTCATTCGCTGCGTTGCGATCGCTCCCGGGACCTTTGATACCCCCATGCTTGCGGGACTCCCAGAGGAGGCGCGGCAGAAGCTCGCAGACGGAATCCCCCATCCGCACCGGCTCGGACGTCCCGACGAGTTCGCCGCTCTGGCGATGCATATCGTCACGAATCCCATGTTGAACGGCACCACCATCAGGCTGGACGGGGCGCTGAGGATGCCGCCGCGCTAGAGGCTCAAGTCGTGCACGGGGGGCGTCGAAGTCGTAACGTCATGGTGCTGTGGTGGGCGAGCTCGAACTGAAAGCTCATTTTCTGAGGGGATCGTCACGGGGGAAACCGGCGTAGAAACACTGATTCGACTCATCGAGTGGCTCGATGTGATCGTGTTCGTCGCGCTCTTGGTTCTGTCGCTCAAGCAGTGGCGAGAGACCGGCGGAGCGGCGGTGGGTTGGCTGACGGCGACCTTCGCCGTGCTTGCCTTCGTCATCGTCGCGGGAGTCATCACGCCGGAGGAATCCGACGGCACGGGACTCGAACTTCTGGAGAAGGTGATTATTGCAACGTTGGTCCTGTTCCCCTATTTCCTGTTTCGCTTCGCCGCCGCCCTCAAGCCCGCCGACAGGTTCATGGAGGTTGCCGCGAGCGGGCTCACCATCGCCTGCGTGGTCGCATCGTTCCTCGTGCCCATGGTGCCTGAAGATGGCGACCTGCAGGCCGGCGTGATCGGGTTCATCGTCCTTCTGCTGGGGCAGTGGACCTAGCTGTCTTTATTCACCGCGTTCCGCTTGTGGCGGATGGGAAGCGGTCAACCCGCGGTAGCGCGTCGCAGGATGCGACTCCTGAGCGTTGCTTCGGGGCTCCTGAACTTCGCGCTTATCCTCGCCGGCGTCACCGCTTCGGTGGAGTCCGTGCCCCTATCCCTGTTCATCCAGCTCATCGCCGCAGCGAGTGGGCTTTCGTTCTTCGTCGGCTTCGCCCCTCCGAGCTTTCTCCGGATGCTGTGGAGACGCGAGGATCAGGAGGAGCTACGAAGGGCAACCGTCAAGCTGATGGTGGCAACTTCATCCGGCGAGGTGACCGCCAGCATTCTTCCTCACGTCGGCGCGATCGTCGGAGGCAAGGCCACTGCTCTGCTCGATCAAAACAACCAGGTGATGGACGCCCACGGCGTGACGGACGAGATGCGCCACTCGATCCCCGATTTGCTCGAGACGGCTAGCCACGAAAGCGGGTTTGCTCAGGACGTAATCGTGCTGGACGCGTCCTTCGGCAAGCTGGTCGTATGGGGAGCTCCCGCAACCCCCGTCTTCGGCCAGGACGAGATCGAGTTTCTACAGAGTCTGTCGGTGTTCACGGGCCTGGCGCTCGAGCGCACCGAGCTGTTCCAAAG
>JBOGWV010000200.1:0-28052 GCA_050693975.1 Actinomycetota bacterium
GAGGAAACGATCGCGAATGGTGTTTGAATCCATATGGTCCCGTCCCGGTCCGGCTTTAGTCGGTCAGGAGTCCCTAGCCACCCTTGCGGGCTCGCTGCCGCTCGAGCCGCTGGTTCGCCGTGTCCAGTCCCCGCCCGAGGACCGCGTTCGGACTCCACCTCTTTCGGCGCTCTTCGAACCAGCGTTCGAACGCGAGGGCGAGAACCGCACCGAGTGCAAGCTTGATGACTGCCTTAATCATGCCCAAACCCTACCCCGGGGGACCGTTCTGAGCGCGGGAGCTCCCGCTCCAGCGCGCTCCCGGCACAAAGAAAACCCAGGCCCACCGTTCTGAGCGCGGGAGCTCCCGCTCCAGCGCGCTTATGGCACTCAGAATCGTTGGCCGAGCGGCTAACGCTGGCGCTTGCGCTCGTCGATCTGCCGTTTGAGCTCTGCCTCGCGCCCGCGCACCGGCTCGTAGTAGCGTCTGTCGGCGAGCTTCTCGGGCAGGTACTGCTGTTCCACCCAGCCTCCGTGGTCGTGTGGATAGCGGTAACCCTTGCCCGCCCCGATCGCTCGCGAGGCTGGCGAGTTCGAGTCCCGCAGGTGGGGCGGCACGGCCTGGGGCCCGCCCGAGCGCACGTCCTCGTTCGCGGCCTCGATCGCCTTGTACGCGGCGTTCGACTTCGGGGCCAACGACAGATAAGTGGCGGCCTGGCTCAGGTTGATGCGCGCCTCGGGCAACCCCACGAACTCGAGCGCGTGGTGGGCCGCAACGGCAACCTGGAGCGCGGTGGGATCGGCGTTGCCGACGTCCTCGCTTGCGAAGACGACCATCCTGCGAGCGATGAAGCGAGGATCCTCACCGGCATCGATCATCCGCGCCATCCAGTAGACGGCGGCATCCGGATCGCTCCCCCGCATCGACTTGATAAATGCGCTGATGACGTCGTAGTGGTAATCGCCGCCCTTGTCGTAGGGAAGCGCCCGCTGCTGTAGGGCCTCCTCCGCGATGTTGAGCTCGATCACACCCGAGGTCGTCGTGGCGATCATGGCCGCGGCCTCGAGGACGTTCAGGGCACTCCGGGCGTCGCCCCCACTGCGCTCGGCGATGTGATCGAGTGCTTCGTCGGCGACGGTGACATCGAGCCCCCCGAGTCCGCGCTCGGTGTCGGCCAGCGCCCTCCGGATGATCTCCTTGATGTCTTCCTCGGTCAGGGACTCGAGCCGGAACAAGAGACTGCGGCTCATCAGCGGAGAGTTGATCTCGAAGCCGGGATTCTCCGTCGTTGCTCCGATGAGGACGATGTGCCCGTTCTCGACGGCGGGCAGAAGGACGTCCTGCTGACTCTTGCTGAAGCGGTGGATCTCGTCGAGGAACAAGACCGTCCGCCGGTTCTGTTGTCCGAGCCGGTCCTTAGCGGCCTGGATCTGCTTACGCACCTCCGCCACTCCCGCGCTCACCGCGCTCATCGGCTCGAGGTGCGCCTCGGTCGCCTCCGCGATGATGTTGGCGAGCGTGGTCTTGCCGGTCCCGGCGGGCCCCCAGAGCACGATCGAGGACAGCTCACCGGAGTCGATCAAGGCCCTCAGGGCCCGGCCCTTGTCGAGCAGGTGGGCCTGACCGACGACGTCGTCTACCGTGCGAGGCCGCATGCGGGCGGCGAGCGGCGCAAACGAGTCGAAGCGCGCCTCCAGGTTGCTCTCGAACAGATCCACCTCCCCATGCTCGCACGCCCCCGGTTCTGAGCGCGGGAGCTCCCGCTCCAGCGCGCTGCCGGCACAAAGAACACCAGGGGGTCGGTTCTGAGCGCGAAAGCTCCCGTCCCAGCGGGCTTACATACCGGAAAACGCCGCTGCCCGCAGTGACTCACATCACAACCTCGGCCCCCCCGGCGCTGTCGAATGAGCGCATGAGCGGTCGGAGGTTCGCGAGCGATCTCTATTCGGCTCTCGGAGCCATCGCCGACGAGCAATTCGGGCTCGTCCGAAGGGACGAGATCGAGGCCCTCGGCCTCTCGAGCTCCGGCCTGGCGAGGCTCGTTCGCAGCGGGCTGCTCGAGCGCATTCGTCCGGGCGTCTATCGACTTCTCGGAGCGCTCCCTTCCCGTGAGACAGAGATCATGGCGGCGCTCCTTTGGGCCCACGACGCGGCCCTTGCGTCGCACCGAACGGGGGCCGAGATAAACGGCATCGCCGGGTCGTTTGAGGAAGTCGAGATCACTACCACTCGCAGCGTGCGGGCGCCCGACCTCATCGTTCACCGTCGGGCGGTTTGGCTCCCGGGGGACGCGACCATCGTGGACGGCATCCCGGTTACGAGCGTTGAACGGACGATCGTCGATCTTGCGAGTGTTGCCTCGAGGCGGAGCGTGGAACGGTCGCTGGACTCTGCCCTGCTCCTCCCCGGCGTGACACTCGAAACGATCTCCCGGCGCCTCGAGGCAACCGCCCGGCAGGGGCGCAACGGCACCACCAAACTTCGAGGATTGATCGCCGAGCGGGAGACCGAACGCAGTCCTGTGGAGAGCCCCCTCGAGCGCGACTTCCTCACCCTCGTCAGGGAGCGGCAGATGCCCGAGCCGGTGGCACAATACCCCGTGATCGTGGACGGCCGCATCGTGGCTCGGCTCGACTTCGCCTATCCGGAGCTGAAACTGGGAATCGAGCTCGACGGATACGCCTTTCATTCGAGCCGGGAAGCCTTCGAGCGCGACCGGCGCCGGCTGACGATGCTGGGCAACGAAGGCTGGAGGATTCTCGTGTTCACCCGTAATCAGGTGAACGACCATCCGGTCTACGTCGAGAAGTCCGTACTGAGAGCCTACGCCGCCACCTGGGGAGAGAATTCACTCCGGCGAGAGCGGGCCTGACTCTAGATCCTCGACTTTCTTTGTGTCAAAAGCGCGCGGGAGCGGGAGCTCGCGCGCTCAGAACGAGTCCCTGGGTTTTCTTTGTGCCGTGAGCGTGCCGGAGCGGGAGCTCCCGCGCTCAGAACGGGTTTCTTAATCGGGGGCCTGGGGGGGCCGATGAGTCAGGAGCAGGAGCTTCCCAATCCAGTTCGCCTGCAAGGAGGTCCCCTATCCAGCGGAGGGCAGAACTGCCTGCCGGCCGAAAGTCGACGAGCCAGGTCCTAGCATGGAGCCCGGATCGAGCGGCCGCGTCCGGATCCGCCCGTTCGGGGGCCCTAAGGAGATGGATCTCGGTCGCCATGACGGCGATTCTGGCCCTGGGCATGGCCTACAGCGTCATTACGCTCAGACGTGAAGCCGACGATCTGCGTGACATCGAGGTCATCACAGCCAAAATGGTCGATCACACGAGCGAGCTCAACGCGCTGGTGTGGCAAACCGTCGCCTCTCCCGGCGACCTCGACACCCCGAGACAGCGGATCGAGGCCATCATGGGCGATCGGTGGGCGGACATGCTGCGCCTCGGGACTCTTGGAGCAGAGGGAGCCGACGTCACTCGGTTTCGGGGCACGCTCGCCGACCACACCCTCGCAGTCAATCAAGTCTTCTCCCAATTCGAGCAGGGGAACTTCGACGAGGCCCGCTCGCTCGCGGCGGACACGCTCTCGCCAAGCTTCGCCGAATTGCACGATGTCGCGGAGGAGGTGCAACGAAGCTACGGGGCCCAGGCCAGAACCGCCTACAACACGGCGGACATCGAGTCCATAGTGATGATGCTGCTCGGCGCTGCCGTCGCCGCCCTGCTATTTCGGAAGTTCGACTCGGCCAAACGGGCCGGCGAGCTGAAAGCGGCCCGTGAGCGGATCCAGAGCGAAGCTCGATTCCGTTCGCTGGTTCAGCACTCTTCCGACGTCATAACAGTGGTCGAAGCAGACACCACCATCCGGTACCAGAGCCCATCGATCGAGCACGTGCTCGGCTACGCCGCCGACCAGCTCGTGGGAACGAAGCTATCGGATCTCTTTCATCCCGACGAGCTTGATCAAGTCACCGACTTTCACAACGAATTCATCACGCGGCCGGCCAACACCAGTGCTCGCATTGAATACCGACTCCGGCACGCCGACGGGTCCTATAGACACGTCGACAACGTGCGGACCAATCTGCTCGATAACCCCGACGTGCGCGGCATCGTGATCAACACGAGGGATGTCACCGACG
Source organism: Actinomycetota bacterium (assembly GCA_050693975.1). Classification (GTDB taxonomy): domain Bacteria; phylum Actinomycetota; class CADDZG01; order CADDZG01; family WHSQ01; genus WHSV01. The sequence continues at coordinate 4,113 of JBOGWV010000200.1, forward strand.
ACAAGAGATCGGCCGACGCGCTGAGCGAATCGGAGGAACGACTTCGATTTCTCGTCGAGCACGTCCCGAGCGTCGTCTACACCGCCGAAACCGGCTCGGACGGACGCTGGCTGTACGTGAGCCCTCAGATCGAGTCGCTGCTTGGCTTTACTGCCGAGGAGTGGATGGCCGATCCCGAGCGGTGGTGGAAGCAGCTGCACCCCGATGATCGTGGCGCCGTTCTGGACGACGAAGAGGCGCTGCTGAGCAGTTCGGAAGTAAGGTCCGGCGCGATCGAGTACCGCATGAAGACACGCGACGGACGTACCGTCTGGGTCAACGACGACCAGGTGGTAATCAGGAACGAAGATGGCGAGGCACTTCACTTGAGCGGTGTGCTCTCGGAGGTGACCGATCGCAAGGTCCTCGAGTTGCAACTTCAACACCAGGCGTTTCACGACTCGCTCACCGGGCTCGCCAACCGCGCGCTGTTCGCAGACCGAGTCGAGCACGCTCTGCAGCGGGCGGAGCGAAGCGGAGAGCAAGTGGCGGTGCTGTTCCTCGACCTCGATGACTTCAAGACCGTCAACGACAGCCTGGGGCACGAGGCCGGTGACGAACTGCTGGTGGCCGTCGCCGCTCGCCTGCGGCGGTGCCTGCGACCCTCAGACACCATCGCAAGGCTGGGTGGGGACGAGTTTGCCATTCTGCTCGAGGCCGAGAGCGTTGACAGCGCGTCGATGGTTGCCGAACGCACCGTGAAAGCCATCGAAGAACCCATCAGTCTGGGCGACCGCGAGGTGGTCATCCACGCCAGTGTCGGCATCGAACTCGGTGATTCACGTCAGCACAGCGCCGGCGACCTGCTTCGCAATGCCGACGTCGCGATGTACGTTGCCAAGTCCGGCGGGAAGGCGCGCTTCGAGGTCTTCGACTCCAGCATGCATCAGGCTGCGGTTCAGCGACTCGAGATCAAAGCCGATCTGCAACGAGCTCTGGTCGACCGCGAGTTCGTCGTCCACTATCAGCCCATCGTTGGACTCCAGGAGAGCGGAGTCCTCGGCATGGAGGCTCTGATTCGGTGGCAGCACCCCCAACGCGGGCTGATGGCGCCGATGGACTTCATCCCCGTCGCAGAGGAGACCGGATTGATCGTTCCCATCGGCAGGTGGGTGTTACGGGAGGCTGCTTTTCAAGCAAAGAGATGGCAAGCTGCCAGTCCCCATGGCGACGCCTTCACGATGAGCGTCAACGTTTCGGCCCGACAGCTCATGCGCGCCGAGATCGTGGACGAGATTGCGTCGGTATTGCGCGAGTCTGGCATCCCCCCGCGGACCTTGACCCTCGAGATAACTGAAAGCGTGCTGATGAACGATCGCAATGCCGCGATCACGAAGCTGCACCAGCTCAAAGAACTCGGCGTGCGCGTGGCGGTAGACGACTTCGGCACCGGCTACTCGTCGCTCGGATATCTCAGCAGCCTCCCGATCGACATCCTGAAGATCGACAAGAGCTTCATCGACCGGGTGGCAACTGGGGTGGAGGACTCGGCGATCGCACAGGCCGTCATCAAGCTCGGAAACTCGCTGAAGCTCACCGTCGTAGCGGAGGGAATCGAGGCGGTGGAGCAGGCGACCGCACTTAGAGCGATGCGCTGTCATAGAGGGCAGGGCTTCTACTTCTCGGAGCCTCTGGACGCCAAAGGCGTAGACGACCTGCTTGTTAGGTTCGCTGCGAACGCGGTTGAGTTGCCCTCCCAACCCTCACGAGTTGGTGGCGCGTAGAACCTACGTGGTCGCGGTCGTAGCATCCTCGGATCCGGCCGTTGCGAAGTAGAAGGCCAGAGCCGCCGTGGCGATGTGAAGGAAGTTGTCGGGGTCCGCAAGGCTCTCGATGGACAGGAACTTCAAAGCTCCGAAGAAGCCGAGAATTGCGACGAGGGCATAAGCGGCACCGATCACAAGGCTGATGGTCCTGGCGGTGGGATGGGTTCGGGACGCGAATACCCAGGCTCCACCGATGAGTATGTGCACGATGTTGTGCAAGGGGTTGAGACCGAAGATGATCAGCGTCCCGTCGACGGGGCCCGCCGCGAAATCGTCGAATCCTGTAACTGCGAAACCGGCCACCCCGATGATCAGATAGACCAGCCCGAAAACCAGGCTGAAGGTCTGCACGGGTGTCCGCCCCGAGGTAGCCACAGAAAGCCTCCTGTTAGTCGCAACGCCTGCCAGCGGGCCGAGTATAGGTTCCCGTCCTTCGGAGCGCCCGGCTTTTCTGTGCGAAAAGCGCGCTGGAGCGGGAGCTCCCGCGCTCAGAACCGGGGGCCCGGGTTTCTTTGTGCGAAAAGCGCGCTGGAGCGGGAGCTCCCGCGCTCAGAACCGGGGGGCCGTTGATTTTAGGTGCAGGAGCTTCAGCTGCTCCTCGTCGACGGGCGCGGGGGCTCCGGTCAAGGGGTCGGCCGCGGTTTGCGTCTTCGGAAAGGCGATGACCTCGCGGATGTTGGTCTCGCCCGCGGCCAGCGCCACTATCCGGTCGATCCCGGGAGCGATGCCGCCGTGCGGCGGCGGCCCGAACTTGAACGCGTCTAGCAGGTAGCCGAACTTCTCGCGCTGCTCCGCCTCGTCGATGCCAAGGGCTCGAAACACGCGCCCTTGCATCTCCGCATCGTGAATACGAATCGAGCCCGAGGCCAGCTCCCAACCGTTGAGCGTGATGTCGTAGGACTTGCTGATCACCTTGGCGGGGTCGGTCTCGAGGTACTCGACGGTCTCCTCGACAACCCCCGTGAAGGGATGATGGATTGGGTCCCAGCGTTGCTCGTCCTCGTTGTAGTCGAACCACGGGAAGTCGACGACCCAGGCGAACCTCCAGTAGTTGGGGTCATCGGGCTTGTAGGTGGGGACGAGTCCGAACCGTTCCGCCAGGCGCGTACGCAGCCCTCCGAGAACCTTGTAGACGACGCTGTGTCGCTGATCGGCAACCACCAGTACCAAATCGCCATCGGTCGCTCCCGTCGCCTTCAACAGGCCGGCTCGCTCGTCCTCAGTAAAGAACTTGTCGAGCGGCGACTTGAAGCCGTCGGGGGTGACGCCGATCCACACGAGGCCGCCTGCCCCCAACGCCTTCGCCTGATCAACCAGCCCGTCGAGCTCCTTGCGAGCCAGGCCGCCCTGGTCCTCGACGACGATCGCCTTCACCAGGCCGCCGCCATCGAGGACCGAGCGAAACACCTTGACCTCGGTCGAGGCAAAGGTGTCGCCGAGATCCTTCAGCTCCATGCCATATCGAAGATCAGGCTTGTCCGAGCCGAAGCGCTCCATCGACTCTCCGTAGGGAATTCGCACGAAGTCACCCAGTTCGACGCCGAGCACCTCACGCCACACAGCCTTGAACATGCGCTCGGTTGACTCCAGGACGTCGTCGACTTCGACGAAACTCATCTCGAGATCGAGCTGAGTGAAGTCAGGCTGGCGGTCGGCGCGCAGGTCCTCGTCTCGGAAGCAGCGCACGATCTGGTAATAGCGGTCGAGCCCCGCCACCATCAGGATCTGCTTGTGCAGCTGCGGGCTCTGTGGCAACGCGTAGAACGTTCCGGGGTGCACGCGCGACGGCACCAGGTAGTCGCGCGCACCCTCCGGAGTGGCACGTCCAAGCATGGGCGTCTCGACTTCTGTGAACCCTTCGGAGTCGTAGAACCGGCGAATCGCGCTGATGATGCGGTGCCGCATCTGCAGGTTCCGCTGCATGCGCTCTTTCCGAAGATCCAGGTAGCGGTGCTTCAGCCGAAGGGTCTCGTCTACCACCCCTCCCGCTTCGCCGTGCTCGAGATGCTCGTCCACCTGGAACGGCGGCGTCTCGCTGCGCGAGAAGATCTCAACGCTCGCAGCCGCCACCTCGACGTCGCCGGTTCCGATCTTGTCGTTGATCGTTCCCTGAGGTCGTTCGCGCACCTCGCCCGTCACCTTGATGCAGAACTCGCTGCGTAGGCTCTCGCCGGTCTCGTAGGCCGCTTCCGAGACGGAGGCATTGAAAACCACCTGTACCAACCCCGCCACGTCGCGCAGGTCGATGAAGATGACGCCGCCGTGGTCCCGACGCGTGTGTACCCATCCGCACAGGGTGACGGTGTCGCCGACATGGGTGGCCCTCAAGTCACCGCAACGATGTGAGCGCAACATCAGGACTCCTTCAGCTTGCCTAGTAGTTCCGAGCGGGCGACGCCGACTTGGTCGCCCGAGGCGAGGTCCTTCAGCGTGACCTCGCCGGCGGCGATCTCATCGTCGCCGATGATGACCGCCCAGCGGGCGCCCGAGCGATCGGCCCCCTTCATCTGCCCCTTCATTCCCCTGCCCATGAGGTCGAAGTCCGCGCCGACGCCGGCCCGCCGCAGCTCGGTGACGAGCGAGAACGCGTCGCGCGCGGCTCGTTCACCCAGCGACACGACGTACACGGACACCGGGCGCGGCTCCCACTCCCCAAGTGTGTGCGACGCAAGCACGAGTCGCTCGATGCCACACGCGAAGCCGATTCCGGGAAGGTGCCCCCCGCCGAGGGCCTCGGCGAGCCCGTCGTAGCGACCGCCGGCGAGCACCGCCGACTGAGCCCCTAGTTCGTCGGAGTGAAACTCGAATGTCGTCCGCGTGTAGTAGTCGAGCCCCCGCACCAGCTTCGGCTCGATCTCGTAGGCGACGCCGAGGTCCTCGAGCAACCCTCGGACCTCGGCGAAATGCTTCGCGCACGCGTCGCAGAGATGATCGGTCATCGCCGGCGCGCCCTTCATCACCTCGACGGTCGAGGCTTCCTTGGAGTCGAAGGTTCGTAGGGGGTTGATATCGATGCGCTCGCGGTCGTCGGCCGCCAGCTCGTCGGTGTGCTCTCGCAGGTAGGCGACCAGCGTCGTCAGGTAGCCCAGCCTGCAGGATTCATCCAGGTGGCCGATCGAGTTCAGAAGCAGGGTGCTCTCGACTCCGGCGTCACCGAGGAAACGCGCACCGAGCTCGATGATCTCGGCATCGACCGCCGGCAGATCCGAGCCGATCGCCTCGATGTCGATCTGGGCGAACTGCCGGTAGCGTCCCTTCTGGGGGCGCTCCTGACGGAACATCGGGCCCCAGTAGACGAGCTTGACCGGCAGGGGTCCTCTGTCGAGGCGGTTCTCGAGCACCGCCCGCACGATCCCTGCGGTCGCCTCCGGGCGAAGTGTCAGCGAGCGGCCGCCCCGGTCGGAGAAGGTGTACATCTGCTTGGTGACGACCTCTGAGGTGTCGCCGACACCGCGCTCGAATACCTCGGTGTGCTCGAAGATCGGAGTGTCGGCAGGCGCGTATCCGGCCGGGCCGAAGATCTCGTGCACGGCGAGGTCGACGACCCTCTGCCAGCGCCAGGACTCCGGCGGCAGAAGATCGCGCGTCCCCCTGGGCGCGCTGAAAGAGGAGGGCTGGTCGGACATGGGCACCATCCTATCCAGTGTGCGATCAGTGACGGCGCCATCGCAGGCGTTCGAGCAGGTCCGCGGCCCCGGATGCGATCGTCACGATGAAGCCACGCTCCGACAGGTAGTAGATCCCGCGCACCTCGAGCGCGATCCGCGACGGCGCGAGCCTCGTGATGCTCCCGGTTAAGGGCGCCAATCCGTCCTTGACCTGGCCCAGCGACACCGTGCGGCCCTCGATCTCGTAGAAGGTGCGCGCGGCCGTTCCCCCTTCCCCGGCAAACCTGACGATCAGGCGCGTTGGCCGGCCACCGGCCAGCACGATCACCTGGTCAAACCCGGCCCGACGAAGAGCAGAGACGACCTCGTCGGTGCCTCCCAGCCGGACGTCGTCGACGTCCGGAAACCGCCGGCCAGGCTCGACTCGCAGTGGATCCGGCGACGGTGTCGAGTCGTCCTCGGAAGTCGATTCGGACCGGCTCGCCCTTTCGCGCGCATAGTCGAAGGTCCCCGACAGACCGACCACCAGAGCCACGACGAGACCTACCCCGATGACTACCTTCGAGCTCGTCACCATGGTCTCATCGTCGCCTCTTTCGCCGGATAACGCTCGGGTCGGGGCTTTCGGTGGGCGCGAGGTCGTGTGGTTGGATAGTTCCAACCGGGACCACATTTCAGGGAGGTTGCATGCAGGCTCGCACCGAGGAGCGCTCCGAGCTGGAACGCATCACCCGACACCTCAGGCATAACATCGTTACCTCCACCACGGCGGCCGGATCGGGGCACCCCTCTACATCGCTCTCGATGGTCGAGCTCGTCACCATCTTGTACTTCGGCGGCGTGCTCCGCTACGACCCGCAGCAACCCCAGAATCCCGACCGCGATCGCTTCATTCTGTCCAAGGGGCACGGTGCACCCGGCCTCTACGCAGTACTCGCGGAGGCCGGCTACTTTCCCACCGAGGACCTAATGACCCTCCGCAAAATCGGGTCTCCGCTAGAAGGTCACCCCAACATGCGGCGCCTTTCGGGGGTCGAAGCCTCGACCGGATCGCTGGGGCAGGGTCTGTCGATGGGAATCGGCCAGGCTCTGGCCGCCAAACTCGACGGCCGCGACTATCGAACTTACGTCATGACCGGCGACGGCGAGCTCGAACAGGGCCAGGTGTGGGAAGCCGTCATGTACGCGGGCAACCACAGTCTCGACAACCTCACCTTGATCGTCGACCACAACGGGTACCAGCAGACCGACGCGGTCGCCAACGTACAGCCGCTCGACCCGCTCACCGAAAAATTCGAGGCCTTCGGGTGGGCGGCGCGCGAGATTGACGGCCACGACCTCGGTGAGGTCGCCTCCGCTTTCGAGTGGGCACGCGGGACCTCCGCCAAACCTCAGGCCATCGTCGCGCTGACGGTCAAGGGAAAAGGCGTGTCGCTGCTCGAGGCGGCTCCGGGTAAGTGGCACGGCAAGCCCATCCCCAAAGACGAGGAGGCCAAGGCCCTCGACGAGATTGGAGCACAGGCATGAGCTTCGGACTTAGCAGGGTCTCTTTCGAAACCGGACCCGCCACCCGTGAGGCGTTCGGCGAAGCGCTCCTCGAAGCTGGAAGCAACGAGGACATCGTGGTTGTGGACGGAGACGTCAACAACTCGACGTACACCAACAAGTTCAAAGACGCCTTCCCTGATCGTTTCTTCAATGCCGGCATCGCCGAGTCCAACATGATCGGCATCGCGTCGGGGTTCGCTGCAGCAGGCAAGATCCCCGTCGTATCGTCCTTCTCGACGTTTCTGTTGAGCAACGCCTTCGACCAGATCCGTATGAGCGTGGCGTTCCCCAACCTCAACGTGAAGCTGGTCGGTACCCATGCGGGCATCTCCATAGGCGAGGACGGCCCCTCGCAGATGGCCATCGAGGACGTGGCTCTGGCCTGCGCACTTCCGGGCTTCACCGTTGTGGTGCCGGCCGATGGCCCGAGCACCCATGCCGCCACCCGCGCGTTGATCGAGCGCGAGGGCCCGACCTTCCTGCGATGTGGGCGTCCCGGAGTTCCTCTGTTGTACTCGGACGAGGATGAGATCCAAATCGGCAAGGCCAACACTTTGCGCGAGGGCGAGGACATCACGATCATCGCCAACGGCATCATGGTGGCCATGGCTCTGGACGCGGCCGAAGGACTGGCTGCGGATGGTGTGCAGGCGCGCGTGCTCGACATGCACACCGTCAAGCCGGTCGACGTGAACGCGATAGTGAAAGCCGCCAACGAGACGGGTGGGATCGTGGTAGCGGAAGAGCATCTGGCCTACGGGGGCCTGGGTTCGACCGTTGCGATGGTCGTCGGCGAGCACCGGCCGACTCGCATGGCGTTCGTCGACATCGGCGACACCTACGCGACGTCGGGCAAACCCGACGAGCTTCTCGAGCACTATGGGCTCACACCCGACGCGGTCCTAGACGCGGCCCGGAGGGTGCTGAAGGACTGAAGGTTGGCCTGAGCTCTTGGGTGGCTTCGGGCTATTCGTCCGACGCAGGCTCCGGAGCCTCCCGCCAATCCTCGAGCATCCTCTCGGTCTCTCGCAGCTTCTCGCTGCGGACCATCAGGTAGATCCGGTCGTCCGGCTCCACCACGGTGGTGTCCCAAGGCAGGACGGACTCATCGTCTCGCACGATGACGGTGACGGTACAGGTCTGGGGAAGCTCGAGCTCTCCGACCGTCACCCCGGCAACCGCGTCGTTGGGATCGACGACGTACTCAACGAGATCGGCTCCACGTATCTCCGTCACCTCCAACGGCGGTTCGTAAACGGGCCGGATCTCACCCGCCAGGTTCAGCCTGCGGGCAAGGGGCTCGAGCGTCGGTCCCTGCAACAATGCCGAGACCAGGACCACGAAGAAAACTACATTGAAGAGGGTGTCGCTCTGAGCGACCTCGGACGACAGCGCGAAGGTTGCCAGCACGATTGGAACGGCTCCCCTGAGGCCCGCCCATGCAAGCAGCGCCCGCTCGTTCACCGAGTAACCCTGGAACGCCGTGCAAACCCACACCGTCAGTGGCCGAGCGACGAACAGCAGGACAAGAACGACGATCATGCCGGGCCCGATCACCGGGAACAGCCGGCTTGGAAACACCAGAAGGCCAAGAACCACGAACAGGGCGACCTGCGACAGCACGGCGATGCCTCCCTGGAACTCCCGCATCGTCCGCTGAAACGGCACGGAGGCGTTTCCAATGAACAGCCCGACCAGGTAGATGGACAGGAACCCGCTTCCCCCCAACGCGTCCGCGGCCCCGAACGAGATGGCCGCGGTTCCGAGAGATAGAACCGGCGCAAACGGAATCAGCCCGGCAGGGATTCTCTCGAATCCACGAGCCACCACCATGCCGAGCACGAGGCCAATCACCAGACCGATACCAAGCTGCCTCACCAGCAGGACCGTCATGTCGACAAGGCTGTAGGCCGGCGTCACCAGATACTCGATGAAGCCAATGGTGAGTGCGACGGCCGTCGGATCGTTGGCCCCCGACTCGGCCTCGAGCAGCCACGCCAGCCTCCGCTTAAGCGTCGTGGAGCGCAGCGTGGCGAAGACGGCCGCCGCGTCTGTCGAGGCCACGATGGCGCCGAGAAGCAAGGCGGCGGCAGGAGGAACGTCGAACACGAGGTAGGCGACGAGCCCTATGACCCCGGCTGTGATCAAGACTCCGAGAGTGCTAAGAATGGCCGCGGTGCCGATGATGCCGCGGATGTCCCGCCACGCGGTGGTCAATCCGCCGTTGAAGAGGATCGCCGCAAGTCCCAGGATGCCGACCGTTCGAGCCAGGTCGGGATCATCGAACGCGATTCCTCCGGGACCCTCCGATCCCAACACCATCCCGATAACCAGGAACGCGACCAGTATCGGAACCCGCGTGCGTGATGCAGCGTAGGCCGTGATCGCGCTGACGATCAGGATCGCCCCCAACACGAGCAGAAACTCCCCCTCTATGGCGATCCTCCCTTCAAAAAGACCTGGACGAGTCCAGCATGATGGTTACCGGACCATCGTTGACGAGGCTCACCTTCATATCCGCGCCGAACGCGCCGCTCGCGCAGCGGACGCCCCGAGCTTCGACGGCGGCGATGACCGCCTCGTAGAGTGCCTCCGCATCGGCTCCCTGAGCGGCGTTGACGAACGATGGTCTCCGGCCCTTCCGCGCATCTCCGTAGAGCGTGAACTGAGACACCAGCAGCACCTCGCCCCCAGTCTCGAGCAGCGAGCGATTCATTTTGCCTTCGTCGTCGGCGAAGATGCGCAGGTTGCAGACCTTGTCTGCAGCCCATTCCGCTTCGGCGTTTTCGTCCTCATGGGTGACACCCAGCAGCACCAGAAGTCCGCGGCCGATCGCACCGGTAACGTTGCCGTCGACCTCGACGCTCGCCGAAGACACCCGCTGGACGACGATCCGCATGACCACTTACCTCCGCAGCCGTCGGGGCAATCGCTTCATTGGGTGAGCGGTAAGACGCCGATGTAGATGTTCCTGGCGATCGGCGCGGCCACCTGGCCCCCGATCCCTCCATACTCGGACACCACCGCGATCGCGACCTGAGGTGAGCCGATGGGCGCGAAGGTTATGAACCAGGCGTGGTTCTTACGTTTGCCCCCGACGTCGACCTCGGCCGTGCCGGTCTTGCCCGCGATGCGCACGCCGCTGATCCGCGCGCCGGTGCCGGTCCCACCGTTGACCGCACCCTCCATCAGCACCGCGAGCTCGCGCGCGGTCGCCTTCCTCAGCACACGCTTGCCTTTCTTGGGATCGCTAGACGAGGAACGCGGCTCCATCCGTTTGCCGTCGTTCGCGACTGTGGCCGCGATCGAGGCCATCTCCAACGGCGTCGCGAGATCTTGCGCCTGGCCGATCGATCCCCACATCAGGTCACCGGGATCCTCGGGGAACGGGAACGAGGACTCGGCTGCCTCGAGCGGCATCGCCGGAGGACGATTGAAGCCAAAGAGTTCGGCGTACTTGCTCAGTCTCTTGGCACCCAGATCCAGCGCCACCTGGGCGAAGGCGGTGTTCACGCTGAAGCGCACCGCGGTCGCGAAATCGAGGCTGGCGTAGGCGCCCGATTCGAAGTTGCGAACGCCCTGGTACTCGGCCGGCCCCGTCAGCTGGGTCGACGGCTTGACCACACCGGTATCGAGGGCGGCGCCGGCGGTTACCACCTTCATCGACGAGCCGGGCGGATAGGTGCCGGAAAGCGCTCTGTTGAACGGCTCGACCCCGGCAGCTCCCACGTAACCGTTCGGATCGATCTCGGAGGAGGTGACCGCGGCCAGCACGTCGCCGTTCTTGGGATCCAGAACCACCGCGCCGCCGACGGTCGAGCCGAAGGCATTGGAGGTGGCTCGCTGCACCTCGATGTCGAGCGTCGCCCGCACGTTACGTGAGGGTCCGCCCGGTTGCTCTCCCATCACCAACACGGACTTGCCCTTCCTGTCGACCGCTCGAAGGGTCAGCTCAGGACTGCCCGCCAGCCGATCCTCGTAAGCGTGTTCGAGGCCGGAGCCGCCAACCAAATCCCCGATCTCGTGACCGGGGGCAGCATCCTTCAGGGCCTTGCGCGTGAGTGGCTCGATGTGTCCGATCGTGCTGCCGGCCAGCGATCCGAATGAGTAATTGCGCGCCAGGCCGTCCCCTTTGGCGAGCGCCCTTCCACTGCGGTCCACGATCTTGCCGCGAGCGGGCCAGTCGGCCTTGAGATCGAGCCGCTTCGCCCCCTCGACCCCCGGGAACATCAGGCCGCTGCCGATGTCCACACTCCATTCGGAGTCCTCTTGGTCGTAAGCCAGCTCGAAGTTGCCCTCGAGCGTGGTGTCGGTAAAGCTCTCGACGTCGTAGCTGATCCCGTACGGTGCCGCGACCGTTACTTCATCGTCGGACTCCGCGACTTCCTCGCCGCTCGGAGTCTGTACCTCCTCGGTAAGGGCGACCTCGTAACCCTCGGCCACCCCTTTGCCCGGTGCCGTCGAGAGGATCTTGTCGAGCTCGTTTATGGTCAACGAGGATCCGCCGACAAGAAGATCGCTCATCGCGGTTGCCTCGCCCTCGTTCCAAGCTTCGACGAACGCTGCGGCCGCGTCACCGGCGGCTGGGATCTCGGGGATCTCCGCACCGCTGTTCGTGCATGCCGCCGCCACAAAGACAACGAGCAAGGTCAGGAGCATGCCCCTGCGCGAGGGGAGCCCGTGCGACCGCAAGCCCTTAGCCCCTTGCCGCGGAGGGGACGACCCGGTAGGCATCGAAAACCGAGTCCACACCCTTGATGCTCTGCAGGACGTACTCGAGATGGTTGGGATCGCCCAGTTCGAACGTGAACGACAAGGCGGCGATACCGTCTCGGCCCGTGCGGGTCGAGGACGACAGGATGTGTATGCCCTGATCGGAAATCGCCGCTGTGACGTCGCGCAACAGCTTGGCCCGGTCGAGCGCCTCGATCTGGATTGCCGCAATGAAGGTTCCCTGCTGCTGACTGTCCCACCACACCTCGATCATGCGGCCCTCCTCGTTGCTCGACTGGAGCGCCCTGGCGTTCGGGCAGTCGAAGCGATGGACGGACACCCCGCGACCGCGAGTGAGGAAGCCCACGACCTGATCGCCAGGCACCGGTGTGCAGCAGCGCGCCAGCCGTACCAGCAGGTCATCGTGGCCCTCGACGATGACGCCCTTGCCGCGAGCCTGGCGCTGGCGAATGCGGCGGGGTGGCGACGTTTGGAGTTCGACCTCATCGTCCTTCTCCTCCACCGCCTCCGGCTCGAAGAGCCGGATGACGCGCGAGGTCACGGACTGCGTGGACAATCGGCCCTCGCCGATCGCGACATGCATCGCGTCGAGGTCTTGATAGTTGAGCTCGGCCGCGATCGTCACGAGGACCTCGCCCTTTGAGATCTTGTCCACCGGCAGGCCCTGCTTGCGCATCGCCTGGACCAGGGCCTCGCGACCCTGCGCCAGCGCGTCCTCGCGACGCTCGCGTGCGAACCACTGGCGAATCTTGTTCCGGGCGCGGGGCGTCCTGACCAGACCCATCCAGTCGCGTGACGGTCCGGCCGGGCCCTTGTTGGTGATGATGTCGACCGAGTCGCCGCTTTGAAGCTCGTGATTGAGCGCCACCAGCTTGCCGTTGACGCGTGCGCCCACCGTGCGGTGACCGACCTCGGTGTGAATGGAGTAGGCGAAGTCCAAGGGAGTAGCCCCGCGACTGAGGTTGATGACGTCGCCCTTGGGAGTGAACACGAAGACCTCGTCGGAGTAGAGGTCGATCTTCAGCGATTCCATGAACTCGCGCGGATCCGCAGATTCGCGCTGCCAGTCCATCACCCGCTGAAGCCAGGCGATCTCCTCCTCGGGCACCTTGCCCTTCTGTTTCTCTTTGTAGAGCCAGTGCGCGGCGATTCCAAACTCGGCGGCGCGGTGCATCTCGTGGGTGCGAATCTGGATCTCGATCGGGCGCCCGGTGGATCCCATCACCGTCGTGTGCAGAGACTGGTACATGTTGAACTTCGGCATCGCAATGTAGTCCTTGAAGCGCCCCGGCACGGGGGTGAACAGTGTATGAATCGCGCCGACGGCCGCGTAGCAATCCTTGACGTTTTCCACGACAACCCGAATCCCCATGAGGTCGAAGATCTCGTCGAACTGCTTGCCCCGAACGATGATCTTTTCGTAGATCGAATACAGGTGCTTTGGCCTGCCCGACACCTCGGCCTTAATCTTGACCTCGCGGAGCTTTCCCTCGATCCCTCCCGTCACTTCCTCTAGCAGACGCTCGCGCTGAGGCTCACGCTGCTGCACGAGCGAGGAGATCTCCTCGAAACGCTTCGGATGCATGGTGGCGAACGCGAGATCCTCGAGCTCCCACTTGATCGCGTACATTCCGAGCCTGTGGGCCAGAGGAGCGTAGACCTCGAGCGTTTCGCGCGCGATTACCTCACGCTTTTCGGGTCGAAGAGGTGCCAGGGTCCGCATGTTGTGCAGTCGATCGGCAAGCTTGATTAGCAACACCCGGATATCGCGCGCGGTGGCGATGATCATCTTGCGGATGTTCTCGGCGCGGCTCTGCTCTTTCGAACGGAACCGGATCTTGTCCAGCTTGGTGAGGCCGTCGATGAGCGCAGCCACGTCGTAGCCCATCGACTTCTCGACCTCGATGAGGGTGAGCTCGGTGTCCTCGACGGCGTCGTGTAGCAGCGCCGCGGTTATCGAGGTCTCGTCAAGCCCGAGCTGCGCGACGATCGAAGCAACGCCCAAGGGATGGGTGATGAAGGGGTCTCCCGACTTGCGCAGCTGGCCCCTGTGACATTCCTCGGCCGTTGCGTAGGCCCGCTCGATCATCTTGAGGTCGGCCTTCGGCCGCCGCTTGCGTACCTCTTTGAGGAGGCTGTCCAGTGCCGGATCGAGCGGCTGACGCGCCGGCCTGACCTTTTTGAGCACCGCCTTGACACCCCTAGCCTGCGCCTCCGAGGAGGGGGTAGGAGCTTGCTCCGCCTGCGTGTGCTCCTGAGTCGAGCCCATTATTGGTTGATTGTACGAGTAAGGAAGCGGTTACAGGACGTCACTGCTTCGGGCGAAGATGACTTTCTCCTCCGCACCGACCATTTCCTTGACCACCCATCCCGCGGTTAGCCACGCCCGTGCATGCATCCTGCGGTCGTCGTTACGCCACCACGACGGGAATCTGGCGTTGGAAGGAAGGATCTCACCGATCACGGACTCGATCTCGGCGATGGTCATCTCGAGCTGCGTAACGCTGGTCGGCTGGTCCGCAAGATACGCGGCCAGCCGGATGTACTTCAGCGAGCGCCTCGTCTGAACTCGTTCCTCCTCCACGAAGCGCACACTATGGAGCCGTCCGACGGCCGGACAGTAGGAAGGACTAATTGCGGCATTTGTTCAGCCATGGAGGCCGCGGCGCGATGCGTGATGAAGGGTTAGTACGAGATCAGGCTGAAGAATTCGTAGCTCGCGATCTTGTCCCGTCCTGCCAAGAAACCCAGCTCCATGATCGTCGCGATTCCGGCAACCTTGCCTCCGCACCGCTCGGTGAGCTCCGCGGTTGCTTTCGCGGTCCCGCCGGTCGCAAGCACATCGTCAACGATCAGGATGCGCTCACCCTGGGTGATCGCGTCCTGATGAATCTCGAGATGGTCGTAGCCGTACTCGAGCGCGTACTCCTGAGTTTCGACTGTGAACGGGAGCTTTCCCTTCTTGCGGACGGGGATGAGCCCCGCGGTAAATCGGTAGGCGAGCGGCGCCGCGACGATGAAACCGCGTGCCTCGATACCAAGGACCTTGTCGATCTCATCACGGTCGAAGTTGTGGGCGATCGCATCGATCGTGTAGCTGAACGCCTTCTTGTGGGCGAGCAGAGGGGTGATGTCCTTGAACACGACCCCCTCTTTAGGGAAGTCGGGGATATCCCGGATGTGATCCTTGAGCCAGTCGTGCGGCGTGGAAGCCATGGCCGTCACCTTAGCGCTTGCGCCGGCGCTTCTTCTTACTGCCGGCACGCGGCTTGGTCGCCGGCCCGGTTTTGGTCGAGGGTCTGCTTGCGGTCGATTTCGCGGCCATCTCCCCCTCGGGAGCGGACGACGGCACGGTTGCGGGGACGGCGGCCTCGTCCCCGGCGGGACGCCTGGCGCGCTCGGCGCGGTTCACCCTCTCGCGCGCGGCGCGGTACTTGGGCTCGCGCTCCTTTAGCACCGCAAGGATCGGTGTGGCGAAGAAGATGGATGAGTAGGTTCCCGCGAAAATTCCGACAAGCAGCGCGAGAGCCAGGTCCTCGAGGGTCGAGGCCCCCAGCAGTCCGGCCCCCACGAACAGCAGGGCCGATACGGGGAGCAGAGTCGTCAACGACGTGTTGAGCGAGCGCATGAACACCTGGTTCAGAGCGAGGTTGGCCGCCTGACGATAAGTCATGCGGCCGGTGGCCGCGTAGGTGTTGGTCTGCTCCTCGAGCTTGTCGAACACCACGACGGTGTCGTACAGCGAATAACCGAGGATCGTCAGTAACGCCACGACGGTAGACGGTGTGACCTCGAAGCCCACGATGGCGTAGATGCCCGCGGTGATGATCAGGTCGTGGAACAGAGCCGCGAAGGCCGCAGCCGCCATCTTCCACTCGAAACGCCACGAGATAAACGCGACGACCACGATCACGAAGACGACCAGGGCGCGCAGGGCGGCCGATGTGATCTCGCCGCCGAAGCTCGCGCTGATCGACTCGCTGGTTGTGTCCTCGATCGGCGTCCCGGTGGCTTCACTTACGGCGCCGACGATCTCAGAGCGTTGTTCGGGGCTGGCCGCCTCTCGTGTTTGCACCTGGACGGTGCGCTCTCCTTCCGTGGTGGCGACCTGAACCTGGGCATCGTCGGCACCAGAAGCGGCGAGCTCTTCTTGCACGGCACCCGGCACATCGATGTCGCTCGTGTCCCCCAGCGGGCCATCCTCGGAAAGGGCTGCGGAGATGTTGAGTCCACCGTTGAACTCGATCCCGCAATTGAGTCCCTTGGTTGGAAGCGAACGGCACGGCGTCCCCGCCGGCATGAAGAACATGGCGAGGAGACTGATCAGCACAAGCAGCCCGGAGATAGCGAACCACAGGTTGCGCCGGCCGAGGAAGTCGAACTCGCTCTCACCTCTGTACAGGCGCCCGAACCCACTCATGCCTGTGCTCCCACCGTGCTCTTGATGCCCATGAAGCCGCGCGACTCGAACACCTGCGTCCTCCCCATCATGAGGAGAACGGGGCGCGTGAAGAAGAACGCCACGAACACGTCGGTGAGCGTAGCCAGTCCCAGAGTCAGCGCGAACCCCTTGACCGGACCGACGGCCAAGAAGAAGAGGATGACCGCAGCGGAGCCCGTGACGAAGTCGGCCACCAGGATCGTCTTGAGGGCGCGCTGAGTGCCCCGATCGATGGCGGATCTAGTGCTTCGTCCACTGGCAAGCTCGTCTTTGAGGCGCTCGAAGATCACGATGTAGGAGTCCGTGGTGACACCGATCGACACGATGAACCCGGCGATGCCGGCGAGGCTCAACGAGAGTCCCGCCGCCGATCCCAGGACCGCGATGATCACGTAAGAGAGCGCCGCGAAGACCACGAGTCCGGCCCACACCACGAAGCCGAGCGCCCGGTAATAGACCACGACGTAGACGAGCACAAGGGCCAAGCCCAGCAGTCCGGCCCTCAGGCCGGCCTGGAGAGAGTCCTGACCGAGCGTCGGAGAGATCTTGGAGATCGATTCCTGGGTCAGCGTGATGGGCAGGGATCCGTAGCGAAGCACCAGTGCGAGGTCTTTGGCTTCTTTCTGATCGCCTATGTCGATGCTGCTCTGGCCGCCGGTGATGCCCTGGCCGCACTCGACGCCCCCACCGCCCTCGGCCGGGTCGCGCATGCCGGTCGCGGTCTGGACCTCACCGTCCAGCACGATCGCCACCTGGCTGCGGATCTGCTCGCCCTCGTCACGAAGGCACGAAAGCTCGCTGGTGAAGTCGGCCCACTTGTCGGCTCCCCGGCTGTTCATGTCCAGGGACACCGACCACTGATTCGTCTGCGGATCGGTAACCGCCTGCGCCTGGGTGATGACATCGCCGGTGAGCTCTGCGGGAGCCAGCCGATAGAGGATGTTGGAGTCGGCCACGTCCGGATACACGACCTCTTGGTCGTTCACCGACTGGTCGACGAGCTTCGTTATCTCGGGAACTTCGGTGTCCTTCTGCTGGTCCTCGTTCTTGCCCCCCTTGTCCTTGCCCTTGCCTTTCTTGTCCTTGTCGTCGGGGGTCGGTGATGGGTTGGGATCGCTGCCGTCGGCCGGGATCACATCGAGGACCTGACGAAAGGTCAGCTGCGCGGTCGTGCCAATAACCTCGAGGGCCTGGTTCTCGTTCTCGATGCCGGGGAGTTGCACCTGGATGGTGTCCCCTCCCTGCGAGGTGACCTCGGGTTCGGCGACGCCGAGCCCATCGATGCGCTCTCTGATGATGTCCGTCGTCTTGGCCACCGACTCGTCGCTGACGCCCTCACCGCTTGCGGACAGGATCACACTGGTCCCGCCCTCGAGGTCAAGGCCGAGGCGCGGAGCGGTGTTCGTGGCCAGTACCGCGGCGAGGCTCCCAAACGCCACGAGCAACGTGAGGATCAACGAGGTCCTCTGACGCTTAGGTGACATCTCTCGGTTTGTTCCTTCCTTGCTTCGTGGCCGCTTAGAGCAGCTTCGTGCCGTTGATATCGATCTTGAACTCACATTCGAGGTGTTCCGCAGCGCGCTTGCACATGATCATGCGCGACAGGAAGATCTCGAAGTACTCCATGACGCCCGCAAGCTCCGTATCGATCCCGAGCTCGAGCGTCAAGGTACGTGCTTCGTCGTCAACTCGCAAAAAGGAGCGCTCGACCGCGTTGTTGACCCGGTCGTGGATGTCGAAGAGCTGAGGGTCCTTGATTCTGACCCTCGAGCGATGGACGTCGGACTTGTCGGCGACGATCAGGGCCGCGCCCACCGGGTTGACCGGGTTGCCGAACTCCTCCTCGTGATTACCGATCGCGCCCAGAATGATGCCGATCTCCTTGTATGACATCCCGATCTCTTTGAGGATGTCGTAGGTGATCACCGAGCCCGTCTGGCTGTGCATGGAGCGGCACACGAAGTTGCCCATGTCGTGCAGGTAGCCGGCTATTGCGCCGAGCTCGGAGATGCGCTGCTCGTAGCCGAGACGGTGCAACACGTTGTACGAGATCTTGCTGACCAGCCCCGCGTGACGAAACCCGTGTTCCGTGTAGCCGATCTCGCCAAGATAGCGATCCGCCAGCGAGATGAACGTCTTCACGCCCTCGTGCGATGAGACCTGGTCGATGGTTATCCCGGTGGATGGCTCCGGTGAAACGGGTTCGCCGTCGGGGGCCGCGGTAGCGGCCTCCTTGGGCGTGCGGCTCAGCTCGTCGACCTGCGCCGCCACGACCCTATCAACCGATTCGGCTTTCGCCGAATGGTCCACGTCTACTCCCCTCCCGCTGCGCCGGATCTACATCCGGCTACGCTTCTCGCCGCCACGCTGGCGGCGCCGGGCAATGCCCGCGATCGTCGAGACGATCGCTCCAAGACCTACTCCTCCTCTGAGGTGGCGCCGATCTCCTCGTCCGAGTCCTCGGTCACCTTGCGCGCGATGGCCGACTTCACGAACCGAAGCTTCGTGCCGGGAGAGGCCTCGATCTCTAAGTCATCGTCCCCGAGGCGGGTAACGCGGCCGTGCAGGCCACCGATCGTGACGATCTCGTCGCCCACCGCAACGCTGTCGATCAAATTACGGTGCTGCTCTGCACGCTTCTTCTGGGGCCGGATGAGCATGAAATAGAAGACTCCGATCAGGAGCCCGAGAAACAGAAACTGGGGGAGAACTTCCACCTTGGTCACGTCCTTCGTGCGAGGTTGTCGATTAGGTCAATACTCGCGATTTCTTACGCGAGCGGAGCCGCAGGAGCGGCTCCTCGGGCGAAATCCTACCTCCGCCGGGGGGCAACCCGGCATTCGTGAGGCCCCGGACCCTAGTCGAACAGCGTGCTGCCCTGCTCGGGCAGCGGAGCCCCGATGTGCTCGAAGGCGGCTCTGGTCGCGACCCTGCCCCTGGGGGTCCGCCGGATGAAGCCGAGCCGCATCAGGTAGGGCTCGTAAACGTCTTCGAGGGTGTCGGGCTCTTCGGCCACGGATACCGCGAGGGTGGAGAGCCCCACCGGTCCCCCCCCGAACTTGACCACCAGCGTGTCGAGCAGCGCGGCGTCGACCTTGTCGAGGCCCTTGTGATCGACCCTGAAGACCTCGAGCGCCTTGATGGCGATGTCCTGGTCGATCGAGCCGCTGGCTCGAACCTGTGAGTAATCCCTGACGCGCCTCAGCAGCCGGTTGGCGATCCGGGGCGTGCCGCGCGAGCGCTTTGCGATCTCTGCGGCCCCCCCGTCGTCGATGGTGACTCCGAGGATGGTCGCCGATCGCCCCACGATCTCGAAGAGGTCGTCGGTGGGGTAGTAGTCGAGCCGCTCGGTGAGCTCGAAACGACTGCGAAGCGGGCCGGAGATGAGCCCGGCTCTGGTCGTCGCACCCACCAACGTGAAGCGCGGGAGGTCGAGCCGGATCGTGTGCGCGCTGGGACCCTTGCCGATGACAAGATCGAGCTCGAAGTCCTCCATAGCCGGATACAGGACCTCTTCGACCGCCCGCGGCAGCCGGTGGATCTCGTCGATAAACAGCACGTCGGAGTCCTCGAGGTTGGTCAGGATCGCCGCCAGATCGCCGGCTCGTTCGAGGGTCGGGCCCGAGGTCTGCCGGAGGTTCGCGCCCATCTCCTTGGCGACGACGTGAGCCAGCGTGGTCTTGCCGAGGCCGGGAGGCCCGCTCAGCAGCAAATGACCGGCGGGCTCGTTTCGCTCGCCGGCAGCCTGCAGCACGATCCCGAGGTGCTCCTTCATCTCGGGCTGGCCGACGAACTCGTCGATGCTTCGAGGCCGCAGAGTTGTCTCGGTGTCGCGGTCTACCGGATCGATGGCGACCGCGAGGATCTCCTCGTTCACGCCAAGACCTTAAGGGCTTGTCTCACGACATCCTCGAGCCCATCGTCGTCCGCGATGGGAACCTCGTTCAACGCGACGCGGACCTCGCCCGCCGAGTAACCCAGGTTCTCGAGAGCCGACCGGGCCTTGGACACCATGTCGGGCCGCGCTCCGACGATGTCGAGGTCGGGAAGCGACATCTTCTCCTTGAGGTCCAGCACGATGCGCTGGGCGGTCTTGCGGCCTATGCCGGGAACCGACGAGATCGCCGCCACGTCGTCCGACACCAGCGATCGGCGGAGGTCGTCCGGCGAAAACGCGGAACACACCGCCAGCGCCACCTTGGGGCCGACACCGCCGACGCCAATGAGCAACTCGAAGATCCGCTGTTCCGCTTCGGAGAAGAACCCGAACAACGACAGCGCATCCTCGCGTACGTGGGTATGCGTGAAGAGTCTCGCCGCCTCGCCGTCGGGGGGCAGTGACGCGAGCGTGCGAGCCGAGCAGGTCAGGCGATAGCCGACCCCGCCGACGTCGATGAAGCAGCCGTCGATGGTGCGGCCCGCCATGATGCCGCTGAGAAACCCGATCATGCGAGTTTCCGTTTGATAGCGGATGTCAGTCCGGCTCTGTTCAGATGGCAGATTGCGAGTGCACAGGCGTCGGCCGCGTCCGGGGGCCGAGGTGGTTCCGCGAGACCCAGAAGGGCCGCGACCATGGCCTGGACCTGTGCCTTCGCGGCTCCGCCGTAGCCACACACCGACTGCTTGACCTCGTTCGGCGTGTAGTCGGTGACGTCGAGCCCGGCCTCCGCCGCGGTCGCCAGGGCGACCCCTGAGGCCTGGCCGACCGCCATCGCCGTCCTGACGTTGGTGGTGAAGAACAGCCGCTCGACTGCGGCGACGTCCGGACGATGGTCCGAGATGATCGTCACGAGCGCGTCTCGCAACATCACAAGCCGGCGGGCCTGGGCCTCTCGGGCAGGGGTCCGGACGACGCCGAAGGTGACCGGCGCGAGCTTGCTTCCCGCTCGCTCGACGACGGCGTAGCCCATGATGGCCACGCCGGGATCGATCCCGAGCACCCGCACCGCGCCTCCTTCATGTCGTCCCAAAGCGCCCGTCGAACGCCTGTTCGCCATAGGGTAGCCCGCGGGTGCGACGCCGGCCGGTATTTCCGCCCTCCCGGTCGGCCCTGGGGTCGCTCCCCGGTCTAGGGCTCGCCTCCGGGAGGTTCCAGACCAGCGTCGCAGCTGCGTTTCGAACTCGGGGGGCACTTCGATGGTCCATCCCTGTCCTTCGAGATCGGGACGATCGATACGAACCTCCACCGGCTCGATTCGCGCGTAGGAGAACAGGAATATCCAGACGTCGCGATCGAGGACCTGCTCGACGGCGCGCTCATCTCCGGATCCGATGGTCGCGAGCGTAAGCCGAGTACCGTCGCCCGCTTCCTTCAGTTCGACCCGCGCGGGGAATACAGACTCGTTGCGGATGGTGACACGCTCCACGAACTCCTGTTCGGCACATCCATTTAGGAGGGCGCAAGCCAGCACGTAAACCGACACCATACTCAGCCTCCTCATGTCCGAACCTCCTCCATGCGCGTTCTCAGTGGGAACATCCGAGCCGGGAGTAATCGCGCTAGCCACCTCGAGCGTGAGGCCAAGATCGGGCTCCCCAGCGCAAGTACGAGCACGTAAAGGGCGACGAAGGGCCCGAGGCGACCGTCGAGTCCGGCCCCGGTCGCGAGCGACGCCAGAATGAGAGAGAACTCGCCACGGCCCAGAAGCGTGAAGGTGAGGTTGCTGGCCTGGCGTCTCCCAAAGCCGTTGATCACCGAGCACAGCACTCCGGCCACCAGATTCAAGCCCAGAGTCAAGACCACGGCGATGGCAACGGGAACGGCGACCGGGCCAAGGCTGTTCGGGTCGATGCTGAGACCGAACACGAAGAAGAACACCGCGGCGAATGCATCTCTCAGGGGAAGCACGAGACGCTCGATAAGACCCGCCTGCCTGGTCTCGGCAAGAATCAGCCCTACCATGAACGCCCCGATTGCGGCCGAGACGCCGATCTCCTCGGCGAATCCCGCCATCACGACCGCCAGTCCCACAAACACAACCGTCAGAAGCTCCTCGTCGTCGCCACCGCCCAGCAGCCGCCCCACGAGGCGAGCCCCGTAACGTGCGATTGCGAACAGGGCCAACAGAAAGACAAAGGCGCGTCCTACCAGCACCAGGGACTCGCCGAGACCGGAGGCACCTCCGAGCACCGGCTGGAGCAGGGCTAGATAGAGGGCGATGAAGATGTCCTGGACGACGGTGATGCCGAGGATCGAGCGTGTCTCGGGATTGGCCAGCCTTTCGAGGTCGATGAGAATCTTGGTCACGATCGCGGACGAAGAGATGCCGACCGCTCCGGCAATGACGAGGGCCTCGGCCGTCCCCCAGCCGAGCGCAAGTCCAAACAGAAGGCCCCCACCGACATTGAACAGCAGGTATATGGCGCCGGCCCCAACGAGACGAGGTCCTCCGCTGACGAGGTCGCCGATCGAGAACTCGAGCCCGAGGTGGAACAGGAGCATGATGAGTCCCACCGCGGCGAACAACTCGAGGTCCGCGGGCGTCTCGACCAAAACGATTCCCGGCGTATTGGGCCCGAACAGGATGCCGGCGGCCATGAAAAAGGGGATCGTAGGCAGACCTACGCGACTGCCAAGTCGCGCGAGTAATCCGGCGGCGAGGAAGGCCCCGCCCAGGGCGACAAGTGCATTGCCCATGACTCAGCCCAACATGAAGCTGAGAAACCCATTGAGGTTTGCCTGGGGACCGACGACCACAAGGCGGTCGCCCGAACGCAGGACCTCGTTGGGGTCCGGGGCCGTAATGGTGGCTCCGGTACGAAGGATCGCAATAACGCTCATGCCCGTTCGCTTCCGTACCTGCAAGTCGTTAATCGACTTGCCGGTCGACGGACTCTCGTCGGTGAGGGTCACCCAGTCAACGGCGAACTCTCCAATCAGTGCCTCGATCTCCTCGACCATCGCCGGCTTGAAGTACGCACCGCTGAGCACCGTGCCGAGACGGCGCGCCTGATCGTCGGTCAGCCTCAGAACGGTTCTAGGTTCCTCGGCGTCGCGCTCGAAGACGTAGATGTCGCGCCGGCCAGAATGGTGGATGACGACATCCACACGGTCCCCCCGGCCGACGAGAATCTCAAACTTGCGGCCTATGCCAGGTAGCTCTTCCTCGTGTACCGACAAAAAACTCTCCTCTGTTCGTAGCGAAAGCCGACCCCCTAAGGGACGACTGGTCTGCGGCTACGGCTGCGAAGGAGGGGCCCGGTCCCGGCGGACTCGGGTGATTGGAAGAATCGGAGCGACGGCGCTCGAAACCTGCACCACGAAGAGGAGCAAGAGGGCACCCGCCGGCAAGATGCCGGCGGTGGCCCGAAGATCGGAAAGGGCATCGACCACCGCATTACGGTCGTGTGCACCGACCCCAATTGCGCTCTCGATGGTCGGTAGGAGAACCAGGGCCGAGAGGTCGGGCTTCGCGGCGGAGTGATCGGGAGTCAGGCGCTCGGAAGCGGGCGCGAAGACGAGCGCTCCGAGTGCAACCAGAACCAAGAAAGAGCGCCGAACTCTAGGACTCATGCATCCTCACCCTGACCAGTGGATGCTTTTTTGGCCCCAAACCCCTTGTGGCGGCACCCTGAGCTACCTAGCATCACGCTGCCGGCTGCGAAAAGGGGAATCGGAAGTGCCAACTCTCAATATCATCAGTGGTCCCGCCGCGGGCCGTCAGTTCGAGGTAACCACCGAGCAGGTCCTGGGCCGCGAGGGGGCGGACATCACCATCACGGACCCGGAGATCTCGCGTGCGCACGCCCGACTGCGACCCCACGACGAGGGCATTGAGGTCCACGACCTCGGCTCGAGCAACGG
>JBOGWV010000201.1:0-10089 GCA_050693975.1 Actinomycetota bacterium
GAACGCGGCGAAGAGGTTGCCGCGATGATCGCGAGGGAGGGCGGCAAGCCACTCAAGTGGGCGAAGGTCGAAGCCGTGCGCGCGGTGTCGACCTTCCGTTGGGCCGCCGAGACGATTCGTTCGGACAACGGCGAGATCATGCGGCTCGACGCCGAGGCATCGCTCGGCTCGCGCGTAGGTCTGATCCGGCGTTTCCCGTTGGGACCTGTGCTCGCGATCACGCCGTTCAACTTCCCCGTCAACCTCGTCGCGCACAAGGTGGCGCCCGCGCTCGCGGTGGGCGCGCCGGTGGTGGTCAAGCCGGCAAGCGCGACGCCGCTTGGGGCGCTGTTGCTCGGGGAGCTGTTCGCCGAGACGGACCTGCCTTCCAAGATGATGTCCGTGCTTCCCGTCAGTGGAAGCGAGGCCGGCACTCTGGTCGGCGACGACCGCTATGCAAAGATCTCGTTCACCGGCTCGTCGGAGGTCGGCTGGAACATGCGCGCCGAGGCTCCCAAGAAAGCCATAACGCTCGAGCTCGGTGGCAACGCCGGAGTCATCGTCCACTCCGATGCGGATCTCGCCAAAGCGGCACAACGCGTCGCCTTCGGTGGCTACTACCAGGCGGGGCAGTCGTGCATCTCCGTTCAGCGAGTGCTGGTGCACAACGATGTTGCGGATCGCTTCAACGAGCTTCTCGTTTCCGAGATCGGCAAACTGAAAACCGGTGATCCCATGGATCCGGAGACCGACGTGGGTCCGACCATCGACCACGAATCACTCGAGCGGATCTCCGAGTGGGTCGACGAGGCGGTGCAGGGTGGAGCCGAGATCCTCGCCGGCGGCAAACGAGAGGATCCCTTCTACCTGCCGACGGTGCTCTCCAATACGGAAGCAAGTATGAAGGTGCGCTGCGAGGAGATCTTCGGTCCGGTGGTCACGGTCAACACCTACGACGACTTCGAAATGGCGATCGCGGAGGTGAACAACTCGAAGTACGGGCTGCAGGCGGGAGTGTTCACCAACGACATGGCGCGACTGATGACCGCCTGGCGTGACATCGAAGTCGGGGGAGTGATCGCCAATGACGTATCGAGCTTCCGCGCCGACCAAATGCCCTATGGCGGCTCCAAGGACTCCGGCGCGGGTCGCGAGGGCTTGCGTTATGCCATCGAGGAGATGACCGAGCCGCGCATCATGGTGCTGTCGGAGGTACCACTGTAGGAGTCGGACTGCTGCCACTCGGGAGGGTCGCGTGGGGCGCGGCAAGCACTGCTACAGGGACAATCACTTCGAGGTCGAGGCGCGCCGCATGTCCGGCCGTTGACCCACCGACCTACAACTTGCGGCGAATCTAGGCGGTGTCACCTGTATCGAAGGTGGGGACGCCCACGTTTTCAGGTCCTCGTCCCTCGAACTCCGCTCTGAAGGCGTCGATGTCTGCGCCGGAGAATCCGTTGCAGCGCTGAAGGTGGGTCCACGCGGTGAGCACGATCTCGCCGGGACCCGACGCGGCCTCGTAAGGCACCGCGATCAATCCCACGGTATCCGACGCAACGAGTTCGCGCAGTTCTGCGACCAACTCCTCGGGGGCGGTGGGCGAGAAGTAGATGACGATCTGCCCGTGCTCGAGGTTGTGAACGAGTTGCTCTTCGGCCAGCGGGCTCGCGTAGAGGCCGGGATCGGCCGGGGCCGCGTAGTGGGGGCCGGAGGTTGGGGGCTCCGAGTTGTAGTCGACCTCAGTGCCGTCGGCGACGTGCTGGTTGCCGCCGTCCTCGAAGCTCTCCACCGCGCTGCACCCTTCTTCGAGGGCAACTCCGGCCCGCTCGTCGTCGGGGGTCACCAGCGTGGCGGTAGTGGATCCGGCGCAGCCCGCGAACAGGCCAAGCGCGAGCAACCCGGGTAGCGCCGCGCCCCCACTCGAGCGGACAAATGGATGATTTCGCACCGCCCGTTTCTATCAGACGCTCAGAGGTATCCGAGGAGTAGGGGCGAAGCCTGACTGAGTCATTGCTGCCACTCATGGGAGACCGGGATCAAATGAAGCCGTTGCTCAGAGCAGCCCTTGTCTGCGTGTTGGTCGCCGCGCTGCTTACCCCCACGGGAGCGCATTCGGCGGAGCCCACGATCGAGAACCCCGTCATCGTGGAGTCGCCCGACGGCACCCCGATCGTCGCGACGCTGATGCTGCCGGCGGGCGCCTCCAGGAAGTCGCCCGTGCCGGTCGTGCTCCAAACTCACGGCTGGGGCGGCACACGCGCGGAGGAACCCACCGGCATCCTGCAACCGTTGCTGAAGCGCGGCTACGCGGTCATGACCTGGGATTCGCGCGGCTTCGGTGAGTCAGGTGGTGAGGCCAACATCGGGGCCCCAGGCTTCGAGGTCGCCGACGCCCGCGCTCTGATCGACTACCTCGCCAGACGACCCGAGATCAAGAAGGACGCGCCCGGCGATCCGCGGCTCGGCTGGATCGGCGGCTCGAACGCGGCGGGGGTGCAGTTCAACACCGCGGCCACCGACAAGCGCGTCGACGCGATCGTGCCCGAGATCTCCTGGGGCGACCTGGTGCGCGACCTGCTGCCCGGCGGCGTGCTGAAACAAACGTGGGATCTGTTGTTGTACGGAGCCGGGGGAGCGACCGCGGCGACGCTCGGGATCTGGTCGCCGGCAGGCCCTCAGACCGGCATCTTCGCGCAGGAGATCCATATGGCCTTCGCGCAAGGCCTCGCCACGGGTGAGCTGGACGAGAACTTGCTCGACTGGTTCTCGATGCGCTCGACGACGCGGCGCTCCGGCAGGATCGACGCGCCGACACTGATAATCCAGGGCAGCGTCGACACCCTGTTCCCGCTGAACGACGGTTTCGAGAACTACCGCAACCTGGTCGACGCAGGGACGCCGGTCAAGCTAATGACCTATTGCTCCGGCCATACGCTCGGCTGCGACTATCCGGGCGGCGCGACCGGCGACCCCAAGGACTCGAGCGATGCCCGTCCCGTCTTCGAGCGGCGCATCCTCGCCTGGCTCGATCGGTACGTAGCGGACAAGCGCGTGGACACCGGGGCACCGGTCGAATGGCAGGCGCAGGACGGCTTCTACTACGGCGCCCCCTCCTACCCGCTGCCCGAGACGCGTATGAAGCAGGCGAGGTCGGTCACCGACGTCACGCTCGTCGGGCCCGGGACGACCGGAGGCGATGGTCCGGCCGATGGTGGACCCGCGCCGCAGGAGGAGATCGGAGTCACCGCTCATCGGGCCAAAGTGGTGGGTAAGGGCGACCGGCGGCGGGCGATCCTGGGGATTCCGCATCTCGCGATCACCGGGCGCACGCTCGGGGTGGCCGGTCATGCCTTCTTCGAGCTCGTCGATGTTGCTCCCGACGGAACACGCGTGACGCTCGACGACCAGGTCATGCCGCGCAAGCTTCCACTCGGTGAGTTCAAGGCGCACTTCGACCTACACGGTGTCAGTTGGATGCTCGATGAGGGTCACACCCTCGAGCTGGAGATCACAACGGGGTCGACGCAGTACGCGATTCCGCGGACCGGCCCCTATCAGGTGACCTTCGACGAGGCCGCGCTGAGCTTGCCTATGACCCCCTTCGACGCGCATCGCCGCAAGATCAGGCCGTAATTAACCTTGCCTGAGATCCGCGGCCGGCGCCCCGGTTGCACGTCGAAGGTCCTCGGGGGACAGGGGGAACACCGTGTCGGGTCTGCCCGCGGCCGCCCACACCTCATCGTGAGCGAGGAGGTCGACGTCCATCACCACCGGGATCTCGGTGGCGTGACCGAAGGGAGGCGTTGCACCGATCGAGAAGCCGGAGGCGGCGCGGGCGGCGTCGGCATCGGCCTTGTCGAGATGGTCGACCCCCAGGGCGGTCGCCGCCTTGGAAAGGTCGACACGGTTGGCTCCCGAAACCAACAACAGGACCGGTTGATCTCCGGCCATGAACACCAGCGATTTCACGATCTGAGCCACCTCGCAGCCGACTCGCCGGGCCGCGTCTGCAGCGGTGCGGGTTGGCTCGTCGAAGGAGACGGGTCGGACCTCGATGCCCCTGGACTGACCCGCCTCGACCACCCGGCGCACCTTGGGATCGGATTCATTGATGGCGGGGCCGGACATGCGAGGAACATAGTCGATTGCGGTCGCGAAGAGACGGGCAAATAGAAAGGCCGGGCAAAGAGGGGCAAATAGAAACGGCCCCCTGAGCCGAGGGGACCGTTTCGTGTCTGACTCGACGTGGTCGCGGGTCCGCGCCGAGCTGTGGAGCAGCGCTGGCTCGCTGCATATGTTGATTCCAGTTGACTTAGGCTTTCGTACCCCTGAGAGGGGCTCCGAAACAGACAGATGTTGGCAAAACGTCCTAAACCGATCTTCAAAGGAGCTTCGTTGAAGCTGGCAAACCGGGTCTGCGTCGTGACCGGTGCCTCGAGCGGCATCGGCCGGGGGACCGCAGCCTCCTTCGCGGCCAACGGCGCACGGGTCTGCGTGGTCGCCCGGCGTAGACCGCGGCTGGAGACGGTGCTGGCGGAGATCGGCGGTGAGGGAGTGGGCCACTCATCGTTCGTTTGCGACGTTTCACGGCGCGATCAGGTGGCGGCGCTGGCCGAGTTCGTTCGCTCGACCTACGGTCGCTGCGACGTGCTCGTCAACAACGCCGGCTACTCGACCGACGGGACCTTCGAGGGCCCCGATGACATCGAGCGCTTCGAGCAGGTCATGGCGGTCAACTTCCAGGGGACGCTCTACTGCACCGGCGAGCTTCTGCCTCTGCTGGAGGAGTCGGCGCCGTCCAATATCGTCAACGTCGCGTCCATGGCGGGTCGGCTGGGACTTGGCGGCAACGCCTCGTACTGCGCCAGCAAGTTCGCGATGGTCGGCTTCTCCGAGTCCCTGCACATCGATTTCGCGGGGCGCGGTGTTTGCGTAAGCCTCATCGAGCCCGGCTTCATTCCGACCGAGGGATTCCCCCAGTCCGAGCTCGTCGCCAGTCCTCTGTTGAGACACGCGCTTGGGACCGTCGAGGATGTGTCCGAGGCGATCATCGATGCGGTGGTCAACAGGAAGATGGAGCGCGTGGTGCCACGCTGGTATTACCTGCTGCAGGTCCCACGCCTTCTCGCGCCCCCGCTTTACCGGTGGGCAGGAAAGCAACTCGCCAGGTGAGGGCCTTCGTAACGGGTGCGACCGGGTTCATCGGACAGCACGTCGTCCGTAAACTGCGCGCGCGGGGAGACGACGTGGTGGCACTGGTTCGATCGCCGGAGAGGGCCGCCGATCTGCGCGCTCTCGGTTGCGAACTGGCCACCGGTGACCTCGTGACCGCCGACGCCGTGCGTGAGGGAGTGCGCGACTGCGACGCGGTCTTTCACATCGCGGCGGTCTACAAGGTCGGTATCACGGCCGACGAGTGTGCAGACATGCATCGGAGCAACGTCGACGGCACGGCCATGATCCTCGATGCCGCCGCGGACGCCAAAGTGAGCAAGATCGTCTACGTCTCGACGATCAACTACTTCGGAAATACCGGCGGCCGCGTGATGAAAGAAGGCGAGGCGCGTCCTTCGATGAGGTTTCTGTCGTGCTACGACGAGACCAAGTACCGCGCGCACGAGCTCGCCAAGGAGCGCATCGCACAGGGCGCGCCGATAGTCATCATGCAGCCGGGCTCGGTTTACGGGCCGGGCGATCACTCCCAGCTTGGACGTCAGATCGACGACGCCCGCAGGGGCCGGGCAAAGTTGATGATGTTCGCCGACCTCGGGCTCAACATGGTGCATGTCTCCGACGTTGCCGACGGCATCCTTCTCGGTCACGACAAGGGCAAGGTCGGCGAGTCCTACATTCTCGGAGGCCACATCGGGACGATGGGCGAGCTCGTCCAGACCGTCGCGAGGCTGTCGGGTCGCAAGCCCCCGACGAGGTCGCTGCCCTCGGCCCTCATCCGAGCCTCGATCCCGCTGGCTCCCGTGGTTACGAGACTGATGGGCTACCCACCCAACCTGCGCGAGCTCGTCAGCGTGTCGGACGGGGTGACCTACTGGGCCACCGACGACAAAGCCAAGCGCGAGCTCGGCTACTCGCCGCGCAACTTCGAAACCGGGCTGCGCGAGACGCTGGACGCTCTCTGAGCCCCAATTTCATGCGGTCCAGACGAAGGCCCTGTCGGCATCGTCCCCGCGTGCGTAGCGCCGGTGTATCTCCCCGGACAGAGGATAGGCCTCCTGCAAGAGCTCCTGGTTGCTGATCTGGTGGAAGCGGTAGGAGTAGCCATGGTCGGTGACGTCCACCAGCGCGTATCCGAAGGGGTAGTCGCGTGGAATGGCGACCTCGGTGACCGGAACCCTTCCGAAGCGCCCCGACAACTTGCTGCGGTGGGTGTGTCCGGCGAAGACTCCCCAGACGTTCCCAGACTCACAAACCGCGTGCAGCCGGCCCGAGTCGGCGTCGCGCAGGCCGAACACGATCGGTGGAAAGCTCGTGAACGGCTGCGTCGGGTGATGGAGGAACACGAACGCGGGTGCCGAGCCGGGGGCGGCCACCTCGGCGAGGATCTCGTGTTGAGGCACGGTCAGCGCGCCCCGAACGATGGCCCCGCCGTTGCCCTCCATGAACTGACCGGTAACCAAGCTGTAAGGCGCGAACGGCGACGCGATCTCCTCCGCGGAATCGAGCAACGCAAAGCGACGGCCGCGATGTTCGAACAGTTTTCCGTCCGCTTCGCGTCCGAAGAACTCCGCGAAGTAAGCGCGTCCGGCGAGGCGTTCCTCGGCGGTGGAGTACATGTCGTGGTTTCCGACGATGACCTCCCACGGCATGGCGAGATCCGATAGCACCTCGACGGCCCGCTCGAACTCGTTACGGTTGCCGTGATCGGCGATGTCGCCAAGCTGAATCGTAAGTTCCACCCCGGATCGATTGATGTCTTCGATGGCGGCGCGGACCATCGGCTCGCCGGTCGGCGAGCCGATGTGCAGGTCACCCAGGATCGCGAAGCGAAACAGGACGTCGCCGGGCGGTTTGGCGACCGGCGATTCCACCGGCTCGAAGGCCGGTGGCTCGGGCATCTCAGGAGTGCTTAGAAAGCGCTTGTCGTCCTCGTGCAACTCCTTGAGGCGAGCGGCTCCCTCGGCCAGGAAGTCGCTGGCGTGCGCGCCCACCCAGTCGCCCAGCCGGGCAACGAACCAGTCGGCCAGCGCCCTGTCGTTGGGCTCCTCACCCACTAGGCCGGTGATCCACGCGGCGTGGCTTTCGGCCGCTCCCGGGTCCGTGCGCCGGCCTCGCCGGACCACGTCGGCCTCGAAGATGCCGGCGGCTTGCGCCGCGTTGTCGGCCGGGCCTTGGAAGCGGGAGTCGGTCGCGGCCCAGCCCCGGTAGACGATGGCGCGAGCGGTCTCGATGACCCAGCCCGAGCGCATCAGGTCAACCAGCACTTCTTGCTGAGGATCGCGACTCATGAGCGGCAGGATAAGGGGGGTCGCGACCGTTCCGCGCCCCCGTACAATCGCGATCGCCGCCACGGGCACTACAACAGGGGGACAACTCGTGACCATGGCTTCGACCGCTCGCACCGACTGGGACCGCTACTTTCTCAACCTCGCCTCCGAGACCGCGACGAGGTCGAACTGTGTTCGCCGGAAACACGGCGCGGTGATCGTAAAGAACCGTCGCATTCGCTCGACCGGATACAACGGCCCACCCAGCGGCCACCCCCACTGTGACGAGGGAGCCTGCCCACGGGCGCGATCCGAGACTCCGAGCGGCTGGGCTCATGACGACTGCATCGCCATCCATGCTGAGGCGAACGCGATCCTGTACTCGTCGCCCGAGGAACGAGAGGGCGCCACGATCTACATCACCGGGGTCCCCTGCTTCGGCTGCGCCAAGTTCATCGCGAACTCGGGGATCCAGGAGGTCGTGGCCGAGGGCGAGGTCTACGACAACTGGGAGAACGTCCGCAACTTCCTGCTGAATTCGAACGTGCGGGTGCGCCTGCTCTAGGGCAGGGGTCGCCCTCGCTTTCTTTGTGCGAAAAGTGCGCTGGAGCGGGAGCTCCCGCGCTCAGAATCGGGTCTCAGCCGGCGACCGGCTTGATCGCCTCGATCTGGGTCGCGAGGCGCTGGCTTCGCACCGATCGAAGCGCCAGCCCGGCTCCCGTGAGCGCGTCTATCAACTCGCGCCGTGACTTCATGACGGTGGGCAGCTTGCGGCCTGCGGCGGCCGGGAGCAGGGCCGCGACGGGAACCGTGATCACGCACGTGTAGAGCGTGGCGCCGGGGGCCAGCACCCGCGCCAGCTCGCCGACCGACTCCTCGAGGCCGGGGATCACCTGCAGACCATTGGTGCACATGATCGCTCCAAAGGAGCCGTCGCGAAAGGGAAGATGGTGCGCATCCGACTGAACGGCGACGAGATTGACGACCCCCGCCTCGGCCCCGGCGCGCCGCGCCCGCTGCACCATTCCCGCCGCGAGGTCCGCGCCTACCAACAGGCCGTCGTGGCGAGCAGCCGTCTTGACGGCGAAGAACGCCGTACCGACCGGCATGTCGAGTACCGGCCGGCCGTTGGCGCCGGCCACCGCCCGCTCTCCCTGCCCGAGCACGACCTGGTGAAGGTCTCCGCCCAGCAGGGGAAAAGCCCGATGAACCACGAAGGGGTCGTAGACGCGCTCGGCCGACCACGAGTAGATATCGCCGATGGCGCGCTTTACGACGTCGCGCGGACCGCTCATCGCTCCCAGCCGGCCGCTTCGACGAGCGCGTCGTAGGTGCACTCGTCGGCCGTCTTGTCGTTGCGCAGTCCCTTGAAGGACGGCGCACGCAACCTCAGCCCTGCGGTCAACTCTCGAAACTCGACGATGGCCACGAGGACGGGGTCACACCAGCGAGCGTTTCGCAGCGCCTTTCCGAAGCGGCTCGGGGGGAGGCCGGTGGGGTCTTCCACGAACGGGCACTTCTTCGACTCGTGCACGTGCAGCTTGGCCATCACGTCCTTCAGCACGCGATCGGTAAAGCCGGTCCCTACTGCGCCGATGAAACGAAGGCCCTCATCGTCGTAAACACCGGCCAGCAGGGCCCCGAACGACTTGGTGCGATTGCCTTCGCCCGGCGACCACCCGCCGATGACGACGTCGGCGTCGTAGGTGACCTTGATCTTGAGCCACTCGCGCGTCCGCTTGCCCACCCGGTAGGGGGACCCGAGCTTCTTGGCGACGATGCCCTCGAGATTCTGTGCGCGCGCGGCCTCGGAGAGCGCGAGACCCTCGCCCACCACGGCCTGCGAGACCTGCACCCGATTGTTGGGAACCACCAGTTCCTCGAGCATCTCGCGCCGGCGCTCGACGGGCTCACGGGCCAGCGATCGGCCATCGAGGTAGAGCAGATCGAAGACGATGAACGACACCGGGATGGATTTCATCGCGCGCTCGATCGCATCGACGCCCTGCAGGTTGATGCGGCTCTGCAGTTTCTCGAAGCTGGGTCGCCCTTTGTCGAAGGCGACCACCTCGCCGTCGACGATGGCGTCGAGCGCGACGAGTTGCTCGTGGAGTCTGTGGAGCTCCGGATAAGTTGCGGTCATGTTCTTGCGGGTGCGCGATACGAGCATCGTTTCCTGCTCGCACACGGCCAGCGCGCGCACGCCGTCCCACTTCGGTTCGAACAGCCAGCGGTCGTCGTCGAACGGCTCGCGCTCGAGGGTCGCCATCATCGGTGAGAGCTCGGGGGGCTCATCGGGCGGCGGAGCGAAGCTCTTCCGAAAGAAAACGAGCCACTCATTCTTGTCTGATCTTCTCTCCCGTCCGGCCGACCCCGACTTGCGGTTGTTGTCCGGCAGGATCATGTGCCACTCGCCGTCCAGGCGGCGCCCGCGCAGTCGGAAGGTCAGCTTGCCGGACTCCTGTTCGAGCAGATCGTAGGTGCCCGAGTCAAAGATGCGCACCTCGCCGGCTCCGTAGTTCCCCTTCGGGATGGCGCCCGAGAACTCGCCGTATTCGATGGGGTGATCCTCGACGTGCACCGCAAGGTGGGGGCTCCCTTTGGTAAGGGGAAGGTTGCGGGGCACCGCCCACGAGGCCAGCACGGGAGTGTCGCCGTTGAGCATCTC
>JBOGWV010000202.1:0-25505 GCA_050693975.1 Actinomycetota bacterium
ACCGCGATCGCCGAGTGCTCCGGATCGCGCCCCGTCGCGAAGGCGTTGGGGGCCTCGTCCTCGACCACGTAAACGCGGGGCTTCGGCATTCCCGACGCGATCGCCATGCCTTCGACCAGATTGTGCAGTTGCTTGTAGCGCACCGGATCGGCCTCGATCGCGCGGCTCGCTCGTAGCGCGATTTTGTCGGAGTTGTAGTAACTGCCCCAGCTCATCGCGATCGCCACCACGATGGCGATCGCCGGCCCGATCGGGCCGGAGTTCGTTAGGTATCCGAACGCCAAGCCGATCAGCCCCACCAGAAGGATGAAGACGAAGATCAGAAGCCACGTCTTCCTTACGTTCGATTGAATGCGTTGATACACGAGCTATGAGGTGGACTGGTTCACTGCGTCGGCGGGACCTGGCCTGGAGGAGCCTGCTGCGGAGGTGGCTGCTGCGCCGGCGGCTGCTGCGGAGTCCCCCCACCCTGGCCGAAGTCGACGCGCACCGGCTGGCGAGCGGCCGCCTCCTCGGTCTCGAAGTAGGGCTTGGCCTCGAAGTTGAACATCCCCGCGAAGATGCTGCCGGGGAACTGCTCGCGAGCGTTGTCGTATTGCAGCACCTGGTCGTTGTAGAACTGCCGCGCATAGGCGATCCGGCCCTCGGTTCCGGTGAGCTCCTCCTGGAGCGCGAGGAAGTTCTGGTTGGCCTTCAGGTCGGGGTAGGCCTCGGCCACCGCGAACAACTGGCGTAGCGCGCCGGTGAGCAGGTTCTCGGCCTGGGCCTGCTGCTCGACGCCCTGAGCGGAAACGGCCTGCTGGCGAGCCGCGATCACGGCCTCGAGCGTCTGGCGCTCGTGGGCCGCGTAGCCCTTGACGGTTTCGACCAGGTTGGGAATGAGATCGTAGCGACGCTTGAGTTGGACGTCGATCTGCGACCAGCCGGCCTCGACACGATTCCGAAACTTGACGAGCCGGTTGTACATGACGACCCCGACGATCACGCCCAATACGGCGATGACCACGAGAACGATAAGGACTACTTCCACCTTGCCTCCTTGACTCGTCATGACTTGGTAGATGAGTTGCTATAAGCCTCATGCAGGTCACCGCATAAGACAAGACCTCTCGTCCGCGGACCACGTAGGCTGCGCCCATGAGAATCCGAATCGAATTCTGTACCGCCTGAAACTATGGTCCCAGAGCCGTCAGTTTGACGGACACCATCCTTGCCGAATTCCAGAACTCGATCGATGGAATTGAGCTGATCCCCTCGAGCAAGGGGACGTTCGAGATCAGTTTCGACGACGAGCTCGTCTTCTCCAAGAAGCAGATGCACCGTTTTCCCGAAGACGAAGAGGTACTCGGACCCCTGCGCGCCCGGGCCTGAGGCCCAAGCGCCAGGCTCAACCCTGGAGCATCTCCCCGAGCTCGAAGGCGAGCTCGAGGCTCTGCTGCGCGTTTAGGCGGGGGTCGCACAGCGCCCGGTAGCGCTCAACGAGGTGGTCGTCATCGAGCTCCTCGGTGCCGGCGCCGCTGCCGAGACACTCGGTCACGTCCTCGTTGGTGAGCTCGAGGTGGACCCCGCCCGGTACCGTGCCCTCCTGGGCGTGCACTAAGAAGAAACACTTGATCTCGCGGAGGATGTCTTCGAAGCGCCGGGACTTGAGACCCGATTTGGTGGTGAAGGTATTTCCGTGCATCGGGTCGCAGATCCATAACGGCGCGCGCCCGGTACCGCGCGCAGCCTGGATCAACGGCGGCAGTTTTTCCTCCACCAGAGTCGAACCCATCCGGGCGATCAGCGTGAGACGGCCGGGGACGCGCTCGGGATCGATGCGCTCGCAGATCTCGACGACCTCGTCGGTCGTTGCGCCCGGCCCGAGCTTGCACGCGATCGGATTACGTACACCGGACAGGAACTCGAGATGTGCCCCGTCCAGCTGACGGGTTCGCTCCCCCACCCATAGCATGTGCGCACTGCAGCAGTACCACTCGCCCGTGATGCTGTCCTTGCGGGTCAGCGCTTCCTCGAATGGAAGAAGCAACGCTTCGTGGGAGGTGTAGAAGTCGACCTCGTGCAGAACCGGATCACCGGAGAGGTCGACACCACACGCGGCCATGAAGCGCATGGAGCGGTCTATCTGACGCGCGATCTGTTCGTAGCGCCGGCCCTGAGGTGAGTTGGCGACGAACTCCTGGTTCCACACGTGGATCTGACGGAGGTCCGCAAAGCCACCTTTGGTGAATGCGCGCAGCAGGTTGAGTGTCGCCGCGCTCTGGTGATAGGCGCGCACCATCCGCTTGGGGTCGGCGCGCCGGGCCTCGGCATCGAAGATGGCGTCGTTGACCGCGTGGCCGCGAAACGAGGGGAGGCTTTGACCGTTGGCGCTCTCGGTTGGGGACGAGCGCGGCTTGGCGAACTGCCCGGCAATGCGCCCGATCTTTACGACCGGAAGACCGGCGCCGTAGGTGAGGACGATGGCCATCTGCAGAATGATCTTGAGCTTGTCCCTGATGTCGTCGGCGGAGAACTCCCCAAATGCCTCGGCGCACTCACCGGCCTGGAGCACGAACGCCTCGCCGCGCGCGGCTTTGGCCAGTGAGTTGGTCAGTCGGCGAGCCTCCCCCGCAAACACCAAGGGGGGTAGCTTGCGCAACTCGTCGAGAGCGCCGGCCAGTTCGGACGCGTCCGGCCACTCCGGCTGCTGTGCCGCCGGTCGGTCGTTCCACGATTGCGGCGTCCAAGTCGAGGTCATAAGGAGAAAGTGAGTGTGCCGACACCATCGTCGTGGCACGATGCAGTCGTGAGGACTGCCGAGCTAGTCAGTCTAGCGGACATAGAGGACGCAGCGCAGCGGCTGTCCGAGGTCGCCGTGCGCACTCCACTGGATAGGTCGCGGGCTCTGTCCGATCGCATCGGTGGTGAGGTTTTCATCAAGTGCGAGAACCTCCAGCGTACGGGCTCGTTCAAGATACGAGGCGCCTATAACCGGATCAGCCGCCTATCGGCGGCGGAGACGAAGGCGGGGGTGGTCGCCGCCTCCGCCGGTAACCATGCTCAGGGAACCGCGCTCGCGGCTTCGCTCACGGGTATTCATTCCACCGTGTTCATGCCCGAGGCGGCCCCGCTGCCGAAGGTCGAGGCCACAAGGCGCTACGGCGCGGAGGTCGAGCTAGTCGGTCAGGATCTCCGCGAAGCATTCGATGCCGCGATGGAGTTCGCCGTGCAGCGTGGTGCGACGTTCGTGCATCCGTACGATCACCCGCACATCATCGCCGGTCAGGGAACCTGCGGGCTCGAGATCCTCGAGCAGTTGCCCAGCGCCAACACCATCGTGGTCCCCGCCGGAGGCGGGGGCTTGGTATCAGGGATCGCCGCGGCCGCCAAGGCGGTCAAAAGCGATGTGCGAATCGTCGCCGTTCAGGCGTCCGGAGCGGCGGCGTTCCCTCCATCGCTCTCGGAGGGGCGCCCCATCACACTCGGGCGAATGTCGACGATCGCCGACGGTATCGCCTGCCCCACTCCGGGCGTTCACACCTTTGCGCACGTTCGAGCGTTGGTGGATGAGGTCGTGACGGTGTCCGACGACCACATCGCCGAGGCGCTCGTGTTTACTGCCGAGCGCATGAAGCTGGTGCTCGAGCCGGCCGGCGCAGCCGGGGTCGCGGCGACCATGCAGCGGCTCGGCGACCTGAGGCCTCCCGTCGTGGTGGTGCTTTCCGGCGGCAACATCGATCCGATGTTGCTGCTGAGCGTGATTCGCTTCGGCCTCTCCGCGTCGGGTCGCTACTTCGCCTTCCGTACCCGCATCTCGGATCGACCCGGCGAGTTGCACCGACTCCTCGGTCTGATGGCAGAGCTGAGGGCCAACGTGGTCGGAGTTCAGCACCACCGCGAGGGAGTGCGCGTGCACCTGGGCGACGTCGAGGTCGCCCTGCAAGTGGAGACGCGCGGCCGTGACCACATCAAGGAGATGCTGAGCGGGCTGGACGCCGCCGGCTACGTCGTCGAACGCCTCTAAGCCCGACTCCGAGAGGTCAGCGTCACTCGAGGTCCCAACGGCCGTGACTATCGCGGTCCCTGGGCATCTCGGCCGAATTGCTCCTGCGTCAGCCCCGGTAGGCTGGTGCATCCAATGGGTTCCCCTCGCTCGCTCGATCCCGCAATCCTCCGTCACCTCGTCGCGGCCTGGCTCGCCGAGGACGTCGGGCGCGGCGACGTCACCACCAACTCGGTCGTGCCGCCCGGTCGCGCCGGGCGGGCCCGCGTCGAGGCGCGGGAACCTTGCATCGTCGCCGGCATCGAAGCTGCCGCGACGTGCTTCGAGCTCGTCTCGCAGGACGCCCTCGAGTTCAAGGCGCTCGTGAGTGACGGCGCCGAGGTCGAGGCCGGTGAGGTGCTCGCCCGCATCGAGGGTGGGCTGGCTCCGATCCTCACCGCCGAGCGCACCGCCCTCAACATTCTCGGCCGGCTGTGCGGGGTCGCGACCCTAACGAAGAGCTACGTGAGGGCGGTCGAGGGCACCGAGGCCAGGATCCTGGACACTCGCAAGACCACACCGGGTCTGCGGTTGCTGCAGAAGTACGCCGTGGCGGTCGGTGGCGGTCACAACCACCGGATCGGTTTGGACGACGGAGTTCTGATCAAGGACAACCACGTCGCCGCCGCGGGTGGGGTTTCCGAGGCCGTGCGCGCCGCCCTCGGAAACGCTCCCCTCGGGCTCAAGATCGAGGTCGAGGTGACCACGCCGGGTGAGCTCGACGAGGCGCTATCCGCAGGGGCGCATGCCATCCTGCTCGACAACATGTCCCCAGAGATGGTCGCCCAGGCGGTTATCGAGGCGGGCGGACGTGCGGTACTGGAGGTCTCGGGGGGAATCAACCTCGAGACCATTCGTTCATACGCGGTGACAGGGGTGGACTTCATCTCGGTGGGCGCCCTGACTCACTCGTCCCCTACCATCGATCTTGCGCTTGAGATAGAGGAGTAACAGATGGCGTTAACGGCAGAGGCGCTGAGGAGCGGCGCCGACGAAGCGTGGGTCTCGGAGGTGCGCCGGTTGGCGGCCGACCAGGATGCGGTGATCGTGGCCCACAACTATCAGGTTCCCGCGATTCAGGACGTGGCCGATTTCGTGGGCGATTCTCTGGAGCTGTCCCGCATCGCGGCCGAAACCGAGGCTTCCACGATCGTGTTCTGCGGGGTCCACTTCATGGCCGAAACGGCCAAGATCCTGGCGCCCGAAAAGCGCGTGCTGATCCCCGACAAGGACGCGGGTTGCTCACTAGCCTCTTCGATCACCGCCGACGAGCTGCGCGCGTGGAAGGCCGAGCATCCCGGCGCCATCGTGGTGATGTACGTCAACACCACCGCCGAGACCAAGGCCGAGACCGACTACTGCGTTACCTCTGCCAATGCAGCCAAGGTGGTGGAGTCGCTTCCCGAGGATGCCGAGATTCTCTTCGGCCCCGACATGTTCCTGGGCGCGCACGTGGAGCGCGTGACGGGCCGCAAGATGCACGTCTGGATGGGCGAGTGCCACGTCCATGCTGGCATCGATCCCTCCGACATAGCCGAGACCATGGCGCGGCACCCCGATGCCGAGTTGCACGTTCATCCCGAGTGCGGCTGCTCTTCACAGTGTATGTACCTGCTGTCGACGGGCGACCTCCCGGCGGACCGTACCTTTGTGCTCGGAACCGGCGGCATGGTCGAGCGCGCGCGGACCTCGGAAGCGAAGGAGTTCATTGTTGCGACCGAGACGGGCATGATGCACCGTCTCCGCGCGGAGAACCCCTCCGCCGAGTACATTCCTGCAAACGAGCGCGCAACCTGCGGATTCATGAAGATGATCACTCCGGGCAAGCTTTTGAATTGCCTGCGTACCGGCCACGACGAGGTCACCGTCGATACCGCGATCGCCGATCGAGCTCGCCTCGCAATCGAGCGCATGATCGCGGTCACCTGACGTCGATCGTTAGCCGGGCGTGCGTTCGTACACGGACCTTCCGAGGCCGGCGCGACTAGCGATCTTCATCGTCGTCGCGCTCT
The DNA here is from genome assembly GCA_050693975.1 of Actinomycetota bacterium. Classification (GTDB taxonomy): domain Bacteria; phylum Actinomycetota; class CADDZG01; order CADDZG01; family WHSQ01; genus WHSV01. The sequence continues at coordinate 6,037 of JBOGWV010000202.1, forward strand.
TCGCATTGAGCGCGCTGGCGCTGCTTGCCTTACGCCTCACGCGCTCGGGCTCGTTGCCGGGGACGACGGTGGCGGGAGTGGACGTCGGAGGACTCGACGAGACGGAACTGCGGCTGGAGCTTCGTGAAATCGAGACAGAGCTCGGAGCCGACCGGCTGACCATTTCACGGAGCGATGATGAAACGACCGAGCTGGCCACCTCCGGTGCCGAAATGGGCTACGAGATCGACGCGATCGAGACTGCCGACGCGGTGCTCGAGCGCGGACGGCAGACCAATCCGGTTGCGGCATTCGCCGATCATCTGACCGCCACGTTTGGAACCATCACCGTCGACCCCCTCGATGAGCTCAACGACGAAACGTTCGCCGCATGGCAGGAGCGGGATGCGGACGCGCTCGTAACTGAGCCGTTCACCGGTGGCATCGAGTTCGACGGCACAGACGTCGAGCCGCTGTATCCAGAGCCGGGAGTGGTTTTGGCCACCGACGAGCTACGCGGAGAGTCGGTGGACGCCACGCGCTCGCCGGGAGGGGACTCGATCGTCGTCTCGAGCGAGACGGCCGCTCCTCCGACCGACGAGGCCGATGTCGATGAGGTCGTCGGAGAGGCCGAGACTGTCGTGGCCGACCCGATCACGCTCAGGCGACCCAACGGCGAGCTGACGATCACCCCCCAGGAGCTGACCGGGATCCTCGATGTGGTTCTCGTGGAGGATGAGGCCGAGCTCGAGCTCCGCGTGAGGCCCAAGGCTTTGGACAAGGCGGTCGGTGGGCGCGTTGCAGGGCTCGAGACCGAGCCCGTCGATGCGGGCTTCGAGCTATCGAGCGCGGGCGTAAACGTCATCCCTTCCATCGAGGGCTTCACCTTTGCCCCGAAGAAGGCCGCTCGCCAAATACTGAAGACAGCTATCAAGGGAAGTCGCACCGCCACACTGAAGGGCGTCACCGAGCCGGCGGACTTCACCACGAAGGACGCAAGGGGCCTCGACATCACCGAGCAGGTTTCTTCCTTCACCACGTCACACGCATGTTGTGAACCGCGGGTCACAAACATTCACGTCATCGCCGACATCGTTGATGGCGCCGTCATCCAACCCGGAGAGAGCTTCTCACTCAATGATTTCGTTGGGCCTCGCACCGAGGCGAAGGGGTTTGTGGGCGCGCCGGCGATCCGCGACGGGGAGTTTGTCGAGGAGATCGGCGGCGGCATTAGCCAGTTCGCAACCACGTTCTTCAACGCCATCTTCTTTGGCGGCTACGACCTGCTCGAGTATCAGGCTCACAGCTACTACATCAGCCGCTACCCGATGGGGCGCGAGGCGACGATCTCAACTCCGGCTCCCGATCTTGCGTTCCTCAATGACTCGAATGCAGGCATCTACATCGACACCTCTTACAGTGACACTTCGATCACGGTCAGTTTCTACGGCAACACCAAGGGAGAGATCTCGTCGCTGAGCGGACCGCCGCACAATTACGAGCAGCCCGATCGCGAGTGCCAGGAGAATGCGAGTCTCGGCAAGAAAGAGGAGGTCGTGATCGATTCCGGTCACACCGGGTTCGATATCGTCGTCACGCGCGTATTCCCCGACGGCACCGAGGAGGAGTTCTTCACCCGCTACCTCTCCAGCCCCGTCATCACCGAGCGGAGGAAGTGCTGACGGGAACGCGCGGCAAACCGCTCGCCGTCGCGCCGCACGCTCCGTAGCCGGACCTCCCCCCTGCCGCTCACGCTTCGTCGGCAAAGACGCGAATATCAGGCGCGTAATTCGAGGCCTCGTCTTGACACTGGAGGCAACTATTGTGCTTCATGTTGCTTCTGTTAACTAGGGCGAGGTGAGACTTCAAATGCGATTCGCGGGCTACCGGGGCCGGCATCTCAGGCTTCGGCCGAGGCGACGAGGTCCCGTCGTGGTGGGAACGGCGGCAATGTTGTGGGCGGCACAATCTGCGGCCGCGCACGCCGCTCAGCATGTTGTCAAGAGGGGCGAGACGCTCTCCGACATCGCGGTGCGCTACGGCACCTCCACGAGCGCGCTGGCGCGGGCCAACGGATTGAGCAATCCCAATCTGATAGTGGCCGGCACCACGCTGACGATCACCTCGGGAGGCGGATCGTCCTCCGGAGGCACAGCCACGCACGAGGTGCAGGCGGGTGAATCGCTGTGGAGCATCGCCCAGCGATACGGCACCACCGTTCACGCGCTGGCGCGAGCCAACGGAATTCCCAATCCCAATTTGGTGGTGGCCGGTACCACCCTCACCATCTCCGGCGGCGGTGGCTCGACCGGGACGAGCTCGACTGGTGGGTCGACCCACTCGGTGAGCGCCGGCGAGACCCTTTCAGATATCGGGGCGCGTTACGGAGTCAGCGTCGAATCAATTGCGAGCGCCAATGGCCTCGCCAATCCGAATCTTGTGGTCGCAGGTACGTCCTTGACCATTCCAGGTGGTGGGGCGACCATCACTCAGACGTCTACCGCACCGTCGTCGTCCGACGTCGGCTATCTCCTCGAGCAAGAGGCCTTGGCAAACGGCGTCAGCACGTCGTTAATCAAGGCGCTTGCCTATCAGGAGAGCGGGTGGCAGCCGCACGTCATCTCGAGCGCCGGTGCCATCGGCGTCATGCAGGTAATGCCCGCGACCGCCCGATGGGTCAACAAGGTGTTGCTCGGAGGCGCGTCGCTAAACGTGCGCGACACCCACGACAACATCAAGATGGGGGTGTCGTATCTCCGCTACCTGTTGTCGATCATGCCCACACAAGACAAGGCGCTGGCGGCGTATTACTCGGGTACGGGCAACGTCGGTTCGAAGCTCCACCGTTACCAGCGCGTCTACGTGGAGTCGGTTAACGCTCTGACGGCACGCTTCTAGTTTCATTTCGAGAGCGGTTGGGAGTTGCCGCCACCCCCGCGGCGGAGGAGACCAGACCGACGATGGCGCCGGCCGCGACCAGCGTGAGGCCGAGCGCCGGCTCGGCTCTACCGACGATGTCGAGCGCTTCGTAGAGCGGAGATGCGGTATCGGCGATTCCTCGATAGGCGGCGATGGCGAGCCCTCCCGACACCATGGAGGCGGCGAAGCCGAGCCACGCCCACTTCCCCCGTCGTCGCATGAACAACATCAGCGCGGCGAGGACGAGGACTATCCCGCTCGCCAGGGAGTACGTTCCGTAGGTGGTCTCGAGTCCGGTGAAGGGTTGGCTGACCTCGGGCTCTTCGACCAGGTCGTTACTCTCACCGAAGTCGAAGTCCTCGACCAGCGCGGGGGCTTCGGTGATCGTGACCCAGTCGATTACGGAGCCAATTATCAGCGCCGCCCCGGCGGCGAGCATGAGGGCGACGACGACGGCCCGAACGCGATCGAAGAAGTCTCCTTGCACTGGTGTGAGCGGCACCCGGGTAGCCTACTTGGATGTCTGAGAAGGAACGCTGCTTGCTCGCCATCCACGCTCATCCCGACGACGAGTCGTCGAAGGGCGCGGGAACCATGGCGCGCTATTCGACCGAGGGGGTCCGCGTCGCTCTCATGTGCGCGACGGGCGGTGAAGAGGGCGAGATTCTCAATCCGCGCATGGACAAGCCGGGAATACTCGACCGCATCGATGAGATTCGGAAGGCCGAGCTTCAAACGGCATGCGATCTTCTGGGAGTGCACGAGGTCTACATGCTTGGATACAGAGACTCGGGCATGCCGGGGCGACCTTCCAACTCGGATCCCGCGGCGTTTACCAATGCGGATCCCGATGAGGCCGTCGGCCGCATCGTCGAGATCATCCGCAAGGAGCGCCCGGAGGTGGTGCTGTCCTACGACGAGTCACGTGGTTACGAACACCCCGACCACGTGCGCGTTCACGAGTGGGGCACGCAGGCATTCAAGGAAGCCGGTGACCCCGACAAACACCAGGGCAGGGGCGAACCGTGGCAGCCCTCGAAGCTCTACTACTTCGCAACCTTTTCGAAGCAACGCCTCCAGACGCTGCACCAGGCGATGCTCGACGAGGGGAAGGAGAGCCCCTACGAGGGCTGGCTCCAGGAATGGGAGGAGAGCGGGTTCCGAGATCCGGAGATCACCACGAGGGTCGACGTCGGGGACTACGTCGAGCTACGCACCAAGGCGTTGCTGGCTCACGCGACCCAGATCGATCCCGACTCCTGGTGGTTCGCGATCCCCGACGACGTCATCAAGAAGGTCTATCCGTGGGAGGACTTCACACTGGTCACGACCACTGTCGATGCCCCCGCACCCGAGGACGACCTCTTCGCGGGAATCGGCTAGCCGGCTATCCCTTCACGACCCCAACGGGTTGCAGCCGAGCCACAACGTTGCTGAGCCCCGCCCCCTCGCACGTCTCCACGACCTCCGCGGCGTCCTTGTAAGCATAGGGAGCCTCTTCACTGAGTAGCTTCCAGCGTGACTTGGCCAGCACGATGCCCTCGCCCTCCAGCTGGGTTCGGAGGTCCTGGCCGCTCATCCGCTTCTTGGCCGCGGTCCGCGACATCGCGCGCCCTGCTCCGTGACAGGTCGAGGCGAAGGTCGCGTGCGCCGCTCGGTGAGCTCCTGTCAACACAAACGATGAGGTGCCCATCGAGCCGGGGATGAGGACCGGCTGTCCGATGTCCCGGTAGCGATCGGGCAGATCGGGATGGCCGGGTCCGAACGCGCGCGTCGCGCCCTTGCGATGAACGCAGAGCTCGCGCGTGGTTCCGGCGACGGTGTGGTCCTCGAGCTTGGCGAGGTTGTGGGCGACGTCGTAGACGAGGCTCAGGCCGAGATCGCGCGGGGAACGACGGAAGGTGAACTCGAAGGCGCGACGCGCACCGTCCATTAGCACCTGACGGTTGGCGAGTGCGAAGTTGCCACAGGCATTCATGGCCAGCCGGTAGTCATGAGCCACCTCGTGCGTCAGGGGAGCACACGCCAACTGTCGGTCGGGGGGCTCGTAGCCGAACTGGTTGCCGAGCCCGTCGATCGTCTTGAGGTAGTCGGTACAGGCCTGGTGGCCCACGCCGCGCGACCCCGAGTGGATCATCACGCAGACCTGTCCCTCGAAGAGGCCGAGCACCTCGGCCGCGACTTCGTTTCTTATCTCGTCGACGACCTGCACCTCCAGGAAGTGGTTGCCGGCCCCCAGGCTTCCGAGCTGGCCGGCTCCTCTTTGCTTTGCCCTGTCCGAGATGCGCGAGGGATCGGCACTGGGCAGCGTTCCGGAGTCCTCGCAGGCCTCAGCGTCCTCGGCCCACCCCACCCCGCGGTCGAGCACGTAGGCCACGCCCTCGGCCAGGACGCGGTCGATCTCGTTCCCCCTCAACTCCATCCGGCCGGACCCCCCGACGCCGCGCGGAACGTGTCGATCGAGTGCGGCGACGAGGTCCCGCAACGACTCGCTGAGGTCACTGCGGATGAGGTCGCTGCGCATCAGACGAACGCCACAACCGATGTCGAAACCCACGCCCCCGGGAGAGAGGACGCCCTCGGACGCGGGATCGGTGGCGGCCACGCCGCCGATGGGAAAGCCGTAGCCCCAATGTAGGTCGGGCATCGCGAGACTGGCACCGACGATCCCGGGCAGCGTGGCGACGTTGGCGACCTGTTCGGCCGCTCGATCCTTCATCGCCTTGTGGAACAGGTTGGCTGAGGCGAACACCCGTCCCGGAACGCGCATGCCTTCTACGAACCCGACGGGAAGCTCCCACTCGAACTCGGCCACGCGCTGCGGTTTGACCATGCAGTTGTCGACCCCTCAGATGTCGAAGAAGACCGTCGCGCTCCATCCCTCGGGTGTCTCGCACACTACGAGCTGATGATAGGTGACCGCTTTGATCTGGATCGCGGTATCGGCATCGTCGAGCGGACTCGACCAAATGCGCCCGGCAACGGTCTTTTCGCCGACCGTGTCGACGATCACTCCGCTAAGTGCGAGGTTGCGAGTGTCATGCAGATACAGAACCTCGCTCAGCCAATCGACGAGCGCACCCTCACGATCGCGCCCCTCCACACGGATCCTGTGCTCGTCCCCCTTAGTTGATCGCCAGATTCCCGCGATCTCGGCCATGCCTCGGGTGGCCTGCTCGAAGACCCCGGCGGCGGTCGGAGCAGTGGCCCGTACGCCGACGTCTGCGGTGTGCTCGAGGATCTCGAACCCGGCCATCTCCAAACTGTAGCGGGGCTTCCGCGGCCACCGAATTGCGCGTTGCGGATAAAGACCTAATTGCGGGCGGCAAGAGTCCGTTCGAGAACCATACGGATGTCATCACCAAGCAGCTCTTCCTGCTCGAGTAGAGCGTCGCGCAGCGCCTCGACGAGGTCGCGGTTGCGCTCCAGCTGGTAGCGCACCTGGTTTTTCTGGTCGACGAGCATGTCCTCGACCTCGCGTTTGGTGTCGTCGTTGCTCAGCACCTTTGCGACGATGTTGGGGGAGCTGTGCGCACCGTTGTCAACGGCCTCGTAGGAAACCAGCGACCGACCCATGCCAAACGAGCCGATCATCTGCGCGCCCAAGCTCGTGGCTGCGACCAGATCGCTGGATGGTCCGGTGCCGTGTTCGCCGAAGAAGATCTCCTCCGCACACATGCCCCCGAGCGCGATGCGAATGGTGGACTCGAGCTCGGACTTGGTTTTGGTAAAGCGCTCTTCGAGGTCGGAATGGGCCAGCAGCCCGAGAGCGTGCCGGCGCTTGATGATGCTGAGCACCTCGAGCTTGCGCCAGTCCTTGGCGAAGAGGTACGCGGACACCGCATGCCCGGCCTCATGAGTGGCGATCAAGTCGCGCTCCTGATCGGTGTAGGCAACGGGTTGGGCGAGGCCGATCTCCTCGGACAGTCGTGCCCGCTGGACGTCACGCCAATTGAGCTCCCTGCGACCCTCGCGAATCGCCCACACCAGGGCCTCGTCGAGGATGTGCTCGAGCATGGCCGGGGTGTATCCGAGCGTCATGGCGGAAAGCTCTTCGCGCAAGTCCTCGCGATCCATGTCCTCGGCATGAGCGCGCCGGGCAAGGAAGTAATCCAGAAGGTCGCGCCTGCCGTTCTTCGACGGGAGGTCGAAGTACAGGGTGCGGTCAAACCGACCGGGACGCATCAATGCGGGGTCTAGCGTGTCGGCTCGGTTGGTCGCCGCAATGATCAGGACGTTCGAGTAGTCGGGTGGTCGCTTGCTGATCCGGCGGTGACTCGGTAGGTACTTGTTCGCGAGATTGATGAACGAGTTCCTCACGCGCTGGCCGAACGGCGGGGTGTCGAAGCTCTGAAGCTGGATCAACATTTCGTTGACCATGCCTCCGTCGCCGGGACCCATCATCTTGAAAGCCCTCGGCGTTCCGTCGCGATGCTCGGTTGCGGGGTGGGGCGGGCCGGACCGCAGATCGGTATAGGGGCTAAGGCCCCCGCGAGCGCCACCGATGGCGTCCATCTCCTCGATGAACCCGATGGCACCTCCCTCCTTGCGGGCGGCCTTCCTCAGCACCCTGAAGTAGGCGCGGATCTTGAAGGCGGTCATCCCTTGCCACATCGAGTGGAAGGCGGGGGCCGACACGAAGAAGAAGGGGACGCCCGCCTCCTTGGCCATTGCCTTCGCCATGTGAGTCTTGCCGGTTCCCGGGGTCCCCTCGAAGAGAATGCCGCGGCGGGGATTTCCACCGAGCTCCTCGCGAAAGCTCTTGTAGGTGAGGAAGATCTGCAGGCTACGGGTGACCTCTTCCAGGACGATGTCGAGCCCTCGCACGTCGGAAAAGTCGATCCGGATCTCCTCGGGGCTGAAACGGACGTGCGGGCTCCGGCCGTTGGCGAGGGGCAGGAGCAAGACGAGGCCGACCATCAGCACGATGGCGACCGGAAGCAGGTAGAGCATCGCGTCGGGGCCAAGCTGCGGCCAGCCGAGCGCGAGGGGATTTTGATCGATCGCCCGCTTCAGCACGTAGGCGAACACGACCAGCGCGACGTAGAGGACCCAGCGGAGCCGGGCGCGCCGGTTGCGCTCACGCGCTCGCTCGACGTCCGCCCTGTGGACCTTGGCGACGCTGCGGAAGGTCTCGCCCGACAGGTTCAGGCGTTCCGCGCTGGTGGCCTTGGACTCCTCCACTTCACTTGCTCCTAACTGGTCGGCCGTCCGGGCAGTGTCCCACTAATTGGTAAATGGCGGTACCCGTTTGGGCTTCCTTCATACCAAGAAAGTCACGCTTCGTAGCGGGAGGAGTACATGAAGTCGCGCGAGCGATTGGGGCCCAGAAAGGGCTGGCGAGAAAAGATACGCAGAACGACGTAGACGTCTTGCGGGGTGGAATTGGTTTGGCGCTTTTGTGATTGCCGGGCGCGGGCCCGTGCGGTCAGGCGGAGACGCGGGCCTCGACCATGCCTACCAGCGCGAAGGGGAGCGCCAGGGCGAGCGCCAGGCCGCGCCCCAGCCCCACGACCAGCCACGCGACTTGATCTCCGAGTGGAGCCGCTATGAGGTTCCCTATCAACGAAGCGAGCAGCCACACCGCCACCGCGAACAGGGCCGTCATGAGCATGACCCCGCCTCTCCATCCACTCCCTGGGCTCTCGGAGCGGCGCCCTACTCCTCGCCAGGCCCCCAGGGCGGTGGGCACGTGACCCGAATCGTCGATCTCGATCGCCCGGCGAGTCACCCGGAGCAGCACCGGGATCAACGCAGCCTCGATTGCCAGGACGACGAGCTCGGCGTAACGCGCCCGATCTATCTGGGACGAGTCGACGCCTCTTACCATCTGGCCCTCCGGCAGATCGCGGATGTCGTCGTGGACCTCCTGCAACCCGATGACGTCTTGGTACAGGAAGCCCCACACCACGTTAAGTGGGACCGTGGCCAGGGCCACGATCAGAAAGAAGGTCGAGAAGTTCCTCAGCGCCGTCCTCAGCGCCCGGTCGAGAGGCATCGGTGGAGTTTAGGCACCTGACAACTGCTTTCGCTTCTGCGCGAGGGTCTAGGCAATCGCTGGATCGCTAGATAGGGGTTTCGTGAGGATCCTGCTGTGGCACGGCTATCTGCTGTCGGGTTCGGGATCGAACCTGTCTTCGGTCAACCTCGCGCGCATCTGGCGTTCTGAGGGACACGACGTCCTGCTGATGTGCCAGGAGCGCCACGCCGGCGAGTTCGCGTTCGTCGATAGCTACGGCGAGTTCAGTGCGGAGAACAAGAGCATCGTGCGCAGCGCAACCGGCCACGTACGCGCATCGGGCCAGTTGCAGGTGCTGAGGCCCGACATCGGCGATGTTCTGCCGGTCTACGTCTACGACGAGTACGAGGGCGTTACCGCCAAGCGCTTTGTCGACCTGAGCGACGAGGAGCTCGAGCGTTATACCTCCGCCAACATCCGAGCAATGGTCACCGCCATCGAGGATCATCAACCCGATGCAATCATCACGGGGCACGAGGTAATGGGCCCTTACATCGCGCTAGAGGCCTGCAAGCGCACGGGCTCGGCTTATCTAGCGAAACTTCACGGCAGCGCGTTGGAATACGCCGTGAAGGAGCAACCCGAACGCTACGTCCCGTTCGCAAGCGCCGGACTGGGCGGCGCGCAAGTGGTCACCGGGGGAAGCGAGTACATGATTCGGGAGGCGGCCTCCGTGATCCCGGGCTGGGCCGAGCGCGCGCATGTCGTGAACCCGGGCTGCGACATCGAGATCTTTCGCCCGATCGAGCTCGACCCAGCGCGGCCTCCGCGGGCCGGCTACGTCGGAAAGTTCATCGTGTCCAAAGGCGTTCACAACCTGCTGGGAGCGTTGGGGCTTACGACTGCCAAGGATCTCAGCGTCGCGATCATCGGTTACGGGGGCTACGAGCGGGGGCTTCACGAGATCGCCAACGCTCTTCGGACCAACGATCCCGAGCTTCTGGAAACCCTCACGGTGCGAGGCGATGGAGTCCAAGAGCTGACTCACTTCCTTCAGTTCATCGATCGAGGGGGGGCCGACGGGGCTTACTTCTCGCGCGCCGCCAAGGTCCCGGTTGAGTGGCCGGGTCGTCTGGAACACGCGGCACTATCGCGCGTTCTGCCGGATTTCGACGTTCTGGTGGTGCCCTCGGTCCTGTCGGAGGCGTTCGGCATGGTGGCGGCAGAGGCCGCAGCGTGTGGAGTCCTGCCGATCGTCCCCGATCACTCGGGCATCGGAGAGGTCGGGCGCATGGTCGAAGCGGCAATAGGGGCGCCGGATTTGTTGACCTATGACCCGGAAGCTCCACTCGAGGGCATCGCTCGTTGCATCGACGAGGTGTTCGCCGTTCCAGCCGAACGGCGAGGCGAGATGTCGGAACGCGCCGTCGAGCTGGCACGCGAACGCTGGTCGTGGAACGTGGTCGCCGATCGATTGCTCGGACTCGCGACGTCGCAGACGGTCTAAGGTCGTAGATCATGAGCGCGTTCAGCAAGAGCGGCACCGAGAACGCCATGCGGTGGGATCGCAGCAGCCCGGGCTTCATGGAGGTCTGGTATTCGACGATCAATCATTCCGATACGGGCGGCGGCGTATGGCTGCGTTACACGATCACTTCGCCACGTTCGGCCGAGCCCTACTGCGAGCTGTGGGGCTTCTACTTCGACCCCGAAAACAAGCGGACCTTCGCAGGCAAGCAGCGCTTCAGCGCCGATCATCTCGGTCGTGAGCGAGACGACGGGGCGATAGTGCGCGTGGGAGACGCGTGGCTTAGCGAAACCCATCTCGAGGGAGAGGTCCATGACGTCGGTGGGCGGAGATTTGGGTGGTCGTTCGACTTGGATCCTGCTGATCGCTGCTTCCAACACCTGCCGCAGCCGCTTCGCCAGCGCGCCGAGCAGAAGGTCTCCACCTTGTGCGCGCCGAACCTGAGCGTTCCTTTTACCGGCGCGGTCTCGTTGGACGGCGAGACTCTGGAATTCGACCATGTGCGGGGGAGCCAGTCTCACCGCTGGGGCCGTGCGCACGCGCAATCGTGGGCCTGGGCTCATTGCGATTCATTCGAGAGTCACCCGGACGCGATCTTTGAGGGTGTCGCCGCGAGGGCGCGTTTCGGCGTCGTCCCCGTGCCCACCATGTCCTTCACCTACCTTCGGTACGACGGACGAGACATCGAGTTCAACTCGTTTCGCAACGCGCTTCGCGCCAAGAGTCGCTACGAGATGCCCACCTGGGCGTTCAGTGCTCACAACGACGAGTTCAAGATGGTTGGAGCGGCGCGCGCCCTGCCCGAACGCATGATGCAGGTGACCTACGAGGACCCCGATGGGTCGAATCGTTACTGCGCGAACTCCGAGATCGCGGACATGGGCATCGAGTTGTTCCGCAAGGAGAAGGGCGTCTGGCGGCACATCGACAGCCTGACGTGTCTGCGCACGGCGCACCTGGAGTTCGGCCGTAAAGAGCCGTTCGTCGAGGTGCCGGTGGCTTTCTAGAGACTGGCCGGGCAATCGAATCATGTGATCGACAAGGAGGTTGATGGTGGCAGTTCCCTTTCAGGTGACTTTCGATTGTGCCGACCCGGCCGGGATGACCGAGTTCTGGTCGGCCGCTCTTGGATACAAGCTCCAGGACCCACCGCCCGGCTTCAACTCTTGGGAGGACTGGCTGCGCGAGCAAGGCATACCGGAGGAACAGTGGAACTCGATGAGCGCGGCCGTCGACCCGGCCGGAGAAGGACCGAGGCTCCTCTTCCAGCACGTGCCCGAGCCCAAGTCGGTCAAGAACCGGATCCATCTCGACCTCAACGTCGGTCTCCCGCGCGACGACGGATCTCGTGGGCGAGTCCTCGACGCGTCCGAGCGACTTCAGGGACTTGGCGCCACCAAGCTTCGCGAGGCGGAGGAGCGCGGCGAGTTCTGGATCGTCATGCAGGACCCCGAGGGCAACGAGTTCTGTCTCCAGTGATCCAGCCGGCGGGCTAATTAGTCTTCGGGGATGACGCGCCGCGCTCGCTTGATCTGTGAGCGTCTCTTCTTGTCCTGCAGCCGGTGCTGGTTGGCCGCGCGCGTGGGCTTGGTCTTGACCCTGGACTTCTCGACTACTAAGGCGTCGCGGATGAGCTGAGCGAGGCGCGAGCGCACCTCCGTGCGATTGCGGAGCTGCGAACGATGTTTCTCGCTCGCCACGCGCAGAACCCCGCTCGAGTCGATGCGCCGGCCCAGCTTGGATTTGATGCGCTCGCGTTGCCGGGGGCCGAGCACGCGCGACGCATCGACGTTCCATTCCAGCTTGACGCGTGTCGACACCTTGTTCGCATGCTGCCCTCCGGGCCCGGACGAGGTGGTGAATCGCTCCTCAAGCTCGTCGGGGGGTATCACGAGCCGCCGGTTGACGCGGAGTTCGTCCACGGTTTCAGCGGTTCTCTATCTGCTTAAACATCGATTCGGCGTCGTGCACCGGCAGGTCGCAGACGCCCCGCCGGCACACGTATGCGGTCGCGCGGTCGGGTTCGGTACGGCCCTCGAGCAAGGGGATGTCCTCGGCAACGTCGGCGCGTGGCTCCTCGAGGGCGATGAGCACCTTGCTTGGCCAGTAGTTGCTGTGGACGGCCTGGACGAGTTCGCCGAAGCCTGGCCCCACGATCACGATCTCGACGGGATCTCCGGTGTGGAACTCCATCGCGCTCAGCAGCGCCCCGAAACCAAGCGGACTACGCCCGACGGCATCGCGTAGCAGCTTCATAGCTCCGAGCGCCACGTCCTCGAGATCCTTACGGCCGGTGAGCAGAGCGAGCCTTTGAAGCTCGAGTGCCAGCACGGAGTTGGCGGACGGCACCGCATTGTCGAAGAGGTCCTTGGGGCGCACGATGAGCTCTTCTGCGTCGGAGCCCGTGGTGAAGAAACCGCCGCTGGCGTCGTCGTGAAAGAGCCGGATCGCTTCGCTCGCCGCCCAAGGCGCACTCTCGAGCAACCAAGCTTCGTCGCACGTCGTCTCCCACATCGTCAGACATGCCTCCAGGAAGAAGGCGTAGTCCTCCGCACATCCGAGGTGCTTGACCTGCGCCTTGCCGTCCTCTGTGCGCCGGTAGGAACGCATCAACCGGCCCTCGACGATCAGGGTCGAGGAGATAAAGCGCATCGCTTCGAGGGCTGCCGAGATCCACTCTCGATGTCCCAACAGGGCTCCCGCCTCCGCGAGCGAAGTCGCGGTCAGGGCGTTCCACGAGGCCAACACCTTGGTGTCGGTTCCGGGCCTCACGCGCTGGTTGCGGTAGGCGAGCAACCCGGCGCGCGCTCGGTTTGCCGCGTCGAGGTCGGCCGGCTCTTGTGCGTAAACCGGGATGTTGGAGCCCTCGAAGTTGCCCTCCTCGGTAATGCCGAAGGTCGCGATGGCCACTTCGGTGTCGTCGCCGAGTGCCTCGCGGACCTCGTCGAGGGTGAAGACGTAGAACTTGCCCTCCTCGCCCTCGGAGTCGGCATCAAGGCTGGAGTAGAAGCCGCCACTCTCGTCGCGCATCTCGGTCAGCAGCCAGTCTGCCGTCATTTCGGCCACCTCTTTGAAACGCACGACGTCGGTCGCGGCGAAGGCGCGCGCGTAACTGCGTAGCAGTTGCGCGTTGTCGTAGAGCATCTTCTCGAAGTGTGGGACCGTCCACGTGGCGTCGACGGAATAGCGGGCGAAGCCGCCGGCGAGCTGATCGAACATGCCCCCCGATGACATCCCACCGAGCGTTCGCAGCGCCATGTTGCTCGCGTCCTCATTCCCCCGGCGAGCCAGTCGAAGCAGGAGGTCGATGTTCATCGGCTGGGGGAACTTAGGAGCACCACCAAAGCCGCCGAACTGTTTGTCGAAACTCGCGGAGAGCCCTCGCAGGGCCTCGTCCAGAACGTCCGCGGTGATGTCCTCTGTGGAGGCGGAGAGGGTGCCGATCTGGCCGATGTGCTCCACCAGCTTCTCGCCCTGTTGCTCGACCTCGTCGCGCCGGTTGCGCCACGTGTCGGTGATTGCGACCAGCAACTGCTTGAAGGAGGGCATGCCGTGTCGCGGCTCGGGTGGAAAGTAGGTTCCGCCGTAAAAGGGAACGCCTTCGGCGGTCAGGAATACGGTCATCGGCCAACCACCCTGCCCACTCATCGCTTGTACCGAATCCATGTAGACCGAGTCGACGTCGGGACGTTCCTCGCGGTCCACCTTGATCGACACGAAGTTGTCGTTCATGAGAGCCGCCGTCGCGTCGTCCTCGAAGGACTCATGCTCCATGACATGGCACCAGTGGCACGCCGCGTAACCGACGGACAGCAGCACGGGCACGTCACGCCGGGCGGCTTCGTCGAAGGCCTCGCGGCCCCACGGATGCCAGTCGACCGGATTGTCCTTGTGCTGGAGCAGGTAGGGGCTGTTCTCCGAAGCGAGTCGGTTGGCCATAACGCCATACTTACCCATTAGAGTCTTCACTCCATGGCCGCCCTCGCCTACCTCTTTCCGCCGCTGACCGGCCTCCTTACCTACGCGCTCGGCCGCGACGAGCGTGCGCGCTGGCATGGCCTGCAGTCGGTGGTGTTCGGGTTCGCGTGGCCGGCGCTCATCTACGCGGCCTCGCTGGCCGGAGCGGTAGGGACGAGGGTCGCGTTCGCCCTCGGTGCGCTGGTCTGGATCGGTTTCTTGCTGTTGACGGTGATCGGACGAGACCCCCGGTTGCCCGGGGGCCGGCGTCTGAGATCGTTTGCGGCTTCTTCCTAGCGCTCCTAGGCCTTAGGCGTGAAGCACATCCGGCAGGCGGTGGCGGTCGCGCCGTTGATCGCGCCGCACGACTGACACTTCCAGAAGGTGCTCGCGGGGGCCGCAGCCTCGCCCTGCTGCTGACGCGGTTCCGGCTGTCCCCAACCCTGAGACTGTTCCTGGCCCCAGTCGCCGCCCTGAGCCTGGCCCTCGCCTTGAGGCTGTGCCCAGCCGGTGTCTCCACCCGCGGGCACGGGAGCGGCGGGTGCCGCGGCGGGGGCGGGCCCCCACTGTCCGGTCTGCTCGTCGTAGACCAGGATCTCGTCACCGCGCTTGAACCACCAACGCCCGTCGCGCTCGAAAGGCTGCTCCTCGGGGGCATCTTCGAATCCGGTGCTCGCCGGGACCGGTTCCGCCACCGGCTCGGGCTCCTGGGGAGCGGGCGCGGGCTCGGGCTCCTGCTCGGGCTCCTCGGCCGGAGCGGCCTCCGTCGCCACCGGCTCCGCGGCGACCTCGTCTGGCTGGTGAGCCAGCCCGCCCGCGGCAGGATATTGGGCGGTTGCCGGAGGCGATTCGTCGGCCGCGAGTGCAGGCTCGTCGTGGTGCGCGTGGTCGTCGTGGTGGTCGCGGTGCTCGTGATCCTCGTGCGCGTGGTCCGCGTGCGCGTGATCCGCGCGCAGGGAGTGTGCTCCACTCGTTCCGACGCTCTCGAGCTTCTTGCTCAGCTTGTTCAGGCTCATCAGCGTCACTACCAATACCAGCAGCGTGACGCCTAGCAGCACCAGCGTCACAAGCTGAAATAGTCCGGTGTCGATGTCCATTTCTCCCCTCCCGGCCCCCGCAGAGACCTCGTTTACAGACTTGAATCATCCCAAACCATGCCCGGTCCGCCAATGCCCCCCGGACTCGGTACTACATCGGCGGCCGGGCGATGATTCTGTCGCCGAAACCGATGGAATCTCCTGTGAGTTTCAGCCAAGTCATAGGCGCACTATGGCACCGGCTCGCTGAGGATGCCCGGCATCGGTTACCGGTGCCGCCTACGCGCCCGCTGGTGCCCCTTGGCAAAGCCGACTCCCGCCAGCAGAATCAACACGGAGGGAATCAGGGCCACGCCGAGTAGAGGTCCGCGTCCGATCTTCACGCCTCGAACGTTCTCGAAACCGGTCACCGTGGGCCCTTGCGCAAGCGCGAGGATCACGAGGGCGGTTATTACGGCACCCGAGAAGAGATAGACGAAGCGTGGCGCCCGCAAAGCCACCAGCTTGCGGCCCAGCACGATCACGCTCACGCCCAGGGCCAGAGCCATCGCGATCTCCAGCGGCCAGCCGTAACCGAAGTAGGCGTTGAAATTTCCGGTGGTGCCGGGGAGCCTGCCGATGTCGCCGAGCCTTGCAGATGGTGTCGTCAGCCATCCCCACCGGGGCACCAGTGAGAGAGCGTAAAGCGCCAGGCCACAGAGACCGATCGTGCGCTCGGGTCGTGTGAGTCGTCTCCTGTTCGTTCCCATCCGTCAAACGGGACCATATGCGACCATGAGCCTCGACAGGGCAGCGCATGCGCGTGCGCAGCGACCTCGAGGTGGAGCGATGGACGACCCGATTTATCGAGCCGGCGCGTGGTGGCGACGACGCGACGACGGACGCTGGCTCTACTGGAACATTCGCGGGGCGGGCTCGGCCGTACCGCAGGACCAACGCGGGCGTTGGGACCATCATCCCTATGGCCCGCCCGCGGTTGCTCCCTTGGCGGCCACCTCGGCCGGGCCGCCACCTCCGGCCCCGCCTCCTCGGAGCCCACCACCCCCCATGGTCGCGCCGGCATCGTGGCCGCAGCCTCCCGTTACGGCTCCCTATCCACAGCCGTATCCGGCCTATCCGCCGCACCACCCGCAGCCCTACGGGCAAGTCTGGATCCCCCGGCCGAAACCGGCCCCCTCGTGGGCCTCCGGTTCCCCCGTCGTGTTCGCCGAATGGTGGCAGCGCATGCTCGCGTTCATCGTCGATCAGATCGTGGTGCTGGTACCGACCGTCCTGATCCTGATGATCGCGAGTGCGGCGGCCGGGCCGGGCACCGTCGATCCGTTCACCGGCGACATCGACACGAGCAGCAGGAACGTAGTCCTGCTCGTAACCACCATCGCCTGTTATTTCGTCTTCATTCCGGCGTACTTCGCGCTCTCGCATGGCGGCGAATCCGGAGCCACGCTGGGCAAGCGACTCCTGAACATACGGGTCGCCGATTTACAGGACGGGTCCAGGGTGGGCGTGGGGCGTGCCTTTCTCCGCTGGATTGTTGCCGGACTCTTCTGGACCTTCCTCTACATCCCGGGCATCCTGAACCTGCTGTGGCCTCTGTGGGATCCACAGCGACAGGCGTGGCACGACAAGATTGCGAACAGCGTGGTGGTGACCGCGCCCCGTTAGGTAGGCCACTAAGATGCGCGAGCAAGCCGGCCGCCACTTCGTGAGATGCAGGTGCCGATTCAAAGAGGGGTGCTTACGTGGCAGTGATCAAGACCATTGATCTGGTGGGCGTGTCCACGGAATCTTGGAGGGACGCGGCCAACCAGGCGCTCGCGGAGGCGTCGAGAACCATTCGCGGCATTCACGCGATGGATGTGCTCGAAACCTCGTGCACGGTCGACGGCGGCAAGATCGTCGAGTATCTGACCCACGTCCGCATCAAGTTCCGCATAGAGAGATAGGGACGGTCTCTATGACGGGCACGGCTCTCGTCGGGATTCAATGGGGCGACGAGGGCAAGGGTAAGGTCACTGATCTTTTGGCCGAGCGCACCGACTACGTCGTGCGCTATCAGGGAGGCAACAACGCGGGCCACACCATCGTGGTGGGCGACGAGCGCTACGCCCTTCACCTGGTTCCAACCGGCATTCTCTATCCCCACTGCACTCCGGTCATCGGCCCGGGGGTGGTGGTGGACCCAGGGGTGCTTCTCGAGGAGATGGATGCGCTGAACGAGCGCGGCGTCGACACCTCGAAGCTCAGGATCTCTGGTAACGCGCACGTGATCATGCCGTACCACCTCGAGTTGGACAAGGTCACCGAGCGTTTCCTCGGGCGCAATCGTCTCGGCACCACCAAGCGGGGCATCGGACCGACCTATGCCGACAAGGCTGCGCGCATTGGGATCCGGATGCAGGACCTTCTCGACGAAAAGATCTTCTCGGCCAAGCTCGACGTCGCGCTCAAGGAGAAGAATCTCGTTCTGACGCGCGTGTACGGGCGCCTGCCGGTCGACGACAAGGAGATCAAAGAGCAGTACTTCGCCTACGGCGACAGGCTTCGGTCCCACATAACGGATACCGCAGGGCTGCTTCAGCGTGCGCTCGATGACGGTGGCAACGTGCTGTTCGAAGGCGCCCAAGCGACGATGCTCGATCTCGATCACGGCACCTATCCGTTCGTAACGTCGTCGAATCCGATAGCGGGTGGCGCTTGCGCGGGGGCGGGTGTCGGGCCCCGCGACATTACGCGCATCATCGGAATCACCAAGTCGTATTGCACGAGGGTCGGGTCCGGGCCCTTCCCCTCCGAGGCCGATCTCGCCGAGGCCGAGGTGCTTGTCGAGGCGGGTGGCGAGTATGGGACGACCACCGGGCGCAAGCGCAGGTGTGGGTGGTTCGATGCGGTCGCGGCACGATACGCAGCTCGTTTGAACACGCTGACCGAGCTCGTCGTCACGAAGCTGGATGTGCTGAGCGCGTTCGAGAGCATAAAGGTCTGCGTCGCCTACCGTTATGAAGGCGAGCGGTACAACGACTTTCCGCCACACCAGACGATCTTCAATAAGTGCACACCGGTGTACGAGGAGCTTCCCGGATGGGGCGGCGACATCACGGCCGCGCGCTCACTGGACGATCTTCCAAAAGAAGCGCGCACGTATCTCGAGGTCATCGAGGATCTGACGAGAACCCCTGTCTCTTGGGCGTCCGTGGGCCCGGCGCGCGACGAGATCGTACAGGTGCGGGATGTCGAGGGCGCAACGCCGTTGCCGGGTGGAGGAGCATGAAGGTTCTCGTGATCGGATCGGGCGGCCGCGAGAGCGCGCTCGTTTGGGCGCTGGCGCGCTCCCCTTCGGTATCCAGCGTCGTTGCCGCCCCCGGTAACGCGGGCATTGCACGAATAGCCGACACCATCGATGTGGGTTCCATGGATCCCGGCGGCGCGCTCGAGGCGGCGCGGACTACCGGCGCCGACCTGGTCGTAGTCGGGCCGGAGGCTCCACTGGTCGCCGGGGCGGCGGATGTGCTGCGAGCCGAGGGCTTCAAGGTGTTCGGCCCCGATGCGGCGGCTGCGCGCATCGAGGGCTCGAAGTCCTATGCCAAGGAGTTGATGGATCAGGCGGACGTGCCTACGGCTCGGTGGCAGTCTTTCGACAGCGTCGCGAAGGCGGTGTCGTACCTGGATGAGCTCGGTCCGCCATACGTGGTCAAGGCAGACGGGCTCGCAGCCGGCAAAGGCGTGGTGGTCACGCCGGAGCGCGAGGCCGCCGTGGATGCGGTTCGAGAACGCATCGAGGGGCGCGCCTTCGGGGAGGCCGGAACGACCGTCGTGATCGAGGAGTTTCTTGACGGTGAGGAGGCCTCGCTGATCGCGTTCGTCGACGGTAAGAACGTGGCGCCCTGCGAGGTCGCGCAGGACTACAAACGCATCTTCGACAACGACGAGGGACCCAACACCGGGGGCATGGGCTCCTACAGCCCGGTGCCTGCCTGCCCCCCCGAACTTGCCGAGAGACTCGTCGACGTGGTGATCGAACCGATGGTGCGAGCCACCGCCGCCACCGGCCGGCCGTTCGTAGGCGCGCTTTTCGCGGGGCTGGCGTTGA
>JBOGWV010000203.1:0-4503 GCA_050693975.1 Actinomycetota bacterium
CGGCGGATGAGCGCGGGGCGGTGGTGGCTGTCGTCGCAGTTATGCTCGTGGCCATCCTCGGGATGGCGGCCCTCGTCATCGACTTGGGAGCTTTGCTCGTCACCAAACGGCAGCTTGTAGCTGCAGCCGACTCGGCCTCCTTGGCGGCCGCGCAGTCCTGCGCGTTGGAGGAGGACGGTGAGTCGGCATCATCGCAAGCGGACACGTACGCCGACTACAACAGAATAGAGGCAACTCCTGTCGAATTCAGTGGTTGCATCGGGCCCGGCTCGTCGGGCATAGTCACAGTAGGGTACGAGGCGGACAGCGCGATCTACTTCGCTTCCGTCCTTCCAGGTTTTGAGGATAGAGAGAGCGTCTCGGTGGATGCGTCCGCAACCGCCCTCTGGGGACCGGCACTGACCGCGGAGCCGATCCCGGTGGCGCTCAACCTCACCGATCACCCTCAGATTATCTGCGAGGAGACCTGCCCGTTCTGGCTGGACGCCTCCAACGCCGAGGGGCTCGCGGACGGTGAGGCCGGACTGGTCGACTTGGATCGGTGGGATGGGGAGAACTGCGGAGGCAACCCCAACCGTGTCCCCGGTTGGATCTCTGGAAGGCAATCGGTCGAGGTAACGGCCCCGGATACACCTTGCACTGTGACGCTCAACGGCAGCCAGGGGGACGGGCTCCTCAAGGCGCTTGAGGGCCAGAAGGAGCAGGACCGGCTTTTTCCGGTGGCCGATGATGGGTCCTTGGTCTCCGGGTTCGCGCCGCTGCGCATCGTGGATGCGCTCGCCGGGGATGACCCGGAGGCTGCGGGCACTCCTTACGACACAGGATCGTGTGAGCCTTTCGAAGCGAACCTGGTCCCTGGTGAGAACTCACTTTCGAGCACTTTTGCGGACGTCTGCCTGCTCGAACCCGACGCCGATCGGATCATCGATGTAGATATCTCGATGGGACGAAGGTGTTGCTCCGAGCCCGAGGACTACGAGTGGGTGCCCCACCCCGACGACCCCTTCAAGGTCATATGGAATCGCGAAGAACCAGCCGTGGTGACGGTGGAGATGGAGTGGGAGCGCGATGAGCGTGAGGGGGAATGCGGGAGTCGAATCCCAGACCCGAATGCGGTCTGTTTGATCCTCTCCTGGCAGGGGCCCCGTGTAGGCGGTTCAAAGCCGGCCGAGGACGGCACCAACGACTACGGCTATCGCGCCGTGCGGCTCTCAGAATGAAGGAAAGGGCGGAGGAATTGTGAGATCGAGAAGGACGGTCGTTGCGCTGGCCATGGTTATGGCTGCAACCGCGACGCTGGCCGTGTTCCTGTACATCCAGGGGATCGAGGAGGCAGCCGCGTCCGGCGGCGACAATGTCTCTGTCATCGTCGCGAAGGAGGACGTGCCCGCGGGCGCGGCCCTTAACGACCTCATCTCCGAAGGCATCTTCGACAAGCAAACGGTGCCCGAAGACCTGCTGGTTCCAGGAGCTGTTACTTCGCTCACTCAACTCGATGGCAGAGAGACAAGCGCCGGCATCGTGGCAGGCGAGCAGGTCACCACCGCACGCTTGCGCGGTGGCTCGGGCCGGCTTCCCGGAGGGGCCCTGGGCATACCGGAAGGTCACCAGGCCCTCACCATTCCTCTCGAGTCCGCACGCGTCGTGGGTGGAGCGGTCCAAGCCGGAGATCACGTCACGATGTTCGCCAGCTTCAGTGGATCGGGCCAGTCGCAGGTTGCCGCGACGGTTTCGCTCGTTCCCGACGCAAAGATCCTGGAGGTCGATCAGCCCAACGAGGATGAGGGAGTAGGCGAAGGCGCAGGTGAGACGCTGTTGATCACACTGGCACTCGAGCCACGCGACGGACAGAAGGTTGTGTTCGCACTCGAGCAGGGGTCGATCTGGCTCTCGCTCCTTGCGCCGGAGCAGCAGGGTGCCGCACAACCACCGGTGTCATTCTCCGAGGTGATCGAATGAGCCGGCCGCGCGTCGTAGCCGTAGGTCCTCCACAGACCTTCAGGATTCAGATCGCCCAGGCTCTGGACAGCGATCCTGAGGACGTCCAGTGGGTGCCGACCGTCACCGCCGCCGAAGAAACACTTGACGAAGGGAGCCGCGGGCCCGATCTGCTCGTCCTTTCACCCGAGGTCAAGGATGCCGATGCCTTCGGAGTAGCCGAGGTCTGCGCGCGCTCGTCGCCCGCAACCGTGGTGATCCTGCTGCGCGACCAACAGCTGAATGGGTTACTCCCGCTCGCGATGCGAGCCGGCATACGCGACGTCGTCGACCTTTCGCGCGGTACGGCAGAGCTGCGGGAGGCCATCTGGAGAGGACTCACGTGGTCCACAAGCCTTCGCAGCGTGAGGCCCGACATGAACGGCTCCGCCGCGGGCACGCGCGGCTCGCTCATCTCGGTCTTTTCCTCAAAAGGTGGTACGGGCAAGACATTCTTGGCTTGCAATCTCGCCGCCGCGATTGCCAAGCAGACTGAGAGCGAGACGGCCCTTGTCGACCTGGATCTCGATATGGGCGACTGCTTCTCGTACTGGGGGAAGGAAGCGACTCACACCGCGCAGGACTTGATGACTCTGCGAGAAGTGAAGGACGCAGCCGCGGTGACCGCGATGGGAACCGAGCTTGCCGATCATTTGCGCTGCTACGGGGCGCTTCCCGACCCCGCCGCCGAGCCCGTCGCCGGGGGGGTCATCGGAAGAGTGCTGAAGACGATCCGAAGCTCGTTCGCCTACACGGTCGTGGATGCCTCGGCCGAGTATTCGGATCAAGCGCTTGCAGCCTTTGACTCCTCCGACCTCATCTGCTTGATCACCGGCCTCGACGTTGTCGGGATCAAGCATCTGTCCAGGGCGCTCGAGACGCTGATGTCGATCGGCCTCCCGCGCGAGCGCTTTCGCATCGTGATCAACCGGTCGGACAGCAAGGTGGGGCTCTCGCCCGCGGACGTCGAACGCGTGATGAGGGTCAGCGTCGACGCTCTGGTTCCCTCGAGCCGGCTGGTTCCGGCCTCGCTCAACAAGGGACGTCCTGTGTATTTGGACTCGCCGCGCTCGGACGTGGCCAAGAGCATCGACTCCCTGGCGGCGGCGATCTTGGGCACGGTCGGGGGCAAAGAGCAAGCGGAGCCGAAGGTCGCCAAGCGGCGGCTCTTCGCCGGAAACTAGGAGGACGGGCGAATCATGTCTCTGGCCGAGAGACTCTCAAAGGCGCAGCTTCCCGACCGTCTGGCCGAGGTCAGGGCCCGCCTCCAAACGCGTCTGGTCGAAGTGCTGGGACCGCGTCTGTACGACACCGCGGTATCGGAATCCGAGCTGGCCGAACTGGTCCAGCAGCGGCTCGGGGAGCTCTTGGATCAGGAGGAGCTCCCGCTTTCCAGTCGCGAGAAGCAGCTGATCATCAAGCAGATCGGCGACATCGTCCTGGGGTTGGGTCCGCTCGAGGAGTTCATGTCCGATCCTCAGGTCACCGAGATCATGGTCAACGGACACGAATCCATCTATGTGGAGCGCAGCGGAAAGCTGTACTGGACGGGTGCCAAGTTCCACAGTAGCGAACAGCTCTATCGCACCATCGACAAGATCGTCGCAAAGATGGGCCGGCGCATAGACGAGGCCTCTCCTTACGTTGACGCGCGCCTACCCGACGGTTCACGTGTGAATGCGATCATCCCGCCCCTCGCCCTCGACGGGCCTGCGCTCACGATCCGCAAGTTCGAGAGAGACCCCTTCGAGGCTCAGGATCTGGTGGCGCGCGGGACTATGAGCTCGAGTGTCGTGGAGTTCCTCGAGGGATGCGTGAAAGGCCGCGTCAACATCTTGGTGTCGGGCGGCACCGGTTCGGGGAAGACCACGACCCTCAACGTGTTGTCGTCGTTCCTCCCCCACGACGAGCGCATCATCACGATCGAAGATGCGGCCGAGCTTCGCCTTCAGCAGCCTCACGTGGTTCGACTCGAGTACCGGCCACCCAATATTGAGGGTCGAGGCGAGATCTCGGTACGGGACCTGGTGCGCAACGCATTGAGGATGCGTCCCGACCGGATCATCGTGGGTGAAGCGCGCGGATCGGAGGCACTGGACCTGCTCCAGGCAATGAACACCGGTCACGACGGATCGATCTCGACGGTTCACGCCAACACTCCGCGCGACGTTATCTCCCGAATGGAAACCATGACTCTCATGGCCGGCATGGACCTGACGGTCCGAGCCGTGAAGGAGCAGATCGCGTCGGCAATCGACTTGATCATCCACCAGTCCCGAATGAAGGACGGGACCAGGCGCGTGACCCACGTGACCGAGGTGGTCGGGATCGAGGGAGATGTGGTCACGCTTCAGGACATCTACCTGTTCGACTACAGCCTGGGCACGGATCCCTACGGGCGGTACCTCGGTCAATTGAAGCCGACGGGACTGCGCCCTCGGTTCCTCGACAAGCTCGAGGATCACGGCATCGTCATTCCGGCTTCCGTGTTCACTCCAGATCACCTGGGACCGGTGTGACGCGGGG
>JBOGWV010000204.1:0-9230 GCA_050693975.1 Actinomycetota bacterium
GTTTCGGCACACTTCGGACAATCCGGGATGACCCGTTCGAGTCATTTTCCAGCATTCCCCAATAGCGTACTCAATGGGACCATGCGGCCTGCCGAAAGTGCCGTCATGGCGCAAAAAACATCATTGGGTGGAGCCCTTAGATCCTCACGCCCGCGACGGTCGGGAGCGTCGACCGCACCTCGCACGTGGCTGGACCGCTGGCTCGAGACGTGCGGGGACTTGGCGCGCCTCAGCGAGTCGCATCCCATGCTCGACGCGGTCATCGATGCGATTGACGGGCGCATGATCTCTGTCGGCGGACACTGGCTCGCCGACTTCGCTTCGTGCAACTACCTCGGGTTCGATCTCGACGAGGAGATCATCCGTTCGATCCCCGACAAGATCGATCAATGGGGCACGCACCCGAGCTGGTCGCGCCTGTTGGGTAGCCCGGTTCTATACGAGGAGATCGAGCAGAGGTTGACAAACCTGCTGGGCTGCGAAGACACCCTTGTGCTGCCTACGATCACGCACATCCACATGTCGGTGATCTCGCTGCTGGCCGGCTCGGGAACCATCTTCCTCGACAGCCGTGCGCACAAGACCATCTACGACGGAGCACAGTTCGCCCGTCACCACGGCGCCACCATCAAGCGGTTTCGACACGACGAGCCACAGGACCTCGAGGAGCTGCTACGAGCGGACACGGGCAGCCCGCGGCTCATCTGCATGGACGGCGTCAATTCCATGACCGGCAATGCGCCCGATATCCGAAAGTTCGCCCGCCTGGCACGCGAGTACGACGCGCTGCTCTACGTTGACGACGCGCACGGCTTTGGCGTGATCGGTGAGCGTTCCGACGACCAGCCCTCGCCCTACGGCATGCGCGGCAACTCGATCGTTCGCTACTACGGTGAGACCTACGACAACGTCATCCTCGTGGGTGGATTCTCGAAGTCGTACTCGTCGCTGCTGGCGTTCATAGCCTGTCCCGCCCGGCTCAAGGGCATGTTGAAGGTGGCGGCCCCGCCTTACCTGTACTCGGGACCGTCTCCGGTCGCGTCGCTGGCAACCGTCATTGCGGGCTTCGATGTCAACGAGCGGCGCGGTGATGCGATTCGGGCGGAGCTCCACCGCAAGACGGGGCGGGTGCTCGAGGCGCTGAGTGAACTCGAGATCTCGACGCCCAACCAGTCTGGGCTGCCAATCATCGAGATCCCGCTCTCCAACCACGAGGATATCGACGAGGTCGGCCGCTTCCTGTTCGACCGGGGGATCTACACGACCATCGCCGCCTACCCCTTGGTGCCCAAAGCCGAGGTCGGCTTCCGCATCCAGGTGACGGCAGCCAACGACGACGAGCAGATCGACAGGCTGATCGAGGTTCTTACCGAGCTCTCGACCAAGTTCCGCCTGCAGACAGCGTCCACCATGGCGCGCTGGTGGAATGGCAACAAGCTCGCGAACGCAGTGGGCAGATGAAGGACTTCGTTTCGCGCAACGCGTCGTCGCTCTACCTCGGGCTCGGGGGCCTTGCGCTGCTCGCCTACTACACAGTGCCCGCCGTGCGCGGCAACGGAGTGCTGTTCAATCTCATCGGACTGTCGTCGTCGATCGCGATCGTCATCGGCGTCCGCAAGAACAAGCCTTCGAGCAAGATCGCATGGCAGCTGTTCGCGCTGGGACAGATCTTCTTCGTCACCGGCGATGCCTTCTATTACGGATACAACGCTCTGTTCGGAGCGGATGTGCCGTTTCCCTCGCTCGGCGACCTCTTCTACCTCTCGGTATACCCGTCGCTGATCGCGGGACTTTTGATCATCATCCGTCGCCGGAGTCCGGGGGGGAACCGTGCGAGTCTCATCGACGCCCTCATCCTCACGGTTGGTCTCGCGGTCGTCGCTTGGACGTTCCTCATGGCGCCCTACGCACACGACGCTGTTCTGACTCTGCTCGAGAAGCTGGTGTCGATCGCCTACCCATTGATGGACGTGTGCCTGCTCGCGGTGGCGATTCGCCTCGCAGTCGACGGCGGCCTGAGGCGCCCGTCGCTGCGCATGATGGTCCTCAGCATCGTTGCGCTGCTCACGACGGATGCGATTCTCGGGGTGTTGACCCTGAACGGCGGCTATAACGAGGGCGGGTTCCTCGACGCAGGCTGGGCCGCCTACTACTTGCTCTGGGGAGCGGCCGCGCTGCACGGCTCAATGAAGGAGCTCGACGCTCCGGTGCCGCACCAGGGCTCAAGGCTCTCGTGGGGCCGCCTTGGCCTGCTTACCGCAGCATCCCTCATGGCCTCGGGCGTGCGCATCGTCCAGCTGGTGCGCGGTGTCGAGGTAGACGAGCCGGTGCTCATCGGCACGTCGGTCGCACTCTTTTCCCTTGTGATCGCTCGCATGTCGGGCCTCCTGAATGGGAGCGAACGGGCCGCCGGTCGCGAGCGCTCACTGCGTGAGGCGGCGCGCGACCTTGTGAGCGCTAGCCGTCGGGACGAGGTCGTCGAGGCAACGATCGATTCCCTGCACTCGCTGGTGGCCGATGCCGACGTAAGGGTGGCGGTGCTCACCCACAACGGTGAGCTGCAGGCGCGCGCCCGTGTCGGTGCCGATGTCGAGCGCTGGCCGTTGCGCGCATCCGAGTTCA
This sequence comes from Actinomycetota bacterium, assembly GCA_050693975.1. Lineage (GTDB taxonomy): Bacteria > Actinomycetota > CADDZG01 > CADDZG01 > WHSQ01 > WHSV01. Next base: position 2,623 of record JBOGWV010000204.1, read on the forward strand.
CCTCGCTCGACGCCGAGACCCTAAGGTCGAGAGGCTTGCTCGAGGTCGACCTCGACGGAGTGGAATTGCGCCAGGGACTACGTCTCGACGCCAAGCACAAGCTGGTCATCTTCCCGCTGTTCGTCCGCCAGCAGCTCCGAGGTCTCGTGTTCGTGGCGTCGGAGAAGCGCCTATCCCCGGAGATGCAGTCGGCGCTGCAGACCCTTTCGGTACAGGCTGCCCTCGCCCTTGAGAGCGCCATCCTCTCCGAGGAGATGCATCAACGCGAGAGCGAACAGCGCTTCAGTTCTCTGGTGCAGCACTCTAGCGACCTCATCGTCGTGATCGAGCCCGACACCACAGTCAAGTATGTCAGCCCCTCGGTGCAGCGCAGCCTCGGCTACGAGGTCGAAGAGATGACTGGTGCCCGGTTCGCCGACTACATCCATATGCACGATATCGACCTCGCGCTGAGCGCCATCATCCAGCGGCCCGAGGTCGAGCAGCCGACCACCGAGGCGTTCGAGTGCCGGTTCCGTCACGCGAACGGTACGTGGCTGCACTTCGAGATCCTGGTAACGAACCTCATGGGCGTCGAGAACGTGAACGGCATCGTGCTCAATGCCCGCGATGTCTCGGAACGCAAGGCATTCGAGTCGCAGCTGCGGCACCAAGCGTTCCATGATCCCGTCACCAACCTCGCCAACCGCGCGCTGTTTACCGACCGCGTCGAACACGCTCTTGCGCGTATGACGCGCGACCACGGCGGGATCGCGGTGCTGTTCATCGATCTCGACGACTTCAAGGTGATCAACGACAGCCTTGGCCACGCGGCCGGCGATGACGTGCTTCTCGATGTCGGCAAACGGCTGTCGCGGTCTGTACGTACCATGGACACCGTGGCGCGCTTCGGGGGCGATGAGTTCGCCGTGCTGCTCGAGGACACTTATCAGGAACAAGAGCTCGCCGAAATCGCCGACCGCACCCTGAAATCACTCCACGGCGCGATCGTCATCGACGACAAAGAGGTCTTCATCAGCGCCAGTATGGGCATCGCCGTGCTTGACGCTGAGGAAGCGATGACCTCAGCGGCCGACGAGATCCTACGCAACGCAGACGTTGCCATGTACATGGCGAAGCGCGAGGGCAAAGGTCGCTATTGCGTGTTCGAGCCTGAGATGCACGCGAGCGTCGTCCACCGCCTCGAGCTCAAGGGCGCTCTGCAGCGCGCACTCGAGCGGGGCGAGCTCGAGCTCTACTACCAGCCGATCATGACCCTCGACCCCCGCAGGGTCACTGGGTTCGAGGCTCTGGCGCGCTGGCACCATCCCGAGCGGGGCCCGATCCCACCCGTGGAATTCATCCCTGTCGCCGAGGAAACCGGGCTGATCAACCAGCTCGGCAGATGGGTGCTCAACCAAGCCTGTCGCCACGCCCGCTTCCTGCAAGACATGTTCCCGGCGCATCCGCCGCTGACGATGAGCGTCAATCTCTCGGTCAAGCAGCTGCAGGGCCCGACGTTGGTGGAGGACGTGGCGGTGGCTCTCGAGGAGTCTGGGCTCGAGCCGTCAAGCCTGACGCTTGAGATCACCGAGAGCGTGCTCGTGACCGACACCGACGCCACCATCGTGAAGTTGCACGCACTCAAAGAGCTTGGCATCAAGCTTGCGGTCGACGACTTCGGTACGGGCTACTCGTCGCTCAGCTACCTCAGCCGGTTCCCGGTCGACGCACTGAAGATCGACCGCTCGTTCGTGACCGGCATCGACAACGATGTCGAGAGCTCTGCGCTTGCCGCCGCGATCGTCAAGATCGGCGAGACGCTGAAGCTCCACACGATCGCCGAGGGTATCGAGATGGAAGGCCAGCTCGCCTGTCTGCAGAATCTCGGGTGCGCTCTAGGGCAGGGCTTTCTGTTCGCTCCGCCAATGGACCTCGATAAGGCCGTGGAGTACCTGTCGCCGCTTTTCGCAGCGTCCGACGTCCCTACCGAGTAGCGTGCACAACTCCTACGAGGGCCTCGATCGTCCGGGCGGCTTCAGTCGCACTGGCCTCCTGGCGCCGCTCAAGGAGCGCAACTTCAGGCTTCTGTGGACCGGGATGACGGTGTCGCTGTTCGGCGACGGCATCACGCTGGTGGCGCTCGCATGGGCCGCCTACGAGATCACCGACTCGCCGCTTGGCCTGTCCATGGTGATGCTCGCGATGACGATTCCGCACGTCGCGCTGCTCCTGTTCGGTGGAGTTGCGAGCGACCGGTTGCAGAGGCGATACGTGATGCTGGCGGCAGACCTCGTACGAGCTGTCGTCGTAGCCACTATCGGTTTCCTGGCGATGGGCGACGCATTGACCATCCCGACACTCGCGACGCTGGCTGCGGTTTACGGGGCCGGTTCCGCGTTCTTCGGACCATCGTTCGACGCCATCGTGCCGGACGTCGTGCCGGCGTCACAGCTTGGGCAGGCGAACTCCCTCGACCAACTAGTGAAACCACTCGCTCTACGACTTGCCGGACCGGCGACGGCGGGCTGGTTGATCGCGATCGGCGGCACCGGGGCTGCGTTTCTCGTGGACGCGGGGACGTTTGTCGTCTCCGCCATTGCGCTCACGCTGCTGCGGACGCCGAAGTCGCGGGTGAGCGAACGAGCCTCGGTTCTCACCGAGCTAAGGGAGGGCTTTACCTACGTGCGTTCGCAGGTGTGGCTGTGGGGCACGTTCGGAGCCGCGACGATCGCGTATCTGCTGTTCATGGGGCCTGTCGAGGTGCTCCTTCCCCACATCGTGAAGGTCGAGCTCGGAGGTTCGGCGGGGGCGTTGGGACTTGTGTTCGCTTTCGGTGGCCTCGGTTCGGTTGGCGCAGCCGCATGGGTGGGTCGTCACGGCCTCCCGCGACGGATCATGACCCTTATCTACGTGTGCTGGACGCTCTCGACGCTCGCCATCGCCGGCTACGGACTCGGTGAGTCGCTGTGGCAACTCGTTATCCCCAGCATCGCGTTCAACCTGCTCGAGTCGGTCGGCACGATCGGGTGGATGACGCTAAAACAGCGCCACGTGCCCCCCGGGCTTCTGGGAAGGGTGTCGAGCCTCGACTGGCTGATCTCAATCGGCCTCGTCCCCGTGTCGTTCGCGCTCACGGGACCGGCTGCGGCGCTGTTCGGCGAGCGCATGACGCTTGTCGGCGCCGGCGTTCTCGGGGCGCTCGCTACCATGGCTGCCTACTTTCTGCCGGGCATGCGCGCACCGGAACTCATCGCCACCAGATCCGGTTTCGTTCGCGATGCAAGCCCAGGGAGAACAGAAGCAGTGCCCCTGTCGTAGCGGACTCGATCCGTTCGCGTGCTCCTTGAACGTTCATCACGACTCGGCCAGGGGGGAAAACGTCGGTTAGGCTCTCGACTCGTTGCATGGCGTCTACAAAGATCAAAGTTAATCGCTGTAGGAGCGCTGTGCTAAGGACACCTTCTGACTCAGGCCTTAAAGTGCATGTCGGAGGCTATGGCCCTCCCCCGATTTGACGGACATCCGAGAAGTGGGGTTCGACCCCAGAGAGGATGTCCCTCATGGAAAACAGAGAGCAACGTCCGAGACGAACCTTCACGCCTGAGTTCAAGGCTGAGGTCGTCGAGCTGTGCCGAGCGGGAGACCGCTCGATCGCCCAGGTCGCCCGGGACCTGGGTCTGAACCAGACGACTGTCCGCAACTGGGTCAACCCGGCCGCCGTCGACGCCGGGGTGGGGGACGGCGTCACGAGCGCGGAGCGCGACGAGATCGCCCGCCTGCGCAAGGAGGTGAGGGTGCTGCGAGAAGACCGCGACATCCTCAAGCGAGCAACGGCTTTCTTCGCCAAGGAGACCCGGTGAACGTCTATCCGTTCATCAAGGTGGAAAGAGCTGAGAAGCGCAACGTCAAGCGTGCGTGTGCGCTGCTCGAGGTCTCCCGAGCCGCCTTCTACGCCTGGCTCCGTCTCATCCCCTCGGCGCGTAAGCGCGCCGACGCCGAGCTGCTCGAAAAGATCGAGACCATCCACGACACCAGCAACAAGACCTACGGGTCCCCGCGCGTGCACGCTCAGCTGCGCTCCGACGGCCATGAGTGCGGAAAGAACCGGGTCGCCCGGCTGATGCAGGCACACGGGCTCGTCGGCAAGGCCCCACGGCGCTTCAAGAGAACGACCTTTGCCGATAAAGACGCTCGGAGCACCGCCGTCGACCTCGTCAAGCGCATCTTCGGACCGGGATCGATCGAGATCGACACCCTGTGGTGCTCGGATATCACCTACATCCGCACGTGGGAAGGATGGCTCTATCTGGCGACCGTGATCGACGTCGCGTCCCGGCGCGTCGTGGGCTGGGCGATGGCCGATCACATGCGCACCGAGCTCGTCACAGACGCGGTGAAGATGGCGATCGACAAGCGCCGGCCTGCCAAAGGCCTGATTTTCCACTCGGACCGCGGCTGCCAGTTCACCTCGGCCGAGTTCGGCGCGCTGCTGGACGCCAACGGGATCCGCCAGTCGCTATCGCGTCCGGGGCAGTGTTGGGACAACGCGGTCGCCGAAAGCTTCTTCGCGACGCTCAAGACCGAGCTCGTCTATCTCCATGCGTGGCCGACCCGGGTCCGAGCGCGCTCCGCGATCTTCGAGTACATCGAGGCTTGGTACAACGCGCGGAGGTTGCATTCGTCCTTGCACTTCCTATTGCCGATGGATTACGAAAGGAGGCGCGTTAGATTCAACGCAGAGACCGAGGAAGCGGCATAGTCAATGTGTCTGTCGAATCGGGGGAACCCCACTCGGTGAAACGTGGGACAGCACGCTTGAGGAGCATGACAGGCACACCTTTCAGAACGCGTATCCGGACGCCTGAGAAGGGGGATGAAGGTGAGCGGAAGGGCAGTGATGGTCGGAACGGTCGGTTTGCTCGGCCTTTCGGCTGTTGGGCTGTTTCCTGTGGACTGCCTTACTCGCGCGACGATTCCTGTTGACGGGGTTATTGGGGAGCAAACAACCTGCCAGTCCTTGTTAGGCATCACTTGGATAGGAAGGACGCTGCCCACCACCCTTAGCGTTGTCGCGGGACTGCTGATGCTGATCGCGTGTGCTCTGGTGTACGACTCCTCGAGGCGAAATGGCGCTCGTTGATGACGGGGTTTGCGACTCGATGAGGCGGCGCGGGTAGCGGTAAGGGCGGCACCGCGACTGATGAATTTGCCTCGGTACGGACCGACATCTGCGAAACAGGACCATACGGTCGTGGGGGAAGGGGCCTTGTTTGTCTGAGGACGATGTCCCGTTGGTGTTCGATCCATGACTACTGCAGAATCCTCAAGGGAACTCCGCAACAGTCACTCTGGATTGCCGTCGTGCTTCTCGGCCGAGCTGACTAAGCCGATCCCCATGTGGAGGCGCTCCTCGTTGTGGTAGACGACGAAGGCGTCCGCGTCGGTGATGAGCTCGATCGGGTTCGTGTTGATCCGTGGTAAAGGCGCTCGCCCTTGATGGTGGCAAAGAAGCTCTTCGATGGTCGCGTTGTCTGCCGGCGTTCGCGGTCGCGAGAACATCTGCCTGACGCCTAAGTCGTGGAAGAATCGCCGGATCGTCTTGGAGCGCATCTGCGGCTCGCGATCCGACAGCGAGGCCGGCATCTTGGCATCATCGCAAGCAGGCCTTCGCTGGCGGGGCCTTGTCGAAGACGTCCTTGACATCATCGGGGTCGCGGTCAATCTCACCGCGTGACCGACGATCTTGCACGAGAACAAATCGAGGATGCTATCAGATACCCAGAACTGCTCGCCGACGCGGCAATATGAGATGTCCTACGCTCAGATCTCGTTGGGGCCTTCGACCGCGACCGCGGGCTTGGTCGACTCGGGCTTCCCGGCGCGTCCTTGGAAGCGGCGCACGAGAGCCGCCGATTTAGGCACCCGCAGCACCGTCGACTCCGACACGAACGCCTTGGCCGTGCGAGAGAGGTGATGGGCGATCTTGCCGTGTTCATGTAATTCTCCCGGTCGCAAGGTGTTGGAACGCGCGAGGAGTTAAGTCTCAGCCGGGGAGGACGCCCTCGAGGTGGTCCCGCCAAGTCTCGGCCAGAGGGGAGGCGTCGGTTAGGCTCTCGACTCGAATCTGTCGCCGGGGTAGCTCAGTCGGCAGAGCGATTCACTCGTAAGTATTTCCCAATGAACGCTGTGCTAAAAGGCTCCCGCGCGGTGGAGTAGTTCATCGGCATCTCGGCCCTCCTCGGGCTCGGTGACGTGACGCCTTGAGCCCGAGCACCGCAGGCGGTGCTAGAAGGGCTTAGTCACGTCGTAGCAAGCCGAGGAACAGGGCCGAAGAATGCCGCCGCGTGGATCAGCGACGCTCTCGCGCTGGCGGCTATTTCTTTCGAGCGACCGGGTAGCGGTAACGCGCAGACCGAATATCTGATCACCAGGATGGTGGGGCGATGGCGGGTCTCAGGATTCGCCCAGGTTGGAAGCCATGTCACATTCGGGTGGTGAAATCTGAGCATTGAAGGAGGTCGTTACTTGGATATAGGCGAGGAGAGATTGACGCATCGTGGTTGAGCCAGTGAAGCCGCCGGTGCCGGTGCGCCCGCAGGTTCCGGTTCCGGTGTGAGTTTTGTAGG
>JBOGWV010000205.1:0-25879 GCA_050693975.1 Actinomycetota bacterium
CCGGGAGGGTGGCGAGCGCGGGGTGAGCGGATGGCGTCATGGCCCTGATTCTAGGCCTTTGAGCTTCTTTTATCAATAAAAACAGACTCTTCTTGTTTTTCTGTGAAGATGTGGCTAGTGTGGGTCATCAGGAACGGGCAGCATGAAAGAGGGGTTCGCTCATGCCAAGGGTCGCCATCGTCACCGGAGCCTCAAGGGGTCTCGGGCTCGAGCTCGCCAGGGCGCTCGCTGAGCGCGGCTGGGCGCTTGCGATCGACGCCCGCGGGGTCCCGGCTCTGGACGAGGCCCGCACCGAGCTGGCCGCGACCACCGCGGTGTTCGCTCTGTCGGGTGACGTGCGCGATGTCTCTCATCTCGAGCGCCTCGTTCAAGGCGCTTGCGAGCTTGGTGAAGTGGCTCTCATCGTCAACAACGCGAGCCTGCTCGGGCCCAGCCCGCAGCCGGCCCTCGCCGACTACCCCCTCGACGTCATGCGCGAGGTCTACGAGGCCAACCTCTTCGCACCGTTGCGACTGGTGCAGCTTGCCCTTCCCCATCTCGTGGCGAACGCCCGGATCGTCAACGTGACCTCGGACGCGGGCGTCGAGGCTTACGAAGGCTGGGGCGGCTACGGTTCGTCCAAGGCCGCGCTCGAGCACCTCAGCGCGATCCTCGCGGCGGAGCACCCCGACACCCGCGTCTACTGGGTCGATCCAGGGGACATGCGCACGCAGATGCAGCAGGAGGCCTTCCCCGACGAGGACATCTCGGATCGCCCCCCTCCGTCCGGCAGTGTGCCGGGGTTCCTTTCGCTTATCGAGGGCGATCATCCCAGCGGGCGCTACCGGGCGGCGGACGTGGGCGCGCCGCAGGGCGTGAAGTCGTGATCGTTAGACCATCAATCGCCGGAAACAAGCGATGACGACGCGCGCCGGGCGACGGGAGAGCATCGGATTCGATCCGTTCCGGTTCGAGGTGCCCGACGCGCTCATCGCGCTCGATCCGCCCGAGGAGCGAGGACTGCGACGAGACGACGTTCGCATGCTGGTCTCGTCGGTCGCCACCGGTGACGTCTGCCATCAACACTTCACCGATCTCCCCGACGTGCTCGATCCGGGCGACGTCGTGGTCATCAACACCTCCGGCACCCTGCCGGCGGCGCTTTCAGCCGTTGCGGCCGATGGCAGGTTGCTGGCGGTGCATCTGTCGACCCACCTGCCCGGCGACCTGTGGATCGTGGAACTGCGCCTGCCGTCAGCGAACGGATCGACCCCCTTCTTCGCTGCGGACGTGGACAGACTGATGCTTCCCGACGGCGCGAGCGCGCGACTCCTCGCCCCCTACGCGATGGATCGCGGCCTTGCGGTGTCGAGGCGACTGTGGCTGGCAGAGCTGTCGGTTCCCGGCGAACTGCACTCTTTTCTGCACCAGCACGGGAAGCCGATCACCTACGGCCCGCGCTCGCACCCGATCGAGCGCTACCAGACCGTGTTCGCAAACGAGCCGGGCAGCGCCGAGATGCCGAGCGCGGGCCGGGCCTTTAGCCCCGAGCTCATCGCGCGTCTGGTCTCCGGCGGCATCGAGATCGCGCCGTTGCTGCTCCACACCGGCGTGTCTTCGCCGGAGGCGCACGAGCCTCCTTACGAGGAGTACTACCGGGTGCCCGACGCCACCGCCGCGCGCGTGACCTCCGCTCGCGCAGAGGGTCGCCGCGTGGTCGCGGTCGGTACGACCGCCGTGCGCGCGCTCGAGACGGTCGTGGACTCGCGCGGCGCGGTGCATCCGGGCGAGGGCTGGACGCGGCTCGTGGTCACGCCCAGAGGTGGCGTGCGCTCGGTTGATGGACTGCTGACCGGCTGGCACGAGCCGCGCTCGTCGCACCTCTCGATGATCGAAGCTATTGCCGGTCGGCCCGTGCTCGAGACTGCGTACGCGGCGGCGCTCGAACACGGATACCTGTGGCACGAGTTTGGCGACCTGCACCTCATTCTCTAGTCCCGCGGTCCCCCCCACCAGCGAAGCTCGGCAGAGAGGGGACGGGTCGTCAAGCTCTGCCGCTCACATCGAGCGGCTTCCATCGGTTAGACCAGTGTGATGTCAAAAACTATGACGCTTCCGCCGTTCTGGCGACTCGTCGAAGACCACTCCGACGAGCTGTTGCGCTACGCAAAGCGCCTGGTGGGCGACGACGCGGAGGACGTCGTCCAGGAGGCGTTCTTACGCGGCCTGCGCTCGTACCCGAGGCTTCAGCACGGCGACCATCTCCGCGCGTGGCTGTTTCGCATCACCACTACGACGGCTTTCGATCACACCGGCAAACGCCGCGAGGTACCCGTCGCCGAGGTTCGTGAGGAGGCCGTCGAGCTCGCCTACGACGACGGAACGTTCGAAACGATCATCGGTGAGCTCACCGATGCCAACCGAGACGCGCTCCGGCTTCGATTCGTGGACGATCTCACCTACGACGAAATCGCTCAGCGGCTGGGCTGTTCGTCGGATGCCGCTCGCCGGCGCGTGTCCACCGGAATCAAATCACTGAGGGAGAAGCTGACATGAGTCCGACCAAGGAGTTCCTCGAGCGTCTGTCCACCGCGGCAGTAGACGGAGGCCTGACCGACGTCACCTACGACTTCGTGGTCACGCCCATCGGGCGACTGTTGGTCGCCACCACCGACCGGGGCGTCTGCCGCGTGGCCTTCCAGCAGGAGGATTCGCAGCCGGTGCTCGATGAACTTGCATCCGAGATCGGAGCCCGGATCGTGCGCTCGTCGACCAACACAGAAACCGTCACCGACGCGCTCGCGGCCTACCTCGAAGGAGAGCGGGTGGATCTCACCTTTCCTGTGGATCTGAGACTGACGCACTCGCAGTTCAGGCGGACTGTGCTCGAGCTACTGCGGAAGATCGGTCGTGGCCAGGTCGTCACCTACGGAGAGCTCGCTGAGCGGGCCGGCACCCCCCGGGCGGCCCGCGCGGTCGGGACGGCCTGCGCCACGAACCCCGTGCCCATCATCGTGCCCTGCCACCGGGTGCTTCCGGCGAGCGGCGGGGTCGGCAACTACGGCGGCGGTCCCGATCGCAAGGTGTTCCTGCTCGAGCTCGAGGGGGCCCTTGGGGAGTGAGAGGCGCCTTCGATTCTTCAGCGAGCCGGTCGGGCGACCCCGCCTCCGGGCACGCGAACCTTGGATTCTTGGAAGTTTCGCATTTCGGGAACTGGAATCGCTCTCGGTACGGTTACCTCACCACGTGAACATCAAGATCGCGCGCGAGGAAAAGGCGGCGCCGGCCTGGTTCGTGTGGGCGGCGTTGTGGATCGTCTACCTGGTCTGGGGCTCGACCTACCTCGCCATTCGCTATGTCGTCGAGACGATGCCCCCGTTCCTCGCGGGCGGGGTCCGGTTCGTCGCGGCGGGACTGGTCATGCAGATCGTCCTGATGATTCGCAGGGGGCCGAAGGGCGTTCGCGTCACTCCCAAGGAGATTCTCGCCTGCACCTTCGTCGGCGGCGCGCTGCTGTTCGCCGGAAACGGGCTCGTGATGGTCGCCGAGCAGTCGATACCCTCTGGGCTCGCAGCGCTGATCGTGGCGGCGGTGCCGCTGTGGGTCGTGGTGCTGCGCTCGATCTTCAAGGACAGAGTGCCCCGGGACACACTGATCGGGGTGGTGGTCGGCTTCGCGGGGGTCGGCATCCTCGTGCTGCCGGGCTCGAGTGGGACCGCATCGACCACCGGAATGTTCACCGTTGTCGCGGCCTCGGCCTTCTGGGCCTGCGGCTCGTTCTTCTCGAAGCGCGTGCCCCTGCCCGACGACCCGTTCACCTCCACCACGATCCAGATGCTGTGCGGTGGCGTCATCATGCTGCTTGCAGGACTCGTGACCGGAGAAGGGAGCCGCGTCGACTTCGATGCGTTCTCGACCTCGTCGATCATCGGGCTCGTCTATCTGATCTTCGCCGGCTCGTTGCTGGCCTTCACGGCCTACACCTGGCTGCTGCAGCACGCGCCGATATCGAAGGTCGCGACCTATGCGTACGTGAACCCGGTGGTGGCGATCTTCCTCGGATGGGCCCTGCTCGGCGAGCCTGTGACGTTGACGATCGCCATCGGAGCGACGGTCATCGTGGGCTCGGTCGCCTACATCGTGAGGCGAGAATCCAGAGCGGCGCCGGAACTTGTCGAGCCACACCCCGAACCGTTAGCCCAACCAGCCCCCAACTAACCTAAGGACTCTCGGGCCGCGCCTTTCCGGTACAAGGGGGTCATCCAGCCGCCCCCGTGTACCGGAAAGCCGCATGGGTGTGGCGCGCGCCACAGACATCACCATCGACATGACTCATCGTTCAGTCATGGCGCCGGAGGAACGGTTGGCTCGCATGAGCCGGACGCAGTACGGCATGGTCGAGAGGCGCCAGTTGCTCGAGCTCGGCTTCTCTCATTCGGCGATCAAGACGGCGCTACGAAAGGGGCAGCTTGAACTGTTCATGCCGGGAGTCTTTCGAGTTGCGTCGGCCCCCATCTGTTGGGAGCAGCGGCCGATGGGCATCACACTGTGGGGTGGAGAAGTCACCGTCGCTTCGCACCTAACTAGCGCCTATTTGCAGGATCTTCTGGACCGCAAGACGGGACCTGTTGAGAAACAGCAAATCGCCGCCTCAGAAGCCATCCTGGGATTGTCGCCAGGCAGGGCCGCTTGGTCCCTTGCGAGATCGCTGTGGTGCGATCGATTCCTTGCACCAGCGTCGCCCGAACGCTCTGTGACTTGTGCCACACCTGCAGCGAGGACATCGCAGAACGAGCCCTCGACGCTTCGCTTCGCATGAATCTGACGAGTGTCGAATCACTGGAGAGGTACGTCGAGGAGGCTACAAGTCGAAAGGTGCGCGGGAGCGCCTCGCTTCGGAGCCATCTCTCCGTGCGGGGCAACGACGAAGCCCTTTCCGAGAGCGAGCTGGAGAGCGAGTTCGCGCGGGTGATGAGGAAGGGTTCACTCCCAATCGGCGAGCGACAGGCTTCGAGGGAGGGAGTTCGCAAGGGGCGGATCGATCTCGCCTACCCAGAGCCCGGTTTGGAGATAGTGGCTCGAGCGCTCGGGGTCCAGGCTCTGTTCTGAGCCTTTGTGGCACCACAGAGTCGCTCAGCAACCAGGGTGTACCGGAAAGGGTGTCGCAATCGGCTCGTGCGGGCTGGGTGGGTGCGGGTTAGATGCCCGGGCGGGCTGCGCCGACGAAGTCGGAGCGCTGCCAGGACACCACTCGGACCGAGGCCCCCGTGTAGGGCGCCTCGACCATCTGGCCCGAGCCGACGTACATGCCGACGTGGTGGATGGGGCTCCCGAAGAACAAGAGATCGCCGGGCTGCAGGCTGCTTGTCGAAACGTGAGGTAGCGATCCGTACTGCATCCCCGAGTTGTGAGGCAGACCGACGCCGGCCTGGGCCCACGCCCACATCGTGAGGCCGGAACAGTCGTAGCTGTCCGGTCCCGCCGCTCCCCATTGGTAGGGCTTGCCCACCTGTGACAGAGCGGCGTTGACGGCGATACCCGCTCGCGAGTTGGTCCCGGAGATATTGGGAGCAGGGGTGGAAGGGGGAGCGGGAGCCGGCGACGACTGCTGCTCCTGCTGCTCCCTGAGCCTCGCTTCGCGCTGCTCGCGGAGACGTTCGGCCTCTTCGATCTGTGCCTGAAGATCGGCGATCTCGTCGGCCTGGTCGGCGAGCTTGGCGTCGATGTCGGCGCGCAGCCCGTCGAGCTCCACTTTGGTTTTCTGCGCCTTGTCCTCGGCGTCGGTGAGGTCTGCGAGCGTGTCCTCGAGCAATGCCTTGTCGGTTGCGAGATCCTCGAACACCTTGGAGTTGGCCTCGTCGGTGGACTCGAGGTAGGCCACGCGCGCGTCGATCTCCGACAACGAATCCGATCCCAGAACGGCCTCCAGGTTCCCGGTCGCGCCGCCCTTGTAGAGCTCGGTGGCGACGTCGACGGCCTGCTCTTCTGAGACGGCCATCGACTTCTCGAGCTCGTCGATCTTGGCTCTGGCATCCGAGATGCGCACCTGCAGCGAACCGAGGCGCTCGTTGACGAGGTTGTAGCGCTCGACCACGATCTCGAAGTCCGCCTCGAGTTCGTGGAGGCGGTCCTCGGCTGCCTCGAGCTCATCTTGAGTCGGAGGCGCGGCCAGCGAATGGGCGCCCGTCCCCAACGTGGACATGGCGATGAGTGAGGCGGCGGCCACCGCCAGCGTGACGCGACCGCGTTGTCGTTTTCGAATCATGAACTAATCCCGCGAATCTGATTTGGCCGCACCCTCGCGGTGCGACTCAGGCTCTATTGCTTCTTCCTGCTTACCCACCAGGCGAAGGTCGCTATCCCTACCACAACCAGGGCGGCTCTGGCACTCGATGCCCAGGTCACCTCGGGTCGCCTCCATTCTGGCAGACGAGACCGCAGGCTCACCGGGTTCCGGAATGCTTCGATGCGCCAGTCCCGCTCGAGGGCGATCCTGCGTAGCTCTTTGTCGGGGTTCACCGCAACCGGATTGCCGACCGCCTCGAGCATCGGAAGGTCCGTGACCGAGTCCGTGTAGGCAAACGAGTTGTTGAGGTCTATATCGAGCTCCGCGGCCAGTTCCTTGATAGCGGTTGGCTTATTTGCACCGTACGCGTAGAAATCGAGTTCTCCCGTGTACTTGCCGTCCACGATTCGGGGCCGGGTGGCTATGAAACGGCTGATCCTGAGCATCCGGGCCAGGGGTTCCACGATCTCGGTGGGCGAAGAGGAAACAATGCAGACGAGCCGTCCGGCAGCGGTGTGGTCGTGGATGAGCTCGAGGGCCTCGGCGTAGATCAGGGGCGAGATCACGTCCTCGAGCACCTCGTTTACGACCGTCTTGATCTTTTCGACCTCCCAGCCCTCAGTGAGCTTGGCTGCCTCGGCGCGCATGCGCTCCATCTGCCCCTCGTCCGCACCCATGAGCTGGAACATCAGCTGCGCGTAGATGGCCTTGGCAAGCAACGAGCGCGTGATCATGCCTTCGCGAAAAAAGCTTCGGCCGAGAGCCAGGGGCCCGGACTTGGCGATAATGGTCTTGTCGAGGTCGAAGAAGGCGGCTTCCACGGCCCTCAATTGTCCCACCAGAGGCCCATCCAGCGGTGAACTGTGGCGCGCGCCACAGTTTGTTCATCGGAACGCGTTCATCGTGAAATCCATGACCGCATTGCACATCGCCGTCGTCAGCGACGACCCCAGGACCAGGCTCGAGGCGGCGCGGGCCTTCGACGGAGCCCCTCCCGAGTGGCGCGTGTCGCTCCACAAACAAGCCCCTTCGGACGCCGACGTTGTGGTGCTGGGTCCGGATGCAAGCGGTGACGGGATCCCCTTCGACCCGGACTATCCGCAACATGTAATCGAAGAGATCGAGTCGAGGCAGTCGGCGAGGAAGGGCGCGGTAATCGCGGTGACGGGGCCCACAGGAGGGCTCGGCGTTACCTCGCTGGCGCTGCATCTCGCTGCCGCGCTGGCGCCCCGATGCTCGGTGGTCTTTGTGGATCTGGCGGGCGGGGCGGACCTGCGGATGGGACTCGAGCCGGGCAAGCACCGCACCTGGGCGGAAATCGAAGACGGGGCCGATTCCGTCAAGCTGTGCGCGCTCCCGATGGGGGGCGGGTTCAGGGCGCTGTTCGCGCCGCGCGAGGGTGGCGACAGCGCGCTGGTCTTGAAGCGCGCCCGCCGAGCTTTCGACCTCGTAGTGGTGGATGCCCCCGCCCAGGCTGCGCCCGAGGTCCTTCCCGATGTCGATGCCGCAGTGCTGGTCACCGCCCCCACCGTGCCCGGCGCCCGACGAGCTGCGGTGCTGCTCGAGGCATGGCCTGACCTTGACTGGGCACTCGTCACCAATCGCCCCGGCCCGGGCGGCGAGACCACCTGCAACCGGCTGGCCGCCGTCCTTCAACGGCGCATCACGCTCGAGCTTCCCTGTTGCCCCGCTCTTCGCGATGCCGAAGACGACGGTCGCTTGGTCTCGTTCCGATGGACCCGCTACGGGCGAGCGGTGGTCCGCCTGGCGCGGGCCCTGGTACCGGACGAGCGCGGGGCGGGCTCGGCCGGACCGCAGGACGAACGCGGATGAGGTCGAGGTTTCACGACCTGGTACTCGAGCGGGACGAGCTGGCCGAGCTCGATCCCGCCGAGCGCAGGCTGGCGCTGCGGGACCTGCTCGCCAACGAGGTCCCACCCGACGAGCTCGCCTGCTCGGTGGCGCTACTGGCCGACGCAATCGACGGATACGGCCCTCTGACTCCCTTGATGAACGACGGTGACGTTACCGACGTTCTGGTCAACGGGACCGATCCCGTGTGGGTGGAACGCGCCGGCGCGCTCGAATGCACTGGGGTCAGCTTCGAATCCCTCGACGAACTGGCCGGGTTGATCGAACGGCTGCTCGGTAACGCCGGCGCTCGCGCGGATGCAAGCCGTCCGCTGGCCGATGCTCGTCTCGGCGACGGTTCGCGACTTCACGTGGTCTTGCCGCCGGTGGCTCCCGAGGGCCCATATGTATCGATACGAAAGTTCCCCGAGGCCCGCTACGACCTCGACGATCTCGTCGCCGGTGGGATGCTCGAAGCGATGCAGGCCTCGCTGCTGGCGAGGTTGGTCAAGGATCGGCGCTCGATCGCGATCAGCGGGGCTACGGGAACGGGGAAGACCACCCTGCTCAACGCGCTGCTCGGGGTGGTGCCGCCGACCGAGCGTGTCGTCGTGGTCGAGGAGATCCCCGAGTTGCGCCCCGGATGCCGCCACGCGGTGTCGCTGGTCGCCCGGCCTCCTAACGTCGAGGGGGCCGGGCGCATAGATCTCGGCACGCTCGTCCGAGCCGCGCTTCGGATGCGACCGGACCGGATCGTGGTGGGGGAGATTCGTGGTGACGAGGCACTTGCCGCGCTTGCCGCGATGTCCACCGGCCACGAGGGTTCGATGGTGACGGTGCACGCGCGCACTCCCGACGATGCTCTCGAGCGGTTCGTGACGCTGGCCCTTCAGGCGGGCTCGGGTGCGTCGGAAGCCGCCCTGCAACGACAGGTGATGCGCGCCCTCGAGGTGGTGGTTCAGCTCGGACGTGACGACCAGGGGCGACGCGTCGTCACGGCGATCGAGGACGTCGAGTGATCGGTGAGGCTCCTCCCCGTGCGTCCGCGCCCCCTTGACGTCCTCGGTGAAAGAGCAGCCGCGCTGCGCGCGTTGTCCGCCTTGCTCCGGGCGGGACTATCTCCTCGTGAGGCACTCGAGGTGTGGCACGAGGATGCGCCGGAGTCTCTTCGCTGCGATCTGCGACGACTCGCTCGAAGGCTCGCGTTGGGAGAACCAGCCCCCGATGCTCTCGCCGTCCTGGAATCCAAGCTCGGGCCAGATGCCCATTCGCTGCAAGTCACCTACGCGGTCGCTCACATTCTGGGTGGCGACCTCGCGCACATGGTTGACGACCTCGCCGTCACCATCGAGCGCCGCCGCAACGCGCTCCAGACAACCTTGGCGGCCGTTGCGGGGATGACCCTCTCGGCGCGCATCGTCGCCTGCTTGCCGCTTCTGTGTATCCCGCTGATGCCGGCGTCGGGAGCCTCGTTGCTGGACGGAGCCGGGGTCTTGCTCATCGTCTTGGGAGTGTCGCTGACGCTGGCGGGCTTGCGGTGGATGCGGTATCTCACACCCAAACCACCCGACGCCGAGGACGGAGTGTCGGCCGTGGCGCGGGCCCTTGCTCGCGCTCTGGGGGGAGGAGCAGGGTTGCACGCTGCACTCGAGGTCGCGGCTCAGCACCCGCCCGCCGCCGTCGCGCACGAACTCTCCTACGCGCGACGGCTGACGCGCCTCGGCCTCGCCTGGCCGCCTGCCCTCGAGCGCACCGGCAACGCAGGGCTTGCCGGAATGTCGATCGCGCTCGAGCGCGCGGCGCGCAAGGGCCTGCCGGCCGCCGAGGCCTTGGACGTGTTCGCTTTGCAGCGCGACCTTCAGACGATGCGAGCGCTGGACCATTCCGTGAGGCGCGCACCCATACTCATGGCGGTGCCACTGGTCGTGTGCGTGCTTCCTGCGTTCCTGCTCCTGGGGGTGGTTCCGTTCCTGCGCGGGCTCGCCCTATGAATTGCTACCTCTATAAGGATGGGAAGCTCAATGGATGCATCGTTTGTCCGCTCTCTTGTTCGCGCTCCTGTTGGTCGCGGCCTGCTCCGATTCACAAGAGGCAGGGGTGGGGGAACCCGAGATCACTCGTCCTCCCGACGCGCCGGAGTTCGCGCGCGGCCGCGTGTTGATCGACACGGGACCCGAGTCCGTGCTGATAGATGTCGATGTGGCCGAGACGGATGAGCAGCGAGCCTTCGGTTTGATGAAGCGCGAGGGTATGCCGGAGGACGAGGGCATGCTGTTCGTCTTCTTCGAGGATTCGAACAGCGCGTTCACGATGCGCAACACACTCATTCCCCTGTCGATAGCGTTCTTCGATTTCGAGGGGAAGATATTGAAGCTCCTCGACATGGAACCCTGCGAGGCAGAGCCGTGTCCTGCTTACGATCCCGGGGTCACCTACCGCGGCGCCCTCGAGGTAAATCAGGGGGCGTTCGACGAGTGGGGTGTGGAGGAAGGCTCGATCGTGAATCCACTTCCGCGCTCGGAATGATGGCTTCATTTCAACGACAAAAGTGACGCGCGCCACAGACAGATCGCGATTACGCCGCTGACATAGGGGGCACCGACCGGCGCAACAGCCGGTCACCGAGCCATCGGAGGTGCCCGTGGAGCACATCAGCGACCGCGTAAAGAGAGTTGCCTACAGCCAGGCGGGGCAGGGCGGAGTCGAGTACGTCCTCGTCACGCTGCTTGCCGTCGCCGTCGTCGGCATCATCACCGCAGTCACCAAGAGCGGTGGGTTCGAGGCCGGCATCGAAGGCGTCATCAAGGAGATCTTCGGCAAGTTCATGGACGGCGGCAACAAGTGACGTCCCGCCGTCGGGCCGACGAGCACGGTCAGGCAACCGTCGAACTTGTGCTGTGTCTGCCCGTACTGGCCCTCGTGCTCGCGGTGCTGATCGAAGTCGGGCTTCTCATCGGCGATCAGGTTCGACTGTGGCACGCGGCGCGCGAAACTGCGCGCGTCGCGATCGTCGACTCAGACCCGAATGAGATCCGCACCGCGGCCGAGCACGGGGGCCTGGGGCCCCTCGACATCGAGATCGAGCCCCAGTCTTCGGATCGGAGCACGGGCGAACCTCTGACCGTGACCTTGACCTACAGATCGGATGGTCATCTCCCCTTGCTGGGGAATCTGATCTCGAGCCGCGACATGAGCTCGACCGCAACGATGCGCATCGAGCAGCCATGAGCGATCGCAGCGGCTCCGCCTTGAAAGGTATTGGGAGTCATTAACGACGGCGCGCATTACCCGGGGCTGCCGCGACGCGGCGGCGGGAAGCGGAGACCCTCCCCCAGTGGCGCAGCGGCAGGGAAGCAAGGATGAGCGTCCTGTTCCTGTCGTTGAGCCTCGTGCTGTCGTTGCTGTGCGCCACGGTCGTGGTTGCTCTCGGTCATGCTTCCGGTGTACGTGCCCGGGCGCAGACCGCAGCGGATGCCGCCGCCCTAGCGGCCGTGTACGAATCGGGACCCTACGGGATCGCCGATCCCGAACCGATCGCCCGCGAGTACGCGCGGCTCAACGGGGCGCGACTGACCGAGTGCGACTGTGTCGCCGGGGCCGCGGAGATGGAGGTCGAGGTCATCCTCGACGACTTCACGGCACGCGCACGCGCCATCATCGAGGTCGACAAGCTCGCCCCGGCTTCGATTGCACCGACCGGGTCCGCAACGACGAAGGGCCTGAACCCGAGGATGCGCAGTGCGGTCGACGAGCTCATCTCGGCATCTGGTGGCCGGGTGCACCTTGTGTCCTCGTATCGGTCGCTCGAGCGACAGACCGAGCTCTGGAACGAGGCCCTCGCGAAGTACGGCGACCCCGAGATCGCCGATGACTGGGTCGCGCGACCGGGAACCTCCAATCACGAGCGTGGCGTTGCCGTTGACCTGGGTGGGGACATCGAGCTGGCGGTCGATCTCGTCGCCCGGCTGGGCCTCCCCTTGTGGCGCCCGATGTCATGGGAGCCGTGGCACTTTGAATTAATCCGCGGGAGCGGGTAAGGCGCAGGTTGGGGAAACTTATTATTCCTCCAGGTTGGGTCAGATCCGGAAAAGAGGGGTTGGAGGATGGCAACGGTTCCGCCGCATCGGCTTGCCACGACGCTCGAGGATAAGCTCAGCGACGTCGAGACCGAGTTTCATCGCGCCTACTGGGATTCACAGATCGAGGCCACCCCCGAATCAGAGGCGCGCCGGGCCGAATTGGAGTTGGAGTTGCGACGGGTGAAGGGCAACCCAGAGGCGCTCCAGCAGATCAACGAGGCCGTCAAGGACGAGCTTCACGAGCCGGTCCTCAAACGCCAGCTCGATGTGCTGAGGCGCTCGCTGACCGGAAACCAGATGGATGACTCCATGCGCGAGCAGGTCGTCGCGGTTTCCAGCGCGGTCGAGTCCGAGTTTGCTTCGTTCCGACCCGAAGTCGACGGCCGGCGCGTATCGGACAACGACATCCTCGACGTCTTGAACACTTCCGATGACGACGTCGAGCGCCGGCGCGCTTGGGAGGCATCAAAAGAGATCGGTGCGCGGGTAGAAGAACGTGTGCGGGACCTCGCTCGACTGCGGAATCAAGCGGCCCGTGATCTGGGCTATGCCGACTACTATCAGATGTCGCTCGATCTATCCGAGATTCAAGAGGAGTGGTTGTTCGGCTTTCTGGATGACATCGAGCATCTGACCGCGGCGCCATATCTCAGGTACAAGGAGGCGCTGGACGCGCGGCTCGCGCGGCGCTTTAACGTCCGAACGGTCCAGCCGTGGCACTACGGAGACCCCTTCTTCCAGGAGCTGCCCCGGGATGGGCGAATGGATCTGGACCCGCTGCTCCAGCCCCATTCCGCCGCCGAGCTTGCCGCCAAGACCTTTGCGGGGTGGGGCATCGATTTGGCCAAGACGATCGAGCTCAGCGATCTCTATCCGCGCGAGCGCAAGTGTCAGAACGCCTTCTGCCTCGACGTCGACCGCACCGGCACCGACGTCCGGTTGCTTTGCAACATCGTCCCGGGTGAGTTCTGGACCTCGGTCATGTTGCACGAATCGGGTCACGCCGCATACGACTTGATGATCGACCCCGAGCTGCCGTACCTGTTGCATCGGCCCGCGCATACCTTCGTCACGGAGGCAATGGCCCTTCTATCCGGTCGTCTGGTGCGCGACCCTCGGTGGCTGATCGAAATTGCGGGAGCCGACCGTTCGCAGATTGAAGGTATCGCGGGCGAATTGCGGCGCGCAAACGGCGCGGAGGAGCTGCTCGTGGCTCGGTGGGTGCTTGTCATGGCGCACTTCGAACGACAGCTCTACTCCGATCCCGAATCCGATCTCGACTCACTGTGGTGGGAACTGGTCGAACGCTTTCAATTCGTCAGCCCTCCCCAGGGTCGCAGCGCGCCCGACTGGGCGGCGAAGATCCACATAGCGGCGGTGCCCGTCTACTACCACAACTACCTACTGGGATCGGTGCTGTCGTGCCAGCTCGAGCGGGAGATAATCGACGTCTGCGGGCGCCTCGTGAACGAGCGCTCGGTCGGAGAATGGCTCACCGAGCGTTTATTCAGGCCGGGGAACCTCATGCGGTGGGACCACCTTGTCGAAAAGGCCACGGGCCGAGCACTGACTCCTGACGACTTCGCCACCTACGTCGCCTAGAGCGAACCCTTTGCCTTGAACCGGCTGTAGATCGAATTCGCTTCCGGTTGGATGAAGACGACACTGGCGGCTCCCGCGGAGCCCACGGTCACCGGCACGGTCACGTTGCCGACGTCGCCTGGTTTCACCTGAGACGCAAGCACCGCGAGCCGGAACAACTCGTCCGGCGGGATGTCGAGCCGCGTCCACTTGCGGGCCACGCCCATCCACTCGAACATCGACGCCGGATTGCGCTCAATGTCTGTTCGCAACTTTCGCAAGAGCGCGAGTAAGTACTTTCCCTGGTTCGTCGTTCGAGCGATGTCACCCCCGGCAAACGCTTTCCGCGTGCGAACGTAGGCAAGCGACGATGCCCCGTACAGCCACTCCGTCCCGGCGGGAATCTTGGCCCCGGAGCCGCCCTGGTCGTAGATGCCCTGGTTGATTTTCATGGGGACGCGGCCGAGATCTTCGATGGCTTTCTGAAAACCGACGAACCCGGTCATCAACCAGTAGTCGATGCGGATCCCCGTGAGGCTTTCGACCGAGCGGACCACCAGCTCGGGGCCGCCCCGGTACAGGGCTTCGTTAATCCGTCCACTTCCCGAGCCCGGAATGTTGATATACGAGTCGCGCGGGAAGTTCAGAACTCCGCCCTTCATCGTCCGGGTATTGATACCCGCGAGGTGGATTGCGTCGGCACGGGAGCGATCCGGATTCCCGGAACGAGCGTCGTTACCGATGATGAGGACGAAGACCTTCCCATCCCTTGGTTGAAAGTCTTGGTGGACGCGTCCCCCGGTGATCGGCGCCGCGGTGCTGCTCGAGCGATCGCCGGCGAGCGGGGCCATGACGCACACAGAGGCGACGAGAGCGAGCAGTGCAATGGATCGCTTGATCACGAGCGATCACCCTTCTTCTTGTCCTTCTCCTTCGAGTCGGAGCTCTTCTTGTCTCCGTCCTTCGTCCTTGGCTCCTTCTTGTTTTTCTCGTTCTTGTCGTTGGGCTTGGTGGGTTTCTTGTAGGGGCCTTGGTCGACAGTGAACGCGAACGCCTTCCACCGGACCGCGTCGCGTGACAGATAGAGGGCCGAGACGTGCTCGAGTGCGAACTTCTTGCCTTTGGCGGTGCCTTTGGCAACGACGCGTACCTTCAAAGTTGCGCGCGAGCTACCGCTCGTGTCGATGGCGATGCGCGCGATGCGCCTTTGAATGCGAACCTTCTCCGCACCCTTTGGCAGACCGGCCTTGGATCGCTCAAAGGCTCCTCGCGCTTTGGGTGTGAAGACCTGCTTCATCATGCCGTCGAGCTTCTCTGGCGACAGAAACATCGTGTCGTAGACGTCGCGTGTCATCAAGCGAAGAGCCTTGCGTTGTTTGGCAAACGTTTTCTTCTGTTGCTTCGATAGCTTCCCAGACTTGCCGGCTCGCTCTACGTCGATCTTCCAGTCGGCCTGCTTGACCTTTGGATCGCCGACCGAGCCGGAGGGGCCGGGTTCCGCGTTTTCCAGTGGGCCGTCCTCGGTGGTCATCGCGACCGCGGCGGCGATCGCGCCGACCAAGACCGCCACCACGAGGGCCGCGAGCCACCAGGGTCGGGACTTTGTTTTGTCTTTGGACTCGGACGTGGGGGTGTTCACGTCTGACACCTCCTCGACGGGACGCCGCCACAAACTCTTTGGGCACGGCCTCCCGCCGGAACTCTGGCCACGAGGTTAACCACGGATTGCCCGCAATCGGCGAATTTGGCTCGCTCTGCCGAGAGGGCCCGGCACAGCGACGGCGGTATGCTGGCGCATCTTTGACCGTTGAGGGAACGTACCAGGGAACTGAAGAAAGGAAGTCGCGCATGGAGCTCGGGATCGACGTTTCGAAGGTCGACTCATATGCCGTCGTAAGCGTCGCCGGGGAAATCGACGTCTACACCGCTCCCAAGCTGAGGGAGAAGCTCATCGAGCTCGTTTCCGAGGGCACCTACGACGTGGTGGTCGATCTCGAAAAGGTGGACTTCCTGGATTCGACGGGCCTCGGGGTGCTGGTGGGCGCCCTTAAGCGGGTGAAGGCGCACGACGGGAGCCTCTCGCTCGTGTGCACTCAGGACAAGATCCTCAAGATCTTCAAGATCACCGGCCTGACCAAGGTCTTTCCCATCCACGATTCGGTGGACGAGGCTACGAGCGGCTAGTGCATTCGTGAGCCAGGTCGAGATCGAGATCCCGTCTCGATCCGTTTACGTAGGTGTGGTGCGCCTGGCGCTCGCCTCGCTGGCTCGCTCCGCAGGCATGGGCGAGGAGGCGGTGGACGATCTCAGGATCGCCGTGGGCGAAGCCTGCGCCAACGCCGTCATCGCCAACGAGGAGGCCTCGCCCGACTCGCCGGTGAGCGTCAGTTGGTCGCACGAGGATGAACAGGTGGTCATCGAGGTGGGCGACCGAGGACGTAGTTTCGATGCCGAGAACTCGGGCCGCGACGAGGACTTCCTGGCGCGCATGAAGTTGTCAATGGCGCTGCTCGAGAGCCTGGTCGACTCCTGCGAGGTGGGCCAGCGCCCCGATGGGGGCATGTGCGCCCGCCTCGTAATGAACCTCTAAGACCGCTCTCTCTCCAGGTTTTCCGTGCCAAATGCGCGCTGGAGCGGGAGCTCCCGCGCTCAAAATCCTTTTCGGGGGTTTTCTCTGTGCCGATTGCGCGCTGGAGCGGGAGCTCCCGCGCTCAGAACCGGGGCCGGGGTGGGGTTGATTGACGTTTTGGGGGTTTGAGAGATATCTTTTGGGCTCTCAAAATATGAACACGTCACTATCGAAATCTGACCGCGAGACGCTCAAGTCCATCTACCGGCTCACCAGGGACGGTGCCGCCGCGCACACCGGCGCGCTCGCCGATTCCCTGGGGGTGTCTCCCGGCACCGCCACGGCCGCGGTCAAGAAGCTCGCCGAGCGCGCCCTCGCCGAGCACCAGCCCTACCGCGGTGTGGACCTGACCGACGAGGGTCGGCGCGTTGCCGTTCGCGCCATCCGGCGTCACCGCATAGTCGAGCGCTTCCTCTCCGACATGCTCGGCTACGCGTGGAACGAAGCCGACCGCCTTGCAGGAACCTTCGAGCACGAGTTGCCCCAAGAGGTCGAGGACCGGCTGTTCGTTGCGCTCGACCGGCCGGCGACCTGCCCCCACGGCTTCCCCATTCCGGACCTCGACGTTTTCGAGATCCCCGAGATGCCGCCTCTGTACGCGCTCGATCCGGGCACCGTCGCCGTGGTCGCGGTGCCCGGCTCCACCGACCCCGAGGTCATCAAGTTTCTGGACAACCTCGGTCTGCGGCCGGGAGTCCGGGTGGAGGTTTCCGAGAAGCATCCCTTCGACGGTCCCATCGTCGTGCGTGTCGAGGGCAAGGACCGAACCATTAGCGAGAAGGTTGCAAACCAAATCTACGTACGAGTCGCGGAGCCCAAGACGAGGGCCAAGCGCAAGAGAAAGCCGCATCCGGTAACCGAACCCGCGCGCCGGGTCGAGTAGTTGGCGGCAATCCGCCAGAGAGGAGCAGCGCGATGCAGCACCTGTTAGCAGCGGAAGGGGGATACCAGGAGTTCACTCTGGGTGGCGCCGAGTGGTTCTGGCTTGTCTTTTCTGCCGTAACCGCACTGGTGGCTATCGGTGTGGGCTTCCAGTTGATGCGTGGCGTGCTCGCTGCGGATCAGGGCACCCCCAAGATGATCGAGATCGCCAAGGCGATCCAGGAGGGGGCCCTCGCTTACCTACGTCGTCAGATGAAGACCATCGCGTTGATCACCATTCCGGTCGGCGTGATCGTGTTTGTTACCTCGACCGCGGTCGTGCGGCCCGAGTCCGCCGGCGGTGGCGAGGCGCTGAGCTTCATCCAGTCCGGGTTGTTCCGTACGATCGCGTTTCTCATCGGCTGCCTGATGTCTGGACTAACCGGTTTCATCGGCATGAGCCTCGCGGTGCGCGGCAACGTTCGAACCGCGGCCGCGGCCAAGACCGGATCGCTGCCCGCGGCCCTCAAGGTCGCCTTCCGCACCGGCGGAGTGGCGGGAATGTTCACCGTCGGCCTGGGTCTCCTCGGAGCGACGTTGATCATCATGGCCTTCCAGAACACATCCAGCGCGATCCTCGTGGGCTTCGGCTTCGGTGGTTCTCTGCTCGCGTTGTTCCTCCGAGTGGGTGGAGGCATCTTCACGAAGGCGGCGGACGTCGGCGCGGACCTCGTCGGTAAGGTCGAGGCGGGTATTCCCGAGGACGATCCCCGTAACCCCGCGACCATTGCCGACAACGTAGGTGACAACGTCGGCGACTGTGCCGGTATGGCGTCTGACCTCTTCGAGTCCTACGAGGTGACTCTGGTCGCCTCGATCATCCTCGGGGTCGCCGCCTTCAACGCAATCGGCCGGCCCGAGGCCGCAGTAATCGGACTTATCTTCCCGGTTATCGCTCGAGCGGTGGGCGTGATCGCGTCGATCGTCGGTGTGTACGCGGTGCGCGCGACGGAGAACGACAAGACCGCGATGGCGCCGATCAACAGGGGCTTTCTGACCGCAGGCATCCTCACCATCGTGGGAACCGCCGCGGTCGCGTTCACCTACGTCGGCAACGAGACCGAGTTCAACGAGGGCACCAAGATGTTCCTCGCCGTCGTCGCGGGACTGGTCTTGGCTCAGGTTGCGAGCCGCCTGACCGAGTACTTCACCTCGACCGAGAACGCCCCCGTGCGCGAGATCGCCGAGGCGACGCGCACCGGTCCGGCAACGACGATCCTCTCGGGCGTCTCCTCCGGACTCGAGTCCTCGGTCTACGCGATCATTGCTATCGCCGGCGCACTGGGTGTCGCAATTGCACTCGGTGGCGGCAACCTGCAGTTCTCGCTCTACCTGGTCGCGCTAACAGGGATGGGCATGCTTGCGACCACAGGCGTGGTCGTCTCCGAGGACACCTTCGGACCGGTCGCGGACAACGCTGCGGGGATCGCCGAGATGTCCGGCGAGTTCAAGGGTGAACCCGAGAAGATCATGGTCAGTCTCGACGCGGTCGGTAACACGACCAAGGCCGTCACCAAGGGTTTCGCCATTGGGTCTGCGGTCATAGCCGCGGTCGCGCTGTTCGCCTCTTACATCGAGACCATCGGCCTCGAGAAGGGCATCGTGGCCACCGGCAGGCAACTCTTCGAGCATCCCGACGTCGCTATCAACGTGGCCGACCCAAAGACCTTCATCGGCCTGCTGATCGGCGGATCGATAGCATTTCTGTTCAGCGCACTGGCCATTCGGGCGGTGGGACGCAGCGCCGGCATCGTCGTGCAAGAGGTGCGCGAGCAGTTCCGTCGCAAGCCGGGAATCATGGAGGGCACGGAACGTCCCGACTACGGTCCCGTCATCGACATCTGCACCGCGGCCTCGCTGCGCGAGCTGGCGACTCCGGCGTTGCTCGCCGTGCTGAGCCCGATCATCGTGGGCTTCGGCATCAGCTACTTCGCCCTCGGGGCGTTTCTGGCGGCGGTCATTTTGACCGGTCAGCTCATGGCCAACTTCCTCAGCAACTCTGGTGGCGCGTGGGACAACGCGAAGAAGTTCATCGAGGACGGCAACGAGGGGGGTAAGGGTTCGGAAGCGCACGAGGCTTCGATCATCGGCGACACCGTAGGGGATCCCTTCAAGGACACCGCGGGACCCGCGCTCAACCCGCTCATCAAGGTGATGAACCTGGTGTCGCTCTTGGTGCTCCCCGCGATCATCAGCCTCGAGGACAGCAACTTCCGCTTCGTCATCGCGGGAGTGGCACTCGCGGTGCTGGCCGGCGCCATCATGTTCAGCAAGCGCCCGGTTAGCTTCCATTCGAGTGAGAGCGAGGCGAGCACCCCGTCGTCGGAGGCTCCCGTAGCCGCGGACTGATGTCGGCCACCACCGGCAGAATCAGAGAGGGGTTCCCCCTTGGGGCCCCTCTCTTCACGTTTAGAGGGATTCCGCGATGAGCGGAACGCCCAGCAGGATGACGGCGATGCCCAGAACGGATCGGAAGAACTCCGGGGACATGTGGTGGTTGGTCCGACGCCCGACGAAGGTCCCCACGACCACGGCGGGTATCGAGACGACGATCACCATGACCCAGTTGTCCGGAAGGAGGCCAGAGCTAAAGTAAGCGAAGATCTTCGCGATGTCGACCGCGCAAACGACCGCCATCAGGGTCGCGACGAACACCTTCTTGTCGAGTTGCACGGCAGCCAGATACACGGTCATTACGAGGCCGCCGGAATGCGCCAATCCCGACATGACTCCCCCGAGCAGCCCGAAGGACGACGCCGCCAACGAACGGGGCCACCCGGTGGAGGACTTGTGGGCCGCCGGCCGCGGGGTCTTGGCTCGCAACACCATTCGTATCCCGATCGCAATCGCGAGGATCCCCAAGCCCAGCGTGAGCCAGCGGTCCGGCATCTCCACCAAGAGAAAGGTTCCGGCTGCGAGTCCCAGCAGAGCTGCAGGAACCATGCGAACGACCTCCGACCACGCGATGTGCTCGCGCCCTGAGGTCACCGCGCCGAGACTGCTGACGAGCTGAACGGGACCCAGGGTCGCGACGGCCAACGGCGTCTGCACGAAGGTGGCGAGGAGGGCGGTCGGAAGGATGCCGCCCCCCACGCCGATGGAGCTCTTGACGAAGGCGGCCATCAGGGCCGCGGCCGCTACGACCCACAGAGACAAGGCCAGAACCCCCAAGGCGTTGTCGCGCGCACTATTAGGCGCTGCGGTAGAGCTTGGTCATCGAGAACTCACGATGACCTAGGGACTCGGCCGCGGTCAGTCTTCCGTTTGCCGTGCGGCGAACCACTTCGAGCAGACCGTCGCCGGCCGCGTCGAGGTCCATCTCGCCGCGCAGGAGACCCGAAACGTCGAGATCGATGTGTTCCGACATCGTCTCGACCGTGAGGGGGTTGCCCGACAGCTTGATGACCGGCTCGATGGGGTTGCCGATAACGTTGCCCTGCCCCGTCGGAAACAGGTGAAGCACCGCGCCGCCGGCGGCCATCAGGGTGACGCACTCGGCCGCAGCCGAAGAGGAGTCCATGAAGTTCAACCCCACCTTGGTGGGCGCCTCGGCGGGGCCGAGCACATCGACGACGGGCACGGTGCCGGTCTTGGCGATGTTACCCAGCGCCTTCTCCTCGATGGTCGAAAGGCCGCCGCGAATGTTTCCCTCGGTGGGCTGAGAGCCGAGCAGGTCCGAGCCGGTGTCGTTGATCATGCCGACGTAATCCTCGTAGGTCTTCATGAACCTCTTCCGAACGTCGTCGGTTTCACACCGGTTGGCTATGAGGTGCTCGCCGCCGGTGAGCTCAGAGGTTTCGCCGAAGAACACCGTGCCGCCTTCGTTGACGACGCGGTCGACGACACGAGACGTGGTCGGACAAGACGCAAGGCCGGTGGTGGTGTCGGACTCACCGCACTTGATGCTGACCCATAGGTCCTTGAGCTCGACGGGCTCGCGCGCCAGCTCGGTTGCGTCCTGAAGCATCGGTTGCACCGCGCGAGCCGCGCGCTCGGCGGTCTTGAGGTCACCGAATCGTTCGATCGCAAATGCTTCGACGGGTTTACCCGTTGACGCGATTCCCGAGGCGACTCGCTCAGCCCAGTTCGGCTCGATGCCGATCACGACCACTGCGGCGACGTTTGCGTTGGATCCGGTGCCGATCATGGTGCGGAAGTGGAGGTCGAGGTCCTCGCCGAACTGCAGTCGTCCGTAGGCGTGCGGTAACGCCAGCGTGCCGGGGATCATTGCGGCGACCATCTCGGCGCAGGCGTTGGAGATGTCGTCGAGCGGAAGGATCGCAACATGGTTGCGAACCCCGACGCGCCCGTTGGCCCTTCGGTATCCAGTTAGAAACTCCGGCCTCCGGCCAACGGAGGAAGTGGGATTCGTTACCACCTGGCACTCCTGATGTTGTGTGTATGGACGTAGTCACCCGGCAGGATCGGCTGGCTCGTCACGCCGATCTTGGTTTGATACTCGAGTACGTCTGCGCCGTCGGCCAGTTCGACCAGAGCGATCTTGTGACCGAGCGGAATCGCGCCCTTGCTCGTTACCGAGACGCGGCCCCCGTTTTCCATGACGAGCCCCTCAACGTCTTCTCCGACCTCGATGTCGCGCACGGCCACTCCTACATGATCTCCATCGTTGTGAACCAAAAACGAATGTGACATGCCCACCCCTCTCAGGCTCCGGCCTTGTCGATTGTCGAGCGCCCATCTCCGCCGAAACCCGACTCCGTCCGCTCGAGGTGCGCGGCGAGGGCCTGCCCGGCCCGTTGCACGTGCTTGCTCATCGCGCGCGCGGCCCGCGCCTCCTTTCCTTCTTTGATGCTGTCGATGATCTCATCGTGCTCGGCAAGTGATGCATCCAGGCGGCCGGGCACGATCGCCGACGTGCTTATCAGCAGCCGGAGTTGCCCGGCAAGCGTCTCGGCGGTCTGCACGAGCCTGCGGTTGCCTGATGCCTCCCACAAAGCCCGATGGAACTCGAGGTCGAGATCGCCGTAGTGCTCGAGGTCCTCGTGCCGGGCGCACGAGCGCTGCTCCTTGAGCAGGGCATTGAGCTTGGCGGGGAGGGCTGGATCGCCTCGTCGTACGGCGAGGCGAGCGCTCAGACTCTCGAGGGCCTCGCGGAGCTCGTAGATCTCGGGTACGTCGATCGCTCCGAGCGTGGGCACGTAGTACCCGCGATTGGTGATCGCGGTGACGAGGCCCTCGCGTTCGAGGGCCAGCAGGGCTTCCTTGATGGGAGTCGGGGAGAGGCCGAGTGCCTCGGACAAGGGCCGCACGGAGACCTTGCTTCCGGGCGCCAGCTCTCGGTTCAAGATGGCCGAGCGGAGAGCCCCATAGGCCTCGCGCGACAGGCTGGTTCGCTGAATCGTGTTGTCTCGAAGGTTCATGCCGCTCACGAATTGCAGCCTAGCACGAGCTTTTAAATCAAAAATCTAAAATCTGATAAGGTCCGCGGCGATGGCTTCGGCAAAGTCGGCTCTTGGCGACGGGTCGGGATGAGATTCGATCCGAACGCGCTCCGCGACGCGCTCGAGGAACTCTTCGTCCACCGAGGAGTGGCCCGGGCGCAGGCTGCGGCGACGGCCCAGGTCCTCGTCGAAGCCGAGATCGAGGGTCTGGCCGGCCACGGGCTGGTTCGGGTGCCGCAATACGTGGCGCAAATCGACAAGGGTGGCGTAAACGCGACTGCGAACGTGCGCGTTGAGGTGACCGGTCCGGCGACCGCGATCGTTCACGGCGACAACGCGCTGGGCGCTCCTGCGGGTTTCGTTGCGGTCGAAAGTTTGTGCGCGCGGGTGAACGAGATCGGAATCGGAGCGGTAGTCGTACGCGAGGCGGGTCACGCCGGTCCGCTCTCGACGTATGTCGGCCGCGTTGCCGAGCGCGGTCACGTAGCCATGGGATTCGCCAACGCCCCGCCGGCCCTCGCGCCGGCCGGTGGAGACACCCCTGTGCTCGGTACGAACCCAATCGCGTTTGCTGCACCCGCGAAGGACGGCCCTTTAGTCGTCGACCTCGCCCTCGGCGTTGGGGCGCGCGGCAAGATCCTCGCGGCGCGATCTCGTGGAGAGGCCATTCCGGAAGACTGGGCCGTGGACGAGCAGGGCGAGCCAACCACCGACCCCGAAGCCGCGCTCAGGGGCGCACTCCTGCCGGTCGGTGGAGCGAAGGGGTACGCGCTCGCCATGATGGTCGAGACCCTCGCCGGCTTCGGCGGGCTTCTCAGCTCCCAACTTCCGATGCCGTGGAACGAGCCGGACCGCGCCTCGACCCCCGGTCTCTTCTTGATCGCTTTCGCACCGGAGCGTTTCGGAGTTCGAGAGGACTATGACCAGCGCATGGGGGCATTGGTGCAGAGTGTGCGCGACGCGGGCGGGCGCCTGCCCGGCGACCGTCGCAGAGCCGCCCGCACCGCGGCCGCCGCCCAGGGCCTAGACATCGACCAAGCCCTGCTGTCGCGGCTGGTCGATGCGGGCCTCACCGTTCCGGTCAACAATGGAGGCCGATGAACGGTCCGCGTTTCCCCGGCGTGCTCGGCCAACTCGGCGCACAGCAACCCGGTGTTCGACAGAACCCCATAAGCCTCTCCGGCGGGGGTCTCGGAACCTCCAACGGCCACCAGCCCAAGTGGGCCAAGGTGCTCGACAAGGATCGCTGCATCGGATGCCACGCATGCACCACGGCATGCAAGTCCGAAAACGACGTGCCACTCGAGGTCACGCGCACCTTCGTCAAGTACGTCGATGTCGGCCACTGGCCTGAAACGCAACGCGCCTTCCAGGTCACGCGCTGCAATCAATGTGAGGACGCTCCCTGCGTCGCGGCCTGCCCGACCAGCGCGATGTTCAAGAGGCCCGATGGCATCGTCGACTTCGACAAGTCGATCTGCATCGGGTGCAAGGCCTGCATGGCGGCCTGTCCTTACGACGCGATCTTCATAAACCCCGACGACCATTCCGCCGAGAAGTGTAATTTCTGTGCCCACCGGCTCGAGATGGGACTCGAGCCCGCGTGTGTCGTGGTGTGCCCCACCGAGGCGATACTCGTCGGCGATCTCAACGACCCGACGAGCAAAGTGGCGTCGATCGTCAACCGCGATCCGGTGGCCGTGCGTCGGCCCGAGAAGGCGACCGCCCCGACGGTGTTCTACAAGGGAGCGACCCAGGCGACGCTCGATCCCCTGGTCGCCCGCCGGCCCTCCGGCGACACCTACATGTGGAGCGAAAAGCACTCGGGGCGAGGCATGGTCAACTCCGGGCACCCCGAGCGTTACAACTCGAGCGCCGCCGCGGTCGTGTCCTACGACATCAATCACACGGCCCCATGGGATTGGCGGGTAAGTCTCTATACATGGACCAAGGGCATCGCGGCCGGCGCCTATCTGATCCCACTGTTGCTGATTCTGGTCGGGGCGATCGAGACCTCGAGTCAGTTGTGGCGATGGGTGC
Source organism: Actinomycetota bacterium (assembly GCA_050693975.1). Classification (GTDB taxonomy): domain Bacteria; phylum Actinomycetota; class CADDZG01; order CADDZG01; family WHSQ01; genus WHSV01. Next base: position 24,769 of record JBOGWV010000205.1, read on the forward strand.
CGCCGTTGACGGGCCTGGCGGGTCTCGCCGCGACCGGCGGCCTGCTGATCTGGGATCTCGAACATCCCCAACGCTTCTACATGATCTTCACGCGCCCGCAGTGGCGCTCGTGGCTGGTGCGCGGGGGCGTCATCATCACGGGTTACGGCGCCGTCCTGTCGATACATCTGCTGTTCTCGCTGCTGGACACCGCGCCTACACCGGCTCTCGCCGTCGCCGGCGCCCCGCTGGCGGTGCTGACCGCGGTCTACACCGCGTATCTGTTCGCGCAGTCGACGGCGCGCGATATGTGGCAAAGCTCGCTGCTGGCGCCTCATCTGGTGGTGCAGACGCTGTTGCTCGGAGCCTCGGTTGCGCTGTTGTTCGATTACTTAGGCGACGGTGAGGCCATCGGCGAGCTGCAGTTGATCGTGGCACTCGCAGGGGTCGTTCATCTGTTGACCACCTGGGGCGAGGCGACGCTCGCTCATCACACCGAGCACGCTCGACTCGCCGCCTGGGAGATGGTCCGCGGCTCGTATGCCTGGTTCTTTTGGGTGGGAGTCGCTTTGGTGGCGCTCGGCGTGGGCGCGGCCGGTGTCGGCCCCCTTGGGGGATTGCTGGCGGCCGCCGGCCTGCTGACCTACGAGCACGCCTACGTTCAGGCCGGCCAGGCGGTTCCCCTTGCCTAGTGACTTCGGGGGTCGAGTGGAACAACCCGACCTGCCCGCAATCGCACGCCGGCTCAGTGCCGCGCGCTCGGAAGTCGAGGCGCGCGGCGAGACCTTCTATCAGGGACCAAGCCGTGTGAACCTCGCCTCCTTCCCACCCAAGGAGCGGTGGGACGACTGGGTCGAGCTCGAGTCGAAGGCGTGGCCCGAACGGCTCGAGAAGCGCTACATGCTCGTGCCGACCACGTGCTTCAACTGCGAATCGGCGTGTGGGCTGCTTGCCTATGTCGACAAGGACACGCTCCAGGTTCGCAAGTTCGAGGGTAATCCCGAGCACCCGGGTTCGCGCGGTCGCAATTGCGCCAAGGGACCGGCCACGCTGAACCAGATCACCGACCCGGATCGGATCCTGCATCCGCTCAAGCGCGCGGGAGCGCGCGGCGAGGGCCGGTGGGAACAGG
>JBOGWV010000206.1:0-2956 GCA_050693975.1 Actinomycetota bacterium
GCGATGGTTCGCATGCCGCGTGGTGTCAGGGTCATTCAGTCTCCTCCTGCATCCGGGCTGGAATGAGGGCGTCCAGGCCCCCTCGGGACAGACTTCTCATCAGTCCCTCCCACTTCCTCCCCCAGCGAAGAGGAAATAAGTCCTAAATCAGGGAAAATTGGGCGTCATACGAGCGGCCAGGGAAGCCGGTACTCGGTATCGGGGACCGGGAAGGTGCCATCGGCCAGCAGCGCCTCGACCCTGTTCAGCGTGGCGGCCGACTCTTGCGGAGACAGCAGGGACCCCAAGTCCCCCCCCAGTCCGCCGGCATCGGCAAGAGCGAGCCTGACCTCCTCGAGGCGGGCGATCGAGTCTCCGCCGAGTGGATCGCCGGCGAACTCCCAGATCACGGTCCGCAGCTTGTCCTCGAGGTTGAAGGTCAGCCCGTGATCCACCGCCCACAGCTTTCCCTCGGCGTCCTCGATGACGTGGCCACCCTTGCGGTCCGCGTTGTTGATGACGATGTCGAACGCGGCCAGCTCCGGAAAGTCGTTCAGTCTCTCGTCGGCCAGCACGAAATAGTGACGCTCGGGATCGTGTGAGATGAACAGCTGAACTGATCCCTCGCCCATCGGCGCGTCGGTTCGCATCACCGTGGGGGGCACGACATTCCAACCTCCCGCTTCGCTCACCAGAAAGGCCGCGACCTCGCGCGGCGCAAGCGTCCCGCGCGGAAAGTCCCACAGAGGTCGCTCGCCCCGGCGTGGCTTGTACACCGTCTTGATCTCGACGCCGGAGAGGCAGGCCATCGCCAGAAAGGTGTAGTTCGAGGAGTAAGGCAACAGCCCGACGGTCTCCAGTGAGCCACGTTCGAGTATCTCGAGTACCTCGGAAGGCGACGATTGCATAGACACCCAGTGTCTCGCCGCTAGCTACTTAAGCGATGGCCGTTGTTGGCCGGGCACTGATGACCTTCGGGGTCTATCGGCAGGCCACATAGCTGGCATGTCGGACGACCCTCAGCCACGATCGTTGTCGCGTGCAACACGAACGCGCGCACCTGGTCGCGGCGTAGGAGAAACCGGTGGCCCTCATCGGACTCGGTTATCTCCTCTGGAATTGAGTCCTCGGCATCAACCGGTTGCAGCAGTACGACGACCGTGTCGGAGCTCTCCTCGTAGGCGAGTCCGATGGTGCCCACGCGCCAGTCGGGTTCCACCGGAGTCTCTAGAGCAAGGGCCGGATCCCGTCCCGGATTGGCCTCGAGCACGGTATCGGTCGCGTCGACCATCACCAGGAGCTCGCGGAGCTTGTTCGCAAGCGCTCCGACCTGTTGCTTCTCGATCTCGTAGGCGTGAACGCCGAAGGATCCGCGCGCCTGGACGTAAAAAGCGCGGTCACCGGGTTGCCCCACGTAGTCGGTCGTGAAGATGTCGGGAGTGAGTTCGAGCTCGCTCATGAGCCTCCAAAGGTGGACCCGGGCGGGGCGTTCAGAGCAAACATCCCGGGCCCGGAATCGCCTACGGAAAGCACGGTAATCGACCCCGGCGAAACGACGATCCGCTGGAAGAGATCGAGGTGAATCCCCATGTAATGAGCCGCGAGCAACCGGATGACGTCCCCATGGCTGACGACGCAGATCTGTTCCTTGCGATGCTTGGTGCGCAGCTCCTCGATTGCCGCGACGGCCCGGCTCTGAACCTCGACGAAGGACTCACCCTCGGGAAAGCGAGCTCCCGCGGGCCACTTGTGCACGTCCGACCACAGCCTCGTGCGGGCGACGACCTTCAGCGACTTGTTGGTCCAGCTCCCGTACTCGACCTCGCCCAAGTCGTTGTGCGTGCGCACCCGGAGCCGGTGGCGCGAGGCGATGATCCTGGCGGTCTCCGCGCACCTGGCGAGGGGGCTGGCGTAAACCGCGTTGAAGGGAGCCTTGGAGAGGCCTTCGGCGGTCACCTCGGCCTGGCGCCGGCCGGCGTCCGTCAGGTGAATGTCCGGCAACCAGCCGCTTAACTTGTGCCCCGTGTGAGAGGTCACGCCATGGCGAACCAAATAGAAGACCGTCACGGCAAAGATTTCTCGACGGCATCGAGAGCAGTTGGGTTCTCGAGAGAGGACAGGTCGCCGAGTTCTTCGCCGGTGACCTTGGCCCTGATCGCGCGCCTGAGGATCTTTGCCGACCGCGTCTTGGGAAGCTCGGGGACGAACCGGATCTCCGCGGGGGTGAAGGCCTTGCCGAGCTCGCTCGCGATGACTCGCTTGATCTCCACTCGCAACTCGTCCGTACCTTCGGTGCCCGGCTGAAGGATGCAGAAGCACCACACGGCCGTGCCCTTCACCTCGTCGGGAACACCGATCGCCGCGCACTCGACGACGGCCGGATGATCGACCGCGGCGGACTCGAACTCGGCCGGCCCGATCCGCTTGCCCGCGAGGTTCAAAGTGTCGTCGCTGCGACCGTGCAGGAACCAGTAGCCGTCCGCATCCACCGACGCCCAATCGCCGTGAACCCACACATCGTCGACGCGCGACCAGTACGCCTCGAGGTAACGCTCGGGGGAGCCCCAGAAACCGCGGGTCTGAGCCGGCCACGGCTTGGTGCACACCAGTTCTCCGACCTCACCCCTTACCGGCTTGCCGTCCGGTCCGTAGACGTCCATGGCCATGCCGAGCGACGGCGTTCCGAGCGAGCACACCTTCGTCGGGATGACCGGGGACTGCCCGAGGAAGCACGCGCCGACCTCGGTTCCGCCCGACAGGTTCATGATGGGGCAGCGGCCTCCTCCGACGACCTCGTGATACCAGCGATAGGGCTCCGGATTCCACGGCTCTCCGGTGGACGCCAGGATACGAAGACTGCTCAGGTCGTGCTTCGTGACCACGTCGCGCCCACCGGGCATCAGCGCGCGCACGAGGGTTGGCGACACACCAAGCGCGTTGATGCGGTGAGTTTCGATCATTGCCCACAGACGATCGA
>JBOGWV010000207.1:0-39213 GCA_050693975.1 Actinomycetota bacterium
CGCGAGGCGAACCGCCCGGCCCTCCCCGAACCGGCAAACCCGATTCGCATATATAGATGGCGGAGGCATGTCATGAAGTGGCTAGACACACTGGCTCAATCTGAATCTTCACCCGGTTGGGTGGAAACCGTGGAGGGCTGGTGGGACATCTGGCTGATCCGGACGCCGCTTCGGATCGCCCTGGTACTCCTTGCGGCGTTCGTCCTCATCAGGTTGCTTCGCCGGCTCACCACCAAAGTGGGCGCGAAGGTCTCACAGGAGACCACTCCGATGCGCGCCCTGCAACGCACCGAGACCCTGACCCGCGTCTTGTCATCGGCGGGCATCGTGGTGATCTGGGTAATCAGTGCGTTCTACATCCTGTCCGCCCTCGGCGCGAACCTGGCTCCCCTGCTGGCCTCGGTCGGAATCATCGGTCTGGCCGTTGGTTTCGGGGCCCAGAACCTCGTGCGCGATGTGGTCAGCGGATTCTTCATCCTTCTGGAGGACCAGTACGGGGTCGGCGACATCATCGAGATCAACCAGGTCGCCTCGGGCAAGGTCGAGACCCTGACACTGCGAGTCACGGGAATGCGCGCGCTCGACGGAACCCTGCACTACATCGCCAATGGTGAGATCACTCACATCGCCAACCGCTCCAAGGACTGGTCGCGTGCGGTGATCGACGTCGGCGTGGCCTACAAGGAGAACTCCGACAAGGTGCGCAACACGCTCGAGCGCGTGGCCGACGGGGCCAAGTCCGACTCAGAGATCGGTCGCGCCATGTACTCGACGCCCGAGATCCTCGGCGTCGAGATGCTCGGCGAGTACGAGGTCACCTGGCGCATGATCGTGGATACCAAGCCCGGCAAGCAGTGGGACGTCGGCCGGCAGCTGCGCGAACAGATCAAGGTGGCGTTCGACGAGGACAACATCGAGATCCCCTTCCCACACCGGGTGATGATCAGCGCCGAGGGCAACGGCACCAAGGTGGCGGCCGACGCCTAACTCGGGCCGCTACTCTCCGGTCTGCCCGTCGATCATCTCGCGCAGGATGTCCACGTGGCCGTTGTGGCGGCAGGTCTCCTCGATCATGTGGATCAGGATCCAGCGCAGCGACCGCTCCGAGTTCGAATGCTTCGCGATGTCCTCGGGGCTCGCCGCGGCCACGATGGCACGACTCTTGGCACATTCCGCTTTGTAGAACTCGACTACAGACTCGCTTGAGTCGCTCTCCTCGATCCGAAACTCGGCGTCGGGATCGTCGTCACTCCGTAGGAACCCGGGGTCCTCGGCCGCGAACACCTCCTGGAACCACCAGCGCTCGACGTAACCGAGATGCTTGACCACGCCGAGCAGGTTGGTGCCGGATACCACCATAGGCCGGCGCAGCTCCTCGTCGCTCAACCCCTCGCATTTCATCAGCAGCGTCTCGCGGTGATAGTCGAGGAAGGCCTCGAGCATCTCCTTCTCAGGGCCGTTCGCCGGCGGATCGACGCGGTCATCCTTCTGGCCGGCCCAGGTCACCTAGGTGCCCTCTTGCCACTCTTCGAGGTACGCGACCTGATCCCTCGTGAGCTCGTCGATGCGGACGCCCATGGTTTCGAGCTTGAGCCGTGCGACCTCTTTGTCGATCTCGTCGGGCACCTCGTACACCTTGTTTTCCAGCGACTCGTGGTTGCGGGCGAGCCACTCGCACGACAGGGACTGGTTGGCAAACGACATATCCATTACCGAGGCCGGGTGCCCTTCGGCCGCGGCGAGGTTGACCAGACGGCCCTCACTCAACACGTAGATCTTGCGATCTCCCTCGAGCGCGAACTCGACGACCTCATTGCGAACCTCGCGCTGCGTCGAGGACATCGCCTTGAGTCCCCTCAGGTCGATCTCGATGTCGAAGTGGCCGGCGTTGGCGAGGATCGCCCCGTCCTTCATGACCTCGAAGTGGACGTCGCGTAGCACGTGCTTGTTGCCGGTGACGGTAACGAAAATGTCTCCGTAGCGGGCGGCCTCGTGGCCGCTCATCACCCGGAACCCGTCCATCGCGGCCTCGAGGGCTCTGGTCGGATCCACTTCGGTGACGATGACGCTGGCACCGAGGCCCTTCGCCTTGCTCGCCACACCGCGGCCACACTGCCCGTAGCCGCACACCACCACCGTCTTACCCGCGATCAACACGTTGGTCGCGCGGATGATGCCGTCCATCGCGCTCTGCCCGGTGCCGTAGCGGTTGTCGAACAGATGCTTGGTGTCGGCACCGTTGATGGAGATAACCGGATAGCCGAGCACGCCCTTTGCCTCCATGGCGCGCAATCTGATGACCCCTGTCGTCGTCTCTTCGGTCCCGCCGATGATCTCGCTGAGCTGATCGGCGCGCTGCGAGTGAAGGGTGAAGACGAGGTCACCTCCGTCGTCCATGGAGATCATCGGACGACGGTCGAGCACCGCGTTGATGTGCTTGTAGTAGAGGTCATCGGTGACACCGCGAATTGCGAAAGTGGGGATCTCGTAGGTCGCGACCAGAGATGCCGCGGTCGGATCCTGCGTGGACAACGGATTGGACGCGGCCAGGGCTACGTCTGCGCCCCCGGCCTTCAGCGTTCGCATCAGGTTCGCCGTCTCCGTGGTGACGTGCAGGCACGCGGCGATCGTGATGCCCTCGAGCGGCTTTTCCTTCTCGAAGTGTTCACGGATCCGTTGCAGCACGGTCATCTGGCGGTCGGCCCATTCGATCCGCAGACGTCCTTCGTCTGCGAGGCCCAGATCTCTTACGTCACCCTCGACGGTCATCGACTACTCCCTCATTAGTGTCTTTGAGCTGTTGCTTGAGCTTTTCGAGAACCGCAACCGGCCCGGGGTCTCTTTCGTTCAAGAGGCCCACATAGATGGCGGCAAGCTGCGTGATCATGACGAGCGAGAGTAAACGAGCCAGCGCGCTGGTGCCCTCGGAGTGCACCTGGACGATGGTGGCGAGCCTCTCCTCCATCAGCTTTCGGGTCAAGTCGAATCGAAGGGCCACGCGCTGGTGTTCGCCCGAGTCCCGCAGCAGCACCCCTACGAACTTGTCACTGGTGAGCTCTGCGAATGTGCCCCAGGACTCGAGCTCGTTGTGATCGAGTTCGGGAATCACGTTGTAGAAGGCGATCGACTTCCCGTACTCGTTGAGATCGCACTTGAAACGGTACGCCGCAACGCCTCCCAGACCCAACCCCCCGTAGACCACCGGCACGCGCCCATGCACCGAGCGCGCCAGTTGTTTGGCAAGGTTCTCCTCGGTCCCGACCTGACGACCGCAGCGCTTGGCGATGTCGGCCAGCGTGGCGACGGTCTCCTCGACGTCGTCAGAGCAGTCGGGTACGAGCCCGATCTCAACGAGTACCGCTAGAACGGGCAACGCTAGGAAGCCTAGCGCCGCACGGGGTTGAAGTCCGCCGGGGATCTTGACGTGTGCAACCGCGTAAGACGTCGCCAGCTCCCCAAGACGGCCACCGGACGACACCGCGACGGCGCGCGCTCCTCGGTGGTGTGCTTCCTCGAACGCTTCGAGCGTCTCCTCGGTTTCACCCGAGTAGGACACCGCGAACACCAGAGAGTTTCGGCCGATCCACTCCGGTAGCGGGCCATAACCCTTGATCGTCCGCAGCGGGACACCAAGGCGCGGTTCGACTATGGCCTGTACGACGTCCCCCGAGATCCCCGAGCCACCCATGCCCAACACGACGACGTTCTCTACTCCATCCGCGTCGGGAAGGTCGTCTGTTGCAGCCCCAATCGTCCACGCCTGGCGACACTGGTCGGCGAATCGCTCGATCTCTCCCAGTACGTTGGTGGAGTCGAGCTTTGCTATCGCGGTGGTGTCGTCAAGGTCCTTCATCAAGCGCTCGAGGTCGGCTTCTCGGCCTCATCGATAAGCATTACCGGAATGTCGTCGCGCACCGGGTATCGGTACTTACACTCGCCCCTGCACACGATGACGCTCTCGGATTCGATGTACTCCACCTCGCCTCTGCAGTTGGGACACACGAGGATGTCCAGCAACTTCTGGTCTAAAGCCAACTGATCAATCGCCTCCCCTGATAACGCCCAGCACTTCGTCCCGCTTGGTCTCCATCAGTGGCCGGGTGCGGGCTTCGAGATTGAGACGCAGAAGCGGCTCGGTGTTCGAAGCCCGGCAGTTGAACCACCAGTCCTCATATTCGACGGTCAGGCCATCGGTGTGGTCCTGTTTACCGTCGGAGTAGGTCTTCCCGAGCTTTTCGATCATGAACTGCTGATCCGAGACCTCCGAGTTGACCTCGCCCGAATCCTCGTAACGGCGGAACGGCTCGAGCGTCTCGGAAAGTGGTCCACCGGCAGCCGACATCGCCTCGAGCACGAGCAGCGCGGCGATCATCCCCGAGTCCGCTCGGAAGTTATCCCTGAAGTAGTAATGGCCCGAATGCTCGCCGCCGAAAATCGCTCCGGTCTCGGCCATCACCCCTTTGATGAACGAGTGCCCAACGCGCGTGCGGATGGGGATGCCGCCGTTCTCGGTGATCACCTCAGGGACGGTCCAGGAGCAGATGAGGTTGTAGATGACCTTCTCTCCGGGGCTCTTGTTGAGGAGCGTGCGGGCGACCATCGCGGTGGTGAGTGAGCCCGAGATGGGAGCGGCCTTCTCGTCGACCAAGAACATACGATCGGCGTCCCCATCGAAGGCGATGCCGACGTCGCAGCCGTGCTCTAGCACCGCGGCGCGAAGGTCCTTGATGTTGTCGGATTCGATGGGATTCGCAGGATGATTCGGGAAGGTCCCATCGAGTTCGAAGTACAGGGGCACGACCTCGAAGGGAAGCAGGTCGAACACACGAGGCACGGTCTTCCCCGCCATCCCGTTGCCCGCGTCGATGGCCACCTTCAACGGCTTCAGTGTGTTTTCGTCCACGAAGCTGCGGCAATGGGCCGCGTAGTCGTCGAGGACGTCGGCCTCCTCGGTGCGAGCCTCGGTCGGCTCGACGGTGCGGGCTGCTCCCTCCTTGATCTCGGCCATGCCCGAGTCCGACCCGATCGGCACCGCCTGGGCCTTACACATCTTCAGACCGTTGTAGCGAGCCGGGTTGTGCGACGCCGTGAACATCACGCCCGGCAGGTCGAGCTTGCCCGAAGCAAAGTAGAGAGCGTCGGTGCTTACCTCGCCGACGTCTACGACCGTCGACCCCGCGGCGGTTGCACCCTCCGCGAAGGCTCCGGCCAGAACCGGCGACGATGGCCGCATGTCGCGCCCGATCACCAATCGGTCCCGCTGGACGAAACGGGCGAAGGCGGCACCCACTCGACGGGCCACGTCCTCGTTGAGCTCGTCGGGATAAACGCCTCGCACGTCGTAGGCCTTGAAGATCGCGCTCAGATCGTTGGTCACGAAGCGAGTCTAAAGCGGACCGCCAAGCGGGCATAAAAAAGGCATTGACGGCGGCGGTTCGGACTGCAAGGCTCGCGATCACATGATCAAAGAACAGGTCTTGCTCGAAGATCAAGAGTGGCGTGAACATGCGGCCTGCCTCGATTTCCCCGCGGTCCTGTTCTTTGGATTCGACGAGACCGAAGTGCCGGCCGAGAAACGCATGAGAGAAGAGCAGGCCAAGACTGTTTGCATCGAATGCCGGGTGCGTCAGGAGTGTCTGGACTACGCCGTTTCGGCCCGTGAATCCCATGGCATCTGGGGCGGTATGACCGACGTCGAGCGTCGCCGCCTCGGCAACCGCACCCGATAGTCACCGGCACCTCTGCAAGCGCCGGTTGGCACTGCGGTTATCTTCTGGCGGTGCCCGACCTGCGCCCGTCACCAACCCATGCCGCGCTCAAGATCCTGAACCGATTGCGCGCACGAGGCGTCGGCGAGGTGCTGGCTCTGGGCAGAGAGCGCGTGAGGCAGTACATCTCGTCGTCGGAAGAACTGATCATCCTGGCCCGGTCGTCGGGCGGCCCTTCACCTCCGGCGAACGATCTCCGGTTCCAGGATGCGACCGCAGCCGACGGGGCACGCTATGCCCGAGATATCGGCACCGACTCCGCCTTCACCTTCGCCGCTCGACTCTCGGACGACACACACTGTTTTCTGGTCTCGTCCGGCGAGAAGATCCTCCACGCAACCTGGGTAACGACGCGCGCGGCCTGGACCCGCGAGCTGCACGGCTACTTCGTCGTCCCCCCGGGCGACTGTTACGTATACGAGTCCTTCACGCGGGGAGATGCGCGCGGCATGGGCGTGTATCCGTTCGCGCTAAAGAGCATCTGCGTGTGGGCCTCGGCCGAGGAACTACGAAGGGTCTGGGTCGGTGTCGAGGCGACCAATGGTCCCTCACTTCGAGCCGTGGGGAAGGCGGGCTTCGAGCCCGAGTCGAGCATCACCTTTCGGCGCAACGTCGGCCGTCTCGAGGTGAGCGGGGAGAAGTGCTCGGACGAACCCCCAGAGAAGCTGTGTCTGAGTGAGACGATCTGAGACGGCGGACGTCTCTCCGGGCTCGCCCACAAGCGATGCAAGCAGTAGTCTGTCGGCGTAAGGGCATCGGGAGAGGGACTCGTCTCGTCTTTACGACCATCAGACCTGCGGGCGCTCGGAGTCGGATTCCGATTCAGCTCTGCCGTGCGGGGCGACCCGACGTCGGTGCAGACCGGCACGACCCCCTCAACTGGCACCTGTTGCCGGTTCGAATCGGGTAGAGGCGACGAGCGCCCGCACCACCATCCGCCAACCAAAGAGGTCGCCCTGGGGGCGGCCCTTGTCTACTTCGATTTGCGGTCGAGCTCTAACGCCTGGCGGCGATTCCCAGTACCTGGTCGAGGGCGATCGGGCCCCCGGAGTTCTCCCACCACTTCGATTCGCACTTGCGGCACGAATAGAACTGCACAGTCTCGGCATCCGTGAGTCGAATCTCGATGTGGATGCAGTCCTCGCCGTGGCAATCCGGACAGTTCATCTCCCTAAGTCCTCTCACAATCTTTAACTCCGCCCCAGTGGAGTTGCTGAAGTGATCATCGGCATCGCCAGGACGCGGGCCAATACGTAATCAAGGCGCATCTGAGCACCTCAAAACGGACGTTTCAGGACCTAGACGAGAGTCTTTTCGCCGGCCATGAACAGCGGAGGAGCGGTGCGCCGATCCTCGAGCAGCCACCCCCGCGGGGGGATGAGCCGGTCGGCGCACGAGGGGCAGAGGGCGTAGAGGTGGGGAGATACCTCCTCGTCCAGAGCGTCGGTAAGGAGAGCGATTCTGGTGGCGTATTCATATCCAAGCAGCGCGGATGCGGGATTGTGGCAGCCCGGCTTTGAGCACAGTCGCATTGAGCGCAGGCTATGGCACGCCGGTTTCGTTTTGCCGGATTCGGCGGCCTCGCCCGTTCATATGGCCTCCGGCCAAGGGCGGAATGGGGATTCATTTACAGTTGCCACGTATGCCAACGGCAGACCTCGGCGACATCCAACTTCATTACCAACGGCGGGGCCGGGGTCCCCCGCTGCTGGGGATCATGGGCTTCGGGCTAGACCAGCGCTTCTGGGCATCGCAGATCCCGGTCGTAACCGACACCCATGAGTTCATCACCTTCGACAACCGCGGCGTGGGCCGCTCGCGCGGGGCGGGCTCGGCCGGACCGCAGGACAAAAGCGCTTCATCCCTGGTGACGACGATCGAGGACATGGCCGACGACACCAACCGCCTCCTCGATGCCCTCGAGATCGAAAACTGCGTCGTCTTCGGGATCTCGATGGGCGGAGCGATCGCCCAGCACCTGACCCTGGAGCACCCCGAGCGGGTGTCCGCGCTCGTTCTGGGAGTTACCTGGGCCAGGCCCATCGAATTCATGCGTCGTCAGCACGTATTGGCCCGCGCCTTGATACAGGCCGGTGGCTCCGAGATGCTGGTCGAGTCCGCCCTGGTGCGGATGTTCACGCCGATGTTCTTCGAGATGGGGGCCGAGGTTCTCGACCAGATGGTCAAAGCGTTCATGGCCGAGACGGGACCCGAAGTGCCGTCCTCTGACGTGCTGCTTGCGCAGATGGATGCGATCGACAAACACGACGCGCTCGGGCGGCTCGGTGACATCGCGGTGCCCACGCTCGTGATCGGAGCCCGCAACGACATGATGGTTCCCTACCTGGGCTCGCAGGAGATCGCCGCCGCCATACCGGGGGCCGAGTTCGTCACCCTCGAGACCGGCCACGGCTGCATGATCGAGGAGATGCCCGCCTTCAACACGGCCCTGCAGTCCTTCCTCTCCAAGCTCTAACCCAACCCCCCGCCCAAGGCCGAGGATTCGGCATTCACCCACCCGATGTGTGGCCAGATGCCGAAACCTCCAAAAAGTTGACCATGAGTGATGCGCGCCACAGCTCTTGGCCACGAAGTCCTGTCACATGGCCTCATGACCCCAGTCTCCCCAGCCGAGCGGCGGTGCGAATCACTCGCAGGAAGACAACACGGTGTCATTGAACGAGCGCAGGCGCGCGCAGCCGGTATGTCTGAGCGCGTCATCGATCTTCGACTTGGCAGCGGCATGTGGCGAAGACTCCTTCCTGGCGTCTACTGCCTCAAGGGCACGCAGCTCACTTGGCGGCTTCGGCTCATGGCCGCGTGTCTTTGGGCCAGAGGGATCGTGTCCCACCGCGCGGCCGGCCTCCTTTGGGGCATGGAAGGCATCGACGAAGGCATCGTCGAAATTTCCACATCGCTTCGTCGACGCTCGCCTGAAGCCATCGTCGTCCACCAGGTAACCGATCTGCCAGATGTGTCGACCATCCGGTTGCAGGGCTTTCGGGTATCGGATCCAACGCGAACACTTATCGATCTGGCCGGAGTCGTGGATTCTTGCACCCTTGCGGCGAGCCTTGACTCGGCGCTCCGGAACCGGCAGTCCTACCCGGAGCTGCTGATCCGCCGGATCGATGAGTTGGGATCACAAGGTCGGAAAGGCATCAGGACCCTGCGCGAGCTGGCCGAGGAACGGGGCGAGAGGGGGCCGACCGATGCGCCGCTCGAGGTTCAGGCGGAGCGCTTTCTGACCCGCCACGGCCTCGAGCCCCCGCGGCTTCAGTACTGGGTCGAAGGACCCAACGGCGACCGCCGCCGGCTGGACTTCGCATGGCCGGAGCTCAAGGTCGGAGTGGAAGTGGATAGCCGCACGTGGCATGAGGAATATTCCGCTCTTGAGCGTGATGCGGGGAGGGCCAACTTCTATCTGGACGCCGGCTGGAAGGTGCTCCGTCTGACTCGGCGAGGAATGCGCGATGAGGGGCCGAGCCTGGCCGGGAAGCTGCGGAGAATCATCGGCCATTCGCAGCTGGACCTGGACCGGAATGCAGACAGCCCGCGGTAAGCGTTCGGCCGAAACCTACTTACCCCGCGGGCTGCAGGCTCACGATAGCGCGTAGCCTTCGGCACATGCGCACCGATGACGTGGGTGAATGCCGAAACCTCGATCGGAAGGGCTCGCCAAGCCTAGAGGTAGCTCCTAAGGTCCCACAGCTCTGGGAAGAAGCGCTTGGTCAGGGTCTTTCGCAGGTAGCCGGCTCCGGTCGAGCCTCCCGTTCCCGTCTTCGAGCCGATCTGTCGCTCGACCATAAGCACATGGTGCTGTCGCCAGACGGAGAACAGCTCGTCGTGGGTTAGCAGCGCCTCCGACAGGTAGAACTCCTCGGGATAGCGACGCCGGTCTCGAGCCACGTTGAGCAGGCTGGCGCGGCGACCCTCCTCGTCGTCGACAGGCATCGACAGACCTCTGGTCTCGAGCAGCCGGCAGAACCCGTCCCACAGACTCGGGCCGTCGAGCCGCGCCCGCAGACGCTCCTCTTCCTCGGCGGTGAGGACGAGTCGGTCGACGTAGCGCTCGTCTTTGAGGCCGGAGAGAAACTCGACCTCACGGAACTGGACCGATTGGAACCCACTGGCGGGAGCTAGGTGCTGGCGAAACTCGAGGAAGTCCTGGGGAGACATCGTCTCGATCACGGGGATCTGGGCGGCCATCACCCGTTCGATGGAATGGGCTCGCTCTAAGAGGTGCTTCGCCTGGTGCGCGTCGCCTTCGATCATGAGATCCCTGACGCACTCGAGCTCGAACAGCAGCTGCTTGAACCACAGCTCGTAGACCTGGTGCACGGTGATGAACAACAGCTCGTCGTGGGCGGCCGGCTTGCTGAGCAATTGCTGCAGGGCGAGCAACTCGGGAACCTTGAGATAGCTGCCGTAGGAGAGCTCGCGGTCTTGCTCCCCAAAGCGCGGCGGGCGCGGCTGAGCGTCGGTCATGCCCCTAGTGTCCCGCACCATCGCCCCCGAAAGGTGACCGCGCCGCGGGAACTTAGCCGAGGGTCGTGGAAACGATCGGCGTGCCGACCTCGACGAGGTCGAAGAACTCGATCACGTCCGAGTTCGACATGCGCACGCAGCCGTGCGAAGCAGCGGTGCCGAGCGAGGCGATGTTCTCGGTTCCGTGAAAGCGGATCGCCGGCGCCGACCAGTTGATCGCCCTTAGGCCCAGGGGATTGTCGGGACCGGGCGCGATCTCGTCGGGCATGTCGGCCCCCCAGGTGTCGGGGGCGGGATTGATCCAGGTGGGCATGTACCGGAGCTCGGTCACCGAGTAAACCCCCGTGGGCGTCGGATAGCCGGGCTGGCCTACGGCCACGGTCCAGGACCGAGCGATCTCGCCGTTCTCGTAGAGATAGACCTTGCGCTCGTTGTGCCGCACCAGGATGACCTGGTCGAAACTGTCGCTGGTGACCTCGGGCTTGGTCGTCTTGAACTCGATCTTGGCGGAGTCACTATGGCCGCGCAGAGCCTTGCGAAGGTTCTTTACCGACTTGGTGGTGTTCACCGCGATCCCGGTACGCTCCTCGGTGATCTCGACCCAGCCCGAGGTGTAGTCGATGGCCGCGTCCCGCGCCTCGGCGTCCAACTTCTCGGCGAGATCTGCGACGAGATCCCTGGCACCCTTGCCCGGGTAGGTGATGGCAACCTCGCTCGAGAAGTCGAGGCTGTCGTCGAGGAAACGCATGCCGACCTTGTCCATGAACGAGGCCTCATCGCTGACCGCCAGCGCTTCCCTCACGGCGTGCCTGGCATCCCCATGGGCACCCAACTCGCGCGGAGTGGTAGTCCAGGACTTGTCCTTGAAGGTGATGGTGATGCTGCGGTCGAGTTGGGGCCTGATCTGTCGCCTGACCGCCCTCAGAGCCTCATCCGGAGTCATCCCCGCGACCTCGACACCCCCGACCGATGTGCCGGGCAGGAACTTGCCCTCGTAGTTGTTGGAGTAGTCGAAGGTCGCGTACGCCACTCCGGCAACGCCGAGGCCGAGCAAGCCGACCAGCGCCGCGACCGCGATTAACAGCTTCTTTCCCACCTTGCGGCGGGGAGCCTGGTCGCCGGGCGTGACGTCGCCCGTGGTTTTTTGAGTTTCGGTCATTGCTCTGCCTTATGGAAGGGTTTGTTCTGCGGTCCGTCCGAGACGCACCGCGGGACCGCCCATGCTACCTGTGCGCTTGTGACTAATAAAGCCCGAATCTCGTCCATTGTTCCCCTAAGACGTGCACAGGGCGGATTTGGTTGCGCTCGGGAGGAATGGTTGCCGTGGTTTGGGCCCGGTGACACGATGGGCCGATGGAGATCTACGACTCGCTGCTCGAGCTCATCGGTGAAACCCCTCTTTACCGCTTCCGGGCGATCACCAGGGGCATCGCCTGTGACGTGGTGGCGAAGCTCGAGATGCTCAACCCCGGCGGAAGCGTCAAGGACCGCATCGGCATCCGCATGATCGAGGCGGCCGAACGCGAGGGCCTGCTGCAGGCCGGCGGCACGATCGTCGAGCCCACCTCGGGCAACACCGGGGTCGGCATCGCCATGGCGGCCGCGGCCAAGGGCTACAAGTGCATCTTCACGATGCCCGACAAGATGAGCCAGGAGAAGATCTCGCTGCTTAGGGCTTACGGGGCGGAGGTGGTCATCGCCCCCACCGCGGTACCTCCCGACCATCCCGACTCCTACTACCGGGTCGCCGACCGGCTCGCCGAGGAGGTTCCCGGCGCCTTCCAGCCGAACCAGTACTTCAATCGGGCCAACCCCATCACCCACTACGAGACCACCGGACCCGAGGTCTGGAAGCAGACCGACGGACGCATCACGCACTTTGTGGCGGGGGTCGGAACCGGCGGGACGATTTCGGGTACCGGTCGCTATCTCAAGGAGCAGAACCCCGACATCCAGGTGATCGGGGCCGACCCCGATGGCTCGGTGTACTCGACCGAGGAGGCCCGGCCCTATCTCGTCGAGGGAGTCGGCGAGGACTTCTGGCCCGAGACCTTCGACCCCGAAGTGGTCGAACGCTACGTCACCGTCACCGACAAGGAGTCGTTCCTCGCGGCGCGCATGGTGACGCGTGAAGAGGGACTGCTGCTGGGCGGTTCGGGCGGGCTGGCGGTGCATGCGGCACTTCAGGTCGCCGCCGAGTTGCCGGCCGACGCCCTCATGGTCGTGCTCCTTCCCGACTCCGGCCGCGGCTACCTGAGCAAGCTGTACAACGACTCGTGGATGCTCGAACACGGCTTCCTGGACCGCCCCGGCACGGCGGCCCGCATCGGCGAGATCGTGGCGGCCAAGCGCCGCGCGGAGCCGGACATGCCTGATCTCGTGGCGGTTTCCCGCGACGAGAAAGTGGGCCGCGCCATCGACCTCCTCCAGAGTTACGGCATCAGCCAGATCCCCGTCGCCGGCTCGGACAAACCCGAGAGCGTCACCGACATCATCGGGTCAGTACACGAGCGCGGGCTGCTCGATCTCGTGTTTCGGGACCGCGACGCGGTCAATCGGACGGTCGCCCAGATCATGGACTCGCCGCTGCCCACCGTCGAGCTGCAACGCGGCATCGACGACGTAGTTGCGGATCTAGCCCAGGGGGCCGAAGCCGTTGTGGTCGTCGACGGAGATAAGCCGGTGGGCGTGCTGTCGCGCGCTGATCTGTTGGAGTTTCTGGCCCATCAGGGGACTTAGCAGCTAGCCGGAGGCGCGCTGGCGCGCGAGCAGGAGTCCGAGCGCGGCGGTCACCATGCCGCCCCCGACAACCCACGGCCAAACCGGGGTCCCCTCGTCTGAATCCGAGGTGGGGTTCAGCGCAGCGTCCGAGGGCGTCGCCTCGGTCGCACTCGGCGATTTGCCGGGCGGGGACTCCTCGAAGGACCCGCCCGTCGTGGAGTTGATCTGCTCGGTACGAGTACAGAGGCTGGTCTCCAGGAAGCCGCCCGAGTCCGTAGCGAAGACGACGTAGCGGGTGTCCTTGCGGAACTCGATGCCGCAGGAGGCCTCCATCGCGGCGGTGGTCACCTTCACCTCGGAGCCGACGTCCCCGGCAACCACCCGGTCGACGGCAAAGGTGTAGGTAATCGGCTCGACGCTGGACTGGATATCGTCGCCGGTGGGGGGCTCGGAGGCCGTCACGGTGCCGGTGAACACCGCGTCCGACTGCTCGATCGCCTTCTCGACGGGTGGAGGCGGCGCGCACGAGCATGCGTAGGCCGGGCCGGGGATTGCAAACACCAGGCCGGCGGCGAAGAGTAGAAGCGCCAGCAGAGCGCGGGGCGGGCTCGGCCGGACCGCAGAAGGAAGCGTTCTCACGACGGTTGGACGACTCGGCGGCGGTTCAGAGTTCCCGCAGCGCCGACGCGAGGTCGGCGATGAGGTCGTCGGGATGCTCGATTCCGACCGACAGCCGGATGAGCGTATCGGGGACCTCCATGCCGGAGCCGGCGAGGCTCAGGTGGGTCATCTGGCCGGGGTGTTCGATGAGACTCTCGACCCCGCCAAGGCTCTCGCCCAGCCAGAACAACTTGGTGGCCGAGCAGACCTCGAGCGCCAGCTCGCCGGCGGCGACCTCGATGCCGACCATCCCCCCGTAGAGAGGCATCCCCGCCGCGGCCATCTGCTTGGTCGCGAGCTCGTGGGTGGCCGAGGAGGCGAGGCCCGGGTAGTAGACGCGCGTCACCGCGGCATGGCCTGCGAGGTACTCCGCCACGAGCGCGGCCCCCTCGCTGTGCGCCCGCATCCGGATCGCGAGGGTCTTGAGTCCCCGCAGCAACAGCCACGCGTCGAGGGGGCCGGGCACAGCACCTACGGCGTTCTGTAGAAAGCGAAGCTGCGCGGCCAGCTCCTCGTCGGAGGTTGCTATCGAGCCCATGACCAGGTCGCTGTGGCCTCCGAGGTATTTGGTCGCCGAGTACACGACCGCGTCCGCTCCGAAATCGAGTGGACGTTGTATGTAGGGCGTCGCAAAGGTGTTGTCGACCACCACCAACGCTCCGGCGTCATGTCCCAGGCGGGCGAGCTCAGTGAGGTCGAGGATCTTGAGCAGGGGGTTGGTGGGCGTCTCCGCGACGAGCATGTCGGCGCCGCGCTCGCAGGCGGTGGCGACCGCGTCGAGATCGGTCATGTCGACCGCTTCGAAGTCCTGGCCCAGCTCGCTCATGACCTTCGAGAACAACCGGTAGGTTCCGCCGTAGACGTCGTCGGGAATGAGGATCCTGCTGCCGGCCGGAAGGGTCATGGCGAGGGTCGTGATCGCAGCCATCCCCGAGGAGAACGAGAGGCAGTGGGCGGCTCCTTCGAGTGCTGCGAGACAGGTTTCCAGCGCCCGGCGCGTGGGGTTGTCGGTCCGCGAATACTCAAACCCCTTGTGGCGGCCTACAGCTTCCTGTACGTAGGTCGATGTCTGATAGATAGGCACCACGACGGAGCCGGTCGCGGGGTCGGGATCTTGTCCCGCGTGAATGGCCGCCGTTTCAAACCGCATATCCTCGGACACTTGCTCACTCCAATTTAGTCTTGTGCCAACACCTGAGCATCGACCGTCAGGCGAAACCTGTTTTTCACCCATTGTGGAGGGATTAAAGATCGACCGTTTCTCTAACACGCAACCAGCCGACTGGATCGCAGTCGTCGGCCAGTTGCGCAAGGACCACGGCCGTCTGCCGCTGTCCTACGTCGATGCGGTGCAGGCGGCGGGGGGCCGGGCGCGGGTCATCTCCACCTTTCAGCTGCTGGCCGACGAGGAGGTTCCCCCCGGACTCGAGGTCCTATCCGGCATCGAGGAGGACGACACCTCGGTGCTCGACGGCGCCGCGGGCCTGCTTCTACCGGGCGGCGGCGACATCGATCCGACATGGTACGGGTGCGAGACCCACCCACAGACCACTCGCATCAGCCACCGGCGCGACCAGTTCGAGCTGAACCTGATACGTGTGGCTCTCGAACGCGACCTGCCGATCCTCGGCATCTGCCACGGCATGCAACTCCTCAACGTCTATTTCGGAGGAACGCTCGACCAGCATCTCAGCGACGACCCCGAGCGGCTCAACCATGACGCGGGCCTCCCCACCCCCAAACCGGTTCACGGGATGGCCGCCGAGCCCTCGAGCAAGTTCGCCGAGCTCGCGGGGGTGACGGCTTTCGAGGTCAACTCCCACCATCACCAGGGCGTCGCTCGCGTGGGCACGGGCCTCGACCCCGTGGCGTGGTCCGACGACGGGGTGATCGAGGGCTTCGTCGCCCGCGACTACTCCTGGGTGGTCGCAGTGCAGTGGCACCCCGAGGCGATGGCCGCCGACGCGGTCCAGCAGCGCCTGTTCACGGCCTTCGTCGAGGCCACCAGGGCCTACGCGGCGCGCTCCGACGACGAGCAGCGAGCCACCGCCTAACCCGAGCGCTAGTTGGCGGGGGGGCGTCCGAAGTCCGGCTGCCCCATGATCGAGGCAATGTCCGAGCGACCGTGCTCTGAGGCATAGCGCTCGACCACCACGTCGCCATCGGCGGCCACCGCGATGAATACCGGAGAGCCCCCGGTGAAGGCTCCAATCGGGACAGTGATGCGCAGACCCCCCGGCACCACGACGTCCTGAAGCTTGCCCGGAGCGCTCCCCGACTCGCCGTTCTCACCGTCATAAACCGTGAGGTCGACCGTCACGTCCTCGGTCGTGGGGTTCTGGATCGCCACGAATTCGTCGATGGGTTTGGATGCAGGTGGCCCGATGAGCCAGCTATCCGACATGTGGGTTGCACCCACCTCGGTCATGCGCCCCGTTGCGGTCTCGCCGTCGAGCACCAGCGAGCTCTCGGCCACGATCGGGACCTCGTTGTCCACCGTCACCACCGCGCTGACCTCGCCGGGATTGGAGTTCTTCTTGTCGAGCCTATCGGCGAGCACCAGCTCCTTGGAGGTGAATGCCGGCACCGAGATCTCGAGGAGCTTCGAGGACTGAACCGGTGCCTCGTTGGAGGTCAGAGTCACAGAGACGGACGACTCCTCCTCGCCCGGATTCATCAACGTGATCGCCTGACGAGCGTCTTCGGACACTTGCCCGGCAGGGAAGTACCAAGTCGCGGCGGGTTCCGTCGCTCCCAGCGAGAACTCATATCCGGGAGGCTCCTTGTCGGGCTTGGTCCACAACGCCTTCCAAGCGACGACGCGGCCTCGCACGGAGTTCAGACGCACCGATAACGCGTCCTGTGGAATCGCAGAGCCGCTGATCGAAAGCACCTCCGATTCACCCGAGGGCACAGGGACCTCGGCGAGCTGGGCGGAGGGCTCCTCGCCCTCCGGCGTGATGAAACCGACCTTGACGACGGCCTCGTCGGGGAACGGGTTGGCGACGATGAGCCGGTAATCGGTCCACACCGAACTGTCGCCCGAGGGGAAGTACCAACTGGTAGAGGCCTCGGTCGCGCAGTTCCCGGCACCTGCTCCCTCGACCGCGCCCGTCTTGTTGATCGAGGTGTCGACGAACTGTGCGCTGGAGGCCGACACCGGAGCTCCGAATCCTTCGACCTGCACGGGCTGCGTGCCGGTCACCTCTCGGACCTCGGTCGCACCCGCGGACAGATCGAGAGGTTCCTCGGTCAGCGGGTCGATACCAACCGGCACCCCATCCGCTGCCGTAGCCGCGGAGAGCTGAGCCCCCGCCTCCTCCCCGAGTGCAGGCGGCGGACAGAACTCGGCTCGCTCGTAGAAGATCGACCCTGCCCGCTCGCCCTCGGCTGGCACGGCATCGTCCGTCAGCGCATCGAATCCGACGCCCGCAAGCAGCAGAGCCGCGACCGCGATCATCAGAGTCATGTCACGCGTGCGCTCGCTCATGCTCGCATCCTCGCCTTCTCGCGACGCCGGTTGGGGAAGGCCGCCCCGATGACGAAGACCCATAACAGCGGCAGACCGATGAGCGCCGCGAGTTCGAGCGTCGTACGCGGATGATCGACCACCAGTGTCTCCACCGCACCGGAGGGAACGCTGAAAGCGTTGCCCCAGCCGGACTCGACTCGCTCCAGCGCCTCCCCGTTCGCGGTCGCCGTCCAGTCCTCGTGAGAGGTCTCGGCGAGGAACGCCACACCCGGCCCCTCCAGATCGACGCCGCGCCAGGTCGCCGGATTGCCGCGCACCAACGCAGCTCGTTCGATCTGCTCACCCTGGGACGCGAGGCGCGCGTCCTCTTCGTCGACCGCGGCAACGTAGGGGGGCAATTCGTCGTAGAGCGCGGCACGATCGAGCGAGGACTCGTCCTCGAAAACCAAGACGTCGTCTTCGGTCCGAACCAGGCCCAGGTCACGCTGGCTCAACCATGGCCGCGTATCTGAGTCGCGGGCCACGATTACATAGCGGATATTGAAGCTCCCGAGCAGGTTGCCGGCACGATCGGTCTCGCCCGCAACGATTGAACCGATCACTTCGTTCAGCAGGGCCGAGCCCTGGCCGGAGTGGCTCGCGAACAGATCGGTGAGCTCTGCCCCGCGCGCATCGGTCAGGATGTAGTCACGCACGGGCCGCCCAGACGTCGGAGTGGGCGAGGTCCACAGGTCACCGACCCACAGCGCTCGAAAGGGTCCACTCGCCTGTGCTCCGGCCCCCAAAAGCGTATTTAGCTGCTCGAACTCCCTGGGTTCGAGCGTGATGGAGCCTTCACCCGGAGCCCAATCGCCGCCGATCAGCGTCGGTGCCACGCCGGCTCCGGCCAGGAACAGCGCGCCGGCCAGTCCCGCAACGGTTGCGGCCTGCACGACTCCCAGCTTGCGGCGTGGGAGATCGAGCCTGAACGCGCCGACCGCCAGCCCGGCGAGGCCTGCAAACGCCAGGGACACGAGAACGCCCATCTCGATCGGGGACGCGACGATCGGACCAACAATCCCCGAAGCGGTCGCGGTAACGAGAAAACCGAGGCCGACGATCAAACCCCACAGCGCAAGCGCCATGCGACGCCGTTGACCCGCCCCCGTAAATACCGCGACTACTCCCAGCAGTGGCAACGCGAGCCCGAACAACACGGGCCCCTCTGGCGTCTGACCGAGCAGAACCGTGATCATGCCGTGGCCGCGGTAGTTGGCCACGAAATTCGCGTAAGGAGACCCGGCGTTGAGCACCGCTAGGGCGCCGCCCTCACCTAACCAGCCAAGGCTCCAGGGGAGCAGTAACGCCCAGCTCAGCAACAGCCCGAGAAGGCAGCCGCCGAGGGCCTTCAGCTCGGTCCCCGCTCGTCCCACGAAGGTTCGAACCGCTGCGAGCACCAGAGCCGCGCCCAGATACAGGATCAATGCACCCGGTACGAAGGCGCCCGAAATCGCCCCAAACAGACCGAGGGTGGCGATCTCTCGTCCCGCCGACCAGCGCGCGGGGCGCGTCCATCCGACGAGGCGAAGAATCGAAAGCAGTACGTAGGGCGCTGCGGCTCCGAAGACTAGGGCTCCGAGAGAGCCGCTGCGCACGCCCGCGTAGCCAACCGCGCCCAGCAAGTAGACGACCCCCGCAGTGAGTCGAGCGGGGCGGTCGACCAGCTCGGAGACGAGGCGAGTCGCACCGACGAACGCGGCCAATCCGAGGAGCGTCAGCAACAGCTTCTGGGCACCAGATCCTCCGAAGCTGATGAACTGCGCACCGCCGAGCACGAAGTAGGCCGACGGCGCGGGGCCCGCGCTGCCCAGGCCGGCGTCTTGCCACGGTGATGCCCACTGCCGCCACATGGAAGTAGCCCCGTCGGGAAACGGCAACAGCTCTCCGAACGTCGCGGGAGGCGCCCAGAAGAACCCGCGAAAGCCGAGCACCACCAGGACGACAAAGGCGACACCTGCGGCGATCTGCCAGCCCTTGACCCGCGACGTTGCGGCACGCGCTTGCGTCGTACGACGCGACAGGTAGTCGGCACGTCTGCCCCAGGCGTCTTCCAGTCGCTCGGCCTGACCAAGCGTGTAGACGCGCAACCTTGACGGGAGGCGCACCATGAGGCGCGCCAGCGTCTTGTCTGAAACCTTCCTCGTGCTCTGCACCCGTCTGCGTTCGGCAAGTGTCTGCGGAAAACGCACGAGGTTCCAAAGCAGTGCGCGAAACAGATTGCCTACCTCGTGCGGTTCGCGCAACACCAAGAAGCCCAGCATCTCGGCGATGCTCAGTAGCACGAACAGGGGTATCAACGCGAGCATGCGTAAACCCGACGCGTTCTTGGTAATCGTGCGCAGTCGATTGCGGCGAATGAAGTAGCGCGGCTGACCAAAACGAGTGCGACGCTGACCCGTCGCCATCGCGATCGCGTGGCGCGCAACCGCGCCAGGTTCGAGGCGCACCGTGTAGCCGAGCAGCCTTGCGCGCCAGCAGAGATCGAGGTCCTCGCTGTAAGCCCCCAGCCGCGCGTCGAAGCCCCGCATGCGCTTGAAGACATCATGACGAACCAGCATCACGGTGCTGGTTACATAGAAGACCTCGGTAGCGCGGTCGTGCTGTCCGAGATCTATCTCCCCCTCCTCGAGACCCTTGTAGGGGTAACCGAACTGGTCGATCGCCATGCCCACTTCTTCCAGCACGCTGGGATCGTCCCAGGAGACGATCTTGGGGCCGACCATCGCGGCCGTCTCGTCGCCGGCCATGCGCTCGACCATCCGAGCGATCGACTGGGGAGACAAAGCGGCGTCGTCGTGGATGAACAGCAGATAGTCGGCATCCGTCCTGACCCGTGACAAAGCCCAATTGAGAGCTGCTCCGTAGCCCAGCGAGCGCGGTGTCCTCAGGTAACCCCAACGCCGTCGTCGAAGGTGGCGCTTCGCGATCCGTTTGAGCCTGGGCTCCTCGCGCGGCCGCGGCGAGGCATCGTCAACGACGACCACGTCGAGGTGCTCGTAGGTTTGGTTCGCGAGCGCGACGAGACAATCCCGCAGCCAGGGCCGCCCGTTGTGTGTGACCACAACGGCCAGAACGCTCGGCATGTCGAGGGAATCATTCGTCGCTTCCGAGTTCCTCAACCCGCGCGACACCGAAGTCGTGTTGGTGGACATGAATGTTTGGGTTAGGCGGGAACGGTCTCGTACAGGGTAGTCCGACGGCGCGCCAGGCGGGTCATGGGCTGAGGCTACCGCGTTTGTCCTGCGGTCCGGCCGAGCCCACCCCGCGTACACTTCCCCAATGAACGTCACCGCTATCGCGGGGGGTGTCGGCGGGGCCAAGCTGCTCGTCGGGCTCCAGCGAGTCCTGGGTTCGTCGCTGAGCGGCATCGTGAACACCGCCGACGACGCCGTCATCTACGGAGTACACATCAGCCCCGACCTCGACACCTGCACCTACTGGCTCGCGGGGATCGCCGACACCGACCGAGGTTGGGGCATCGAGGGCGATACCTTCGAGGTCGTCGAGGGCATGCGGGCGCTGGGCGTCGAAGCATGGTTCAACCTCGGCGATCGCGACTTCGCCACGTGCCTTCATCGCACCGAGCAGCTCGCCGCGGGAGCGACTCTCACCGAGGTCACCGCCGACCTCGCCGACCGTTTGGGCATAGCCACGCACCTGCTTCCCATGTCCAACGACGAGGTGAGGACACGCGTCGCCACCACGGACGGGCGCACGCTCGATTTTCAGGAGTACTTCGTGAAGGAACGCACGCGGCCGGAGGTGGCCGAGATCCGCTTTGCCGGCATTGCCGACGCGGCTCCGGCCCCCGGAGTACTCGACGCCATCGACAGGGCCGAGGTGATCGTGGTGTGCCCGTCGAACCCGATCGTTTCGACGGGACCAATCCTCGGCCTGTCCGGCGTGCGGGACGCACTTCGCACCCACAAGCGAGTCCTTGCCGTGTCCCCCATCGTTAAAGGGGCCGCACTCAAGGGCCCCGCCGATCGCATGATGACCGCGCTGGGATCCGATGCCAGCGCCGGTGGGGTCGCTCACCTCTACGCCGACTTCGTCGACGTCTTCATCGTCGATGCGGCTGACGCAGATCAGATCGACCCCATCGAACGGCTCGGCGTAAGCGCGGCCGGCCTCGACACGATCATGCCGGACCACGATGCTTCGGAACGGCTAGCGCGCGAGTTGCTCGGCCTGTGATCGAAATCGTCCCCGTCGAGGGGATGGGAGAGATCCGCAAAGGTGACGATCTCGCAGCTCTGGTCGCTGAGGCGGCCGGACGAGACACTCTGGTGGACCGCGACATCCTCGTCGTCGCACAGAAGGCCGTCTCCAAGGCGGAGGGACGAGTCGTGCCAGGGACCGATCGACGCGCCGCCGCGCGTGACGAGTCGGTTCGCGTTCTCCGACGCCAAGGCGAGATGATCATCTCGGAAACGCGGCACGGTTTCGTCTGTGCCAACGCCGGGGTGGATGCAAGCAACGTTGAAGGCGACAACGTCGTGCTGCTGCCCGTCGATCCCGATCTTTCGGCCCGGCGGCTGCGAGCTCGCCTCGGCCACCTAACCGGGGCGGACCTCGGCGTGATCGTGTCCGACACGTTCGGGCGCGCCTGGCGCCTCGGCCAGACGAACGTCGCCATCGGCGTCGCGGGGATCGAGCCCTTCATCGACTATCGCGGCAGCACCGACAGCCAGGGGAGAGATCTGTCCGCCACCCGCATCTGCGCGGCGGATGAGCTCGCCGGTGCGGCCGAGCTCGTGATGGGCAAGACCTCGGGAATCTGTGCGGTGATCGTGAGGGGTGCTGCGGTGCGCTTCGGGCGCGGCGAAGCCACCGAGATCGTTCGACCGCCGAGCGAGGACCTCTTTCGCTAGCCAACGGGTAATCGCTAGAAGCGTGGTTGCTGGTAGCCTGCGTCGCCGTGAGCAAGAAACTCCAGCAGAAGCAACAGCGGCGCCTCGCGGAGGAGGCCAAGCGGGCCCGGCAGAAGAAGGAGCACCGCACCGCCAACCTCATCACGATCGGGATCGCAGCGGCCGTCGTTATTGCCGTCATCGTTCTGGTCGTCGCCCAGCGCGAGGACACCGCGCCCACCGAAAACGTCGGTGTTAGCGCGGCGGAGGCCAACTGCTCGGAGCTCGAGACGTTCGACTCCGAGGGCAACAACCATGTCGATGCCGGAACGCCGGTCGACTACCAGGCCAACCCTCCGACCACGGGCGACCACTGGCCCCCCGACCAGGTGTCGAACCCGGGATTCTTCACCGACACGGTCGAGCCCGAGCGGCTGGTGCACAACCAAGAGCACGGACAGATAGTCATCTGGTACAACCCCGACGCTCCGCAGGAGGTCATCGATGACGTCGAGGCCCTGATCGAACAGGACAACCCCCCGATCAACATCGCGGCGCCCTGGGACGACATCGAGGAGCCCTACAACTTCGTGTTGTCGGCCTGGTCGGGGGACGAGAATCAGGGCGTCCAGATGCGCTGCGAACTCGCCAGCCAGCAGGTCTGGGACGACTTCCGCGAGGACTACCAGGGCCGCGGTCCGGAACAGATTCCCAACATCCCGACCTTCTCCCAGTAGGGGCTGGGTAGGCCCTCCCCCAAATCCTGGGTCGTCCGGAGCAGATACTCGCAAGGGTGGCAAAATGTACCCTTTCGGGGGATGTCCCCCCTCAGCAGGGCAATGCAGACTAAAGCCTGATGAGCCCCATGGATATCTTCCTATTAGTCATTGTCTTGTTCGCCGCCCTGGGAGTTCTTGGCGCGGTCAAACGCTGGTACCGGTCGTGCGAAGAAAAGTACTCCCCCCTGATCGATCGACAGCCTAAGTCGACGGAGTCGCTCGATCGCAAGTCTCTCAAGAAGGCATCCGCCGATATGCCACCAGCTCTGAGTCATGTGCGGTTAGGGTCCGCCACTCCCGGGGTCTCGCAGCCCTCTTTCGCCCCTCGACACCTGGATTCCTAATCACGGAGCCGGCTCCTCGGGGCTCTCTTTCACAAAGTCTCAACCGGGCGGAGCGTCGCTCACCGATCAGATCGCCGCTCCCTTAGCCCTCCCCCGAAATACCTTCGGCTCATGCAACTTTTCCATAACGCGCACGTTATGGTGATTGGGAGGGATTGCCATCTACGTACTAACTACTATATGTAGCGGCAAAACCGCGAAGGGGGTTTCATCATTTTCTGCCGTTCGCTAATTTGAATGCAACTTGAACCGCGGAACAACCAGAGCTTCCATGCTCCCCGGATCGGGCTGGAAGCCGGGAGGGCGAATTCGGGTGGGCTTCGACCAGAACACGACCATCCCAGCACTAAGTGCCGGCGACCACAAATTGCCCAGAGCAACTGGAGACGACTTGTCAGCAGAAACGGCGTTGCATGGAGACTAGGCGGGTAATCGGGGACTCGCCCGAGCATGAAACCGGCGACTCGCAGGATCAGTCGCTAAGAATCGTGCATTCGGAAGGTGATACCCCTGTTGTCACGACCGTCGATAACATCGACGAGGTCGGTCGGAGCGAAACAATTGTTCTGGAAACAGAGAGCGCCGGGACCGGTGAACGTCGGAGCCTCACGGCTCTGAAGAAATACTCCCTGATCGGGTTCGGACTCGCCGTTTCGGACCTCGTCTGCGTGATCCTTGCGATGCTCGCAGCGCGCGCATCGAGCTCCCTAGGCGAAGGAACCTCCGCGGTTTACACAATCGCTTCCGTCCTCGCCGTTCTGGTGTGGGCGCCCGTCTTCTATGCCTTCGGGCTCCACTCCATCCAACGCTTGTCTCCCTCGGAGGAATTTCGCCGTGTCATTGGAGCGTGCAGTCTGGGCGTGCTACTCGTCGTTCTGTTGAGCTATTGGTCCAAGTCCGATCTTGCCCGGAGCTTTGTTGCAACCTCGTGGATTCTCGTGCTCCTCTTCGAGCTTTCGAGTCGCCGAGTCTGGAGGTACGTGATCGGGAGGCTGCGCGCACAGGGGCGCCTGACCCTGCGCACCGTGATCGTGGGAGCGAACGACGAGGCTCACCGGGTATCGGAGACCCTCAAGCGGCGCGGCCTGGGATTCGCGGCGCTGGGATATGTCGGTAGACGGCGCGGGGATACGTCATCCAACGGCCTTCCGATGTTGGGCAACCTCGACGCCTTGACCAACGTGATCAAAAGGAACTCGGTCGACTGTCTCTTCGTTGCATCCACCGCAGTCAATCCCGAGGAGATGATGAAGGTAGTGCAAGCGTCGAGGCAGACCGGCGTAACGGTGAGGGTCTCGGCGAACCTTCCTCAGATCCTGACGACCAGACTGTCGGTGCAGGCGGTGTCGGGCGATCTCATGGCAATCTCTCTGAAACCGGCGCACCTGACGCCCACTCAGGCCGCCATGAAGCGCACCTTCGACATCGTTGTTGCGGCCCTCGGCCTCGCGGTGCTCTCCCCCCTATTGCTGGTCACCACTATCGCCGTGAAGACGACCTCGCGGGGGCCTGCTCTGTTCCGACAGAAGCGGGTGACCAAGGGAGGACGCTCTTTCGTCGTCTACAAGTACCGCACCATGGCCCATCGGGCCGACCTGCAATTTGGTGAGGAAACCCCGGATCAGACCGCCGCCTTCTTCAAGATCCAAGACGACCCTCGCCTAACGAAAGTCGGCCGGTTGTTGCGGAGGTTGAGCATCGACGAACTACCCCAACTGTGGAACGTGATCAAGGGGGACATGAGCCTCGTGGGCCCCCGGCCGTTGCCACTCGAGCAGGTCGAGGCCAACCCGGAGCTCCTGACTCCTCGTCACGAGGTGAAGGCCGGGATGACGGGCTGGTGGCAGGTAAACGGGCGCAGCGACCTATCACCCGAAAAGGCGGTAAGGCTCGACCTCTTCTACATCGAGAATTGGTCGTTGTCGCTCGACCTCTTCGTCGTTCTGAAGACCGTCGGGGTGCTCTTGGCAAGGCGAGGTGCGTATTGATCTGCACCAGGAGCCCGAGCCCAGACACGAGCCGGTGACACCGGCATCTCTCGATAGCCGAAGGCCTCCCGACTCCCGGATCATCGTTGGGATGCGAGTAGACGCGACCAGCTATGACGACGCCTCGGAGCGGATTCTATCCTGGGCTAAACAAGGAGAGTCTCGGATGGTGTGCGCGGCCTCCGTCAACAACGTCATGGAAGGTCGCGCCGACCATGATTTTCTCGAGGTAATGAACCGTTCCGACCTGACCACGGCCGACGGGATGCCGCTTGTCTGGGGACTAAGACTTCTGGGCGTCGAGCAGCCCACTCGAACCTACGGCCCGACGCTCACCCAGGTGCTACTTGGGAAAGCCGAGGAGGCCGACGTTCCGGTCGGCTTCTACGGGGGGTCGCCGGAGGTGCTCAAGGACTTGCTCGAAATTGCGAGGCAGAGATGGCCTCGTCTGGACGTCGCTTACGCGCACAGCCCTCCGTTTCGCGCTCTTACCGAAGAGGAAATCCAACGCGAGGTCGACCGGATCAACGCCTCTGGAGCACGGCTTCTTTTCGTGGGAATAGGCACACCGAAGCAAGACCGTTGGATGGATTCGAACAAGGGGAACGTTCACGCCGTGATGCTTGGTGTCGGGGCGGCTTTCGACTTCATTGCCGGGGTCAAGAAGCAGGCCCCCGGGAGGCTGCAAAGGCTTGGTCTCGAGTGGTTGTTTCGGTTGGTAACCGAGCCCCGCAGGCTATGGCGCCGTTACCTGATCAGGAACCCTCGCTTCATATTCCTTTTCGCGCGACAACTAATTCGCGCCAGAACCACTGGACGCAGCGCAGAACTTAGCTAGAACATGAGAACCAAGTCGAAGCGACTTGGGTCGACCGCACACCGAGCACCCTCAAAAGGAGACCCGCATGAAGCGCAAGGCATTGGTTACAGGAGCAGGAGGATTCATCGGGCACCACATGGTCAAGTATCTGCAGACCGAAGGGTACGAGGTGCGTGGAGTCGACATCAAGGAACCAGAGTACGAAGCAACCACGGCCGACGACTTCAAGCTGCTCGATCTAAGGCGCCGCAACGAGTGCATCGAGGCGACGACCGGCGTGGATGATGTCTATCAGCTCGCCGCAGACATGGGAGGGATCGGTTTCATCTCCGGAAACCATGCGGACGTCGCAAGCAACAACATCCTGATCAACGCTCATATGCTGGAGGCCTCGGAGCTCAACGGGATCGCGCGGTACTTCTACTCTTCGTCGGCTTGCATCTATCCACTCTTCCGTCAGAACATCCCCGACGTCGGCGGTCTCAAAGAAGAAGACGCCTACCCGGCGCAGCCTGAAGAAGGTTACGGATGGGAGAAGCTCTACGCCGAGAAGCTGTGCGAGTACTACGACGAAGAGGGCAGATTTCCGACGCGCGTCGCTCGCTTTCACAACGTCTACGGACCTCTTGGTACCTACGATGGAGGCCGCGAGAAGGCGCCGGCCGCGATCTGCCGAAAGGTCGCCCTAGCGAAAGACGGCGACGACATCGAAGTGTGGGGCGACGGCCTGCAGACCAGATCCTTCATGCATGTAGACGATTGCGTGGAGGGGATATATCGCATCATGCAGTCCGACCACTCGGCGCCTCTGAATCTCGGGACGGAAGAGCTGGTGACCGTCAACGACCTGGTGGATATCGTTGCCAAGATCGCGGACAAATCGATTGGGAAGAAACATGACCTCTCGAAGCCTCAAGGAGTACGGGGACGTAATAGCGACAACACCCTGTTGACCAAGGTTCTCGGATGGGGTCCTCGAATCTCGCTCGAGGAAGGACTTCGACCCACCTACTCATGGATCGCCGAGCAAGTGTCAAAGGTACAGACACCGGCTTGATGCGACGCGTGAGCCAACAACGACAACCATGGAAGGAACACAGCTTTGAAAGTCGGGGTAATAGGCACAGGGCATGTAGGCCTGATCACGAGTGCATCCATGGCCTACTTCGGTCACGATGTCGTAGGCAACGATCTTGACGAGGAGAAGGTCGCCCTCCTACAGCAGGGGCAAGCCCCGTTTTACGAGCCGGGTTTGCCCGAGCTGCTCGAGTCGACGATAGCGTCGGGCAAGCTCAGGTTCTCGCACGATCCAGC
Organism: Actinomycetota bacterium; assembly: GCA_050693975.1. Taxonomy (GTDB): domain Bacteria; phylum Actinomycetota; class CADDZG01; order CADDZG01; family WHSQ01; genus WHSV01. The sequence continues at coordinate 27,247 of JBOGWV010000207.1, forward strand.
CGACGCCATCGTCGATGCGGACGTTGTCTTCATCTGCGTCGGCACGCCACCAAAGGCAAGTGGAGAGGCCAACCTCATCGCCGTTGAGTCGGCGGCGAAGGACGTCGCGCGATGCGCGCGGGGGCGCGTGGTAGTCGTCGAGAAATCGACCGTCCCAGCAGGGACCGCCCAACGTGTAAGGGGGACGCTCGAACGAGAGCGTGGAAATGCCGACGGGGAGTTTCACGTCGTCTCCAACCCCGAATTCCTCAGAGAGGGAAGCGGCATCCATGATTCCCTCGAGCCCGAGCGCATTCTCGTGGGTGCGGAGTCACCCGAAGCCTTCGACGTCATGCGTAGGATCTACGAATCGCTCGTCGAGAAGGGCACCAAGCTCATCGAGACCAACATAGCGACGGCGGAACTCTCGAAGCACGCTTGCAACGCTTTTCTCGCTCTCAAGATCTCTTACATGAACGCTCTGGCGCGCCTGTGCGAACGGTCGGGCGGTGACGTGGAATCGGTCGCGGAGGTAATGGGGTCCGACGAGCGCATCGGACGAGCCTTTCTCAACGCCGGACTGGGCTACGGAGGTTATTGCTTTCCAAAGGACATCCAGGCCTTTGATCGACTCTCATCCCGGCTCGGCTACGATTTCCCGCTATTGAAGGAAGTCGAGCGCATCAATGAGGAGGCCGTCGAGGCGACTGCCGAGAAGGTCGTCGACGTGTTGTGGAACCTCGACGGCAAGAGAATCGCTCTCTTGGGCTTGTCCTTCAAGCCAGATACGGATGACGTCAGATTCTCGCCGGCACTTGCGCTTGGACGCCGGCTGGCGCTCGAGGGTGCCACCGTCGTTGGCTATGACCCGCAGGCCATGGCGAATGCCAAGTCCGAGGTACCGGAACTCGAGGTCGCCTCCGGTCCCTACACCGCCGCATCCGGCGCTCATTGCCTCGTCCTCTGCACCGAATGGGACGAGTTCAGAGAACTGGACCTCGATCGGCTCAAGGAAGTCATGGCTTACCCGCTGGTCGTCGATGGCCGTAACATGTTCGAGCCCAAAGAGATGGAGGAACGCGGCTTCTCCTATCATCCGACCGGCCGATCACCCGTCGTCTAGACCGGAGCACCGATGCCTAGAGTTGTAGTTACTGGAGGCGCGGGATTCCTCGGGTCTCACCTCTGCGAGCGACTTCTCGTAGAGGGGTGGGAGGTCGTGTGCTTCGACTCGTTCCTCACCGGTAGCCCTACCAACGTCGCTCATATCGCCGGGCATGACCGGTTTCAATTGGAGCACTACGACGTCACCAATTACCTCTTCATCGAGGGGGACGTGGACTGGATACTGCACTTCGCCTCCCCGGCCTCGCCGATCGACTACCTCGATCATCCCATTCACACGCTCAAGGTCGGTGGGATCGGAACCCTGCGGGCACTCGGTCTCGCCAAAGCAAAGCATGCCGGTTTCTTTCTGGCGTCAACCTCCGAGGTTTATGGGGATCCCCTAGTGCATCCTCAGCCCGAGGCCTACTGGGGCAATGTCAATCCGATCGGTCCACGCGGCGTGTACGACGAGGCGAAACGCTATGCGGAAGCCATGACCATGGCCTATCACCGAACCCACGGCATTCCCGTCAGAATCGTGCGCATCTTCAACACGTTCGGCCGCCGGATGCGCGAGGCCGACGGGCGAGCCGTTCCGACCTTCATAAAACAGGCTCTGGTGGGAAGACCACTTACAGTGCACGGCGAGGGCTCGCAGACACGATCCCTGTGCTATGTAGATGATCTGATTGAGGGCATCTGGCGGTTGCTGAACGCTGAAGCCACCGGCCCGATGAACATCGGCAACCCCCAGGAGATAAAGATCCTCGACCTTGCGAGAATGATCATCGATGCGGCGGACAGCCCCTCGGAGATCACTTTCATCGACAGACCAGTCGATGACCCCGAGGTTCGCTGCCCCGACATCTCGCTCGCGAACAAGACTCTCGGTTGGGCGCCAGAAGTGTCCCTCGAAGAGGGCTTGCGGCGGACGATCGAATGGGCCCGTGCAACGTGGTCCCCGACATAGGCGAGCCCACTGTGGCACGTTCGTTACACGACTTTACGGAAGGGAAGTGACAGCTCGAATGAAGTGTCTCGTCACGGGTGCGGCCGGATTCATTGGCTCTCGTCTTTGCGCTCGCCTTGTCGAAGACGGCCACGACGTCGTTGCCCTCGACAACCTGTCCGATGGCTCTATGGACAATCTCGAGGATACGAAGAATCTCGAGTTCCACGAAAGCGACCTCAGAGACGAGGACGCCATGTTGCGTGCGGCCGCGGGTTGCGAGGTCATCTTCCACCAGGCGGCCATGAGATCAGTGCCGCGGTCGATGGAGATGCCGGCATTGACAAGCGACGTGAACGTCCGGGGGACACTCAACGTCCTGCTGGCGGCTCACCGCAATTCGGCGCGTGTTGTTTCGGCATCCTCCTCATCGGTCTACGGAGAGCAGGACACTTATCCGCTCCATGAGGGACTCAAACCCTCACCGCAGTCCCCCTATGCGGCGAGCAAGCTTGCGGGTGAGGTGTACTGCCAGACGTGGACGAAGGCGTTCGGCGTCCCGACGATCTCGCTGCGCTATTTCAACGTTTACGGCCCGGCGCAGGATCCGTCGAGCGAGTACGCGACGGTGATGCCCAAGTTCGTCTTGGCATGCCTCACGGGTGAACGCCCGACGATCCACGGCAACGGCGAGCAGGCGCGCGACTTCACCTACATCGACGATGCCGTCGAGGCCAACTTACTGGCCGCGCGCGCGGCCGACGAGGCGGCGGGGCTCGTGCTCAACGTCGGCGGCGGTCGCCAGCCGACCTCGGTGAACGAGCTGCTGGCGATCATCGCGGAGCTCACCCATACTCAGCCCGAACCGGTATTCGGCGAACCCCGCCCCGGAGACGTGTGGCTGACCCACGCCGACGTGTCCCTGGCCGAGCGTTCGATCGGCTACAAGCCGGCCGTAGATATCAGAGAAGGCCTGGAGCGTTCCGTGGCGTGGTTCACCGAGCGCTACGCGCGCGCCTGAATTGTCTCCGATGTATATCGGCGCCGCTAAAGAGGACGGCTGAGGTGCAGCACTTCTTGCTGTTTGGTGCTCGTTGGGCAATGGGCCCCGCTGACCAGCAGCTCGAGCCGTCCGTGAGTCGGGTGCCGCAGGGCGTTGGGCCACTCGTAATTACCCGAGTCCGCGGCCGTCAACTCGACGGTGTCGATGTCGGACCACGTCCCATCGGTGCGAGCTCGCGACACCAGCGTGTCGTCATCCTTCACCATGACCACTAAAGCGTTCTCGCCGCCTGTGTGCACTAGGGTCGGCTCTGCATAGCCGGCACCCGTGAGAACCTCCACCGCCGGAGCGCCAGCGCCACTGTTCGTGAAACGGAAGACCTTGATCCCCCCAATCTTGAAATCGCTTTGGGTGGCCACCAGGATCGCTCCCGAATCGAGCGCGATCGCGGCGGGGCGCGCTTGGGCGTTGAGGGTCGCCCCACCCGATCCCTGCGTCCAGCTCGCGCCCGAAGCGTGGGAGTAGATCCTGAGCTTGGTCGTGCGCGCCGCCAACCTCAGCCCCTGCGCCGTGGGCACCAACGTCCCGGTGGCCCCCTTGGCCGAACCGCTCCACAGACTGGCCACGTCGGTAAGGGTTGGCGTCGCAGAGTCGTCTGAGAGCCGGGCGACCATGAGTTGGTAGGTGGTGCTTGCCGTCCTCTCGACCCACGAAAGGTAGACGCTCCCACCTGCGAAAACGGTGTCGAGCCTGGCGCTGCCCATGCCCGCCGGTCGTAGTGTGACCTCGGGGCCCACGGCGGGGCCGCCGGGGGCGTCGAGATCGGTCAGGCGACGCATTCTCACTTCGGAAATCAGGTTGAAGTTGTAGCCGGCCCACACCACCCATGCAGATTCCCCTGCTGCGTCCACCACGATGGAGGCGGGTCGGTCGTTACCGATGTCGGGACCGAGCAGCTGGCCGTCACTTACCTCACCCTGTGTCTGTCTGCTCCAGTCCGCGGTTCCGGCATCCTTCCAGCTAAGCTGGACGCCGCTCCCATGAGGGTCGTAAACCGCCAGCTGTCGCCCGCCCGCAGACATCGCCAGGCGCCGGTTGTTGCCGTAGAAGGTCGCATCGCTTGAGCCGCCTTTGCAGGTCGGAGCGAGCCGCGTGAGTTCGCCGTTTGCAGCGACAACCATTGAGGGCAGCAAGCCCACGATTACCGCCAGTAGGAACGTGACCATGCCTTTGCGCCGCGCATAACCCTTAATAGGATGAAGCATCGAACCGATCGTCCGCATCAAAAAGCCCCCAGAAAGCTCAGCTGGTTAGCGCTCCCAACGCCGCCACTCTGAGGGACCACGCCTGTTCGGCAGTCTAAGCTTTGGCCGGTGGCGGAAAAATAGCCTAATCGGGCTATCTTCGGCAGCTAGACGGGTCCGGCCATGAGCCGCCTCAGCCGTCCCCCCACTTCCTCGATGGGGTGCTCGGCGTCGCGGCGCCGCTCCTCATCCAACCGCGGGGCCCCAGCCGCGCCTTCGGCGGCCCACTCCTCGGCGAAAGCGCCGGAGCGTATGTCCTCGAGTATCTCCTCCATGATCCTCTCGCTCTCGGGCCCGATCACCCTGCGGCCCCGCGTGAGACTCCCGTAGGCGGCGGTGTCGGAGACCGCCCGGCGCATCCCGCTGATTCCCAGCCGCTGAATAAGATCCACCACCAGCTTCATCTCGTGCAGACACTCGAAATAGGCTGTCTCGGGCTGATACCCGGCCCTCACCAGAACGTCGAATCCGGTTTTGATGAGAGCGGAAACGCCGCCTGCAAGAATCGCCTGCTCGCCGAACAGGTCGGTTTCCGTTTCCTCCGCGAAGGTGGTCTCGAGCACGCCCGCCCGCGTGCATCCCAGTCCCTGTGCGTATGCAAGCGCCCTCGCCATGCCCTTTCCTGTGGCCTCCTGCTGGACGGCAATCACCGCGGGCGCCCCCCGCCCGGCCTCGAAGATTTCCCGCAACATCGGCCCGGGCGCCTTGGGCCCGACCATCACGACATCGCTGTCCTCTGGAGGCTCGATCAGTTTGTAGTGGATGTTGAAGCCGTGGGCGAAGAGCAAGCAGGTACCGGAGCTGAGGACGGGAAGGATGACCTCCTCGTACACGCTTGCCTGGTGTTGGTCGGGAAGCATGAAGGCCACAACGTCGGCGCGCGCGCATGCATCGGAGATCGAGCTCACAGTGAGCCCGTCGTCCCGTGCGCGGGTAGACGTGGCCGAGTCGTCCCGAAGACCGACCACGACGTCGAGACCTGAGTCCTGCAGGTTCAGTGCGTGGGCTCGGCCTTGAGAACCGTAGCCGACCATGGCGATGCGTTGGCCGAGCAGAGGTTCGAGAGTAGCGTCCTCGTCGTAGTACATCCTGGCGGTCACGTGTGCTCCTTTGCTGATCGAAAGCATTCGTCGGAGTGAATTCCCAGGATAGGGTTTTCGCTCGATGGAGAAGAGAACGCTCGGATCGGATGGTCCTGAGATCACCGTCTTAGGGTTTGGCTCGTGGGCTGTGGGAGGTCCTTACAAGTTTGGCTGGGGACCGACGGATGACGACGAGTCGATCGCCGCAATTCGACACGCCGTCGACTCCGGTATCAACTGGATCGACACGGCTGCGCAGTATGGCCTCGGCCACTCCGAGGAGATCGTCGGTCGCGCCGCCAACGACATGAGAGTCGGCGAAGAGGTGTTCGTGTTCACGAAGGGCGGCGGCTTCTTCCGGCCCGAGTTGGGGAAGGTGGTCTACGACCTCAGACCCGACGCGATCGCGCAAGAATGCGAGGACAGCCTGCGACGTCTGGGGCTCGAGACGATAGACCTGTACCAGATCCACTGGCCCGACAATTCGACCGGAACCCAGATTGAGGATTCGTGGGAGGCCATGCACCAACTGCTCGATGAGGGCAAGGTGCGTTGGATCGGTGTGTCCAACTTTGACGTGGGCCTACTCGATCGGTGCGAAGACCTTCACCACATCACCTCGGTGCAGCCTCCACTCAGTCTCGTGAAGCGGCAAGCGCGCAACGATGTCATCCCCTGGGCGAGAGAACATGGGGCCGGGGTGATCGCCTACTCACCGATGGCCTCGGGACTGCTCACCGGCAAGTACGACCGCGACAGCTTCACGAAGCTCCCCACCGACGACTGGCGGCGCAACTCTGCTTCCTTCCAGGAACCAGAGTTGTCCCGCATCTTTGACCTGGTCGACGGTATGAGACCCGTGGCCGAGAGCATGGGCACGACCCTCCCTGTTCTCGCCATCGCTTGGGCCCTGGCCAACGATGGCGTCACCGGCGCGATCGTGGGGGCCAGGACCCCTGAGCAGGTGGACGGCTGGATCGACGCGGCCGCACTCTCGCTCGAATCAAAGACGATACGGGAGCTCGAGCGCGCCGTTGAGGCAAGCGGCGTCGGCCAAGGATAGCCAGGACTCACGCCAGGGTGAGGCACCTCTCGTAGGCCGCCTCGAGTCGATCCAAATGGGCCCGAGGAACGAACTCGTCCTTCGCTCTCCGAAGTGCCTCGGTGCCCAGCGCACGGCATTTGTCGTCGTCTTGGTTCAGCCGGCGCATGGCCGAGGCGAGCGCGTTCTCGTCGCCCACAGGACATGCGATTCCCTCACCGTTGCGAACCAGTTCCATGAGTCCGCCCGTGGCGGTCACGAGAAGCGGCCGGCCGAGCGCCATGGCCTCGAGAGCGGCAAGCGGTGCGTTCTCATCCCAGGACGACGGAAGCACCAAGAATCTCGACTCCCTCAGCACCGCCCGCACGGCATCATGCCCCAGTCGACCGAGAAAATCGGTGTTGCGAAGCTCCAGGCGAGCCGAGAGCTCCTTCAGGTCGTCGAGAAGGGGCCCGTCCCCGACGATCTTGAAGGGAGGGTCACCGGCCTTTCTCAGAGACCTGAGCAGCACATCGATCCCCTTCTCCGAGGAGAGGCGTCCGAGATAAAGGCCGTGGATGCCGGGCTCCACAGAGTTCTCGTGAACCGTCGTGAAGTTCCTGACCACCACGACACGCTCTTCGTCGAAGCCCCACTCCAGCATCCTGCGCCGAACGAACTCGCTTGGAGTCAGGTAGAGGCTCACCTTCTCGTCAAGACGCAGCAAGAACCTGTGCGTCCACAAGGCGGCCGCGTAGCCGGCCGCCTGCGCCCGACTCGGAAAACAGTTGTGTGTCACGGCGTTGGTGTAGAGGCCGCCCTCACACCGACGGCAGGACTCGCCCTCCGTGAACATGTAACCGTTGGGGCACCGCAGACGAAAATTGTGCACCGTCATGACCAGCGGGACCGAAGCCTTGCCCGCAGCAAGGTGAACTGCCGGGCCAAGCGAAGGGTAGGCGTTGTGCAGGTGAATCAGGTCCGGTCGAAAGTCTTGAATGACTGAGTTCACACCGGTCTTAGTCCGCAGCGAGAACATCATGTTCTTCATAGTCGTTATTCCGCCGGTGAGTTCTTCGTTGTGGCGCTCGAGTAGTTGGATCGTGTGACGCTCTCGGAGCAGCTCGGCCTGCTGCCGAACGTATCCGTCCTCGCCGCCGGGGATGCGATAGAAGGAGTGCGCCAGAAGAATGCGCACTACGGTGCCGCCTCCCGTCGCAGTGGGTAACCGTAGCGGCGCAACAATGGGAGGGCGAGGCTCGTTGCTAGGGCCCGATCCCTGAATGACTGCATGCGCGTCCACTCGTCGTCGGACCGAAGGGCCACCGAGCCCGTCGAGAAGCGACTCGGGTTCCCCGAGATCGTGTGGTTGCCCGACAGGCGCACCGTGTTGTCGTTCTCGAAGGGCAACACGGCTTGGCCCTCTCCCACCATGCGCACGATCGCCTCAATTGCGCCGCGCGGATGTGCGACGAAGTCCTCGTAACGCAACAGCATGAAATGGGCACGATCGCTCACGCCCCTGAGCCTCTCAATAGCCGCGTTCCACGTCACCCAGCTCAGGGTGCTATCAGCCGCCCCGTGCCGGCGCATCTCCGTGGGGGCGCTGCGATCGAGGTGCGCCTTACGCCTGCGCCACGAGTAGGCCACGGCCCTGGGATCTCTGACCAGATGAACGAAATAGGGAGCTATCCCGGGCACGAGCTGAAGCGCAGCGCCGTCCGAGGGACGTTTCGAAGAATCAACGATGACGCGCGCCGCGGTCACCGCGGCCACGGCCGCGTAGGTCTTGCCGAGCAGTCGTGTGTAGGAATCAAGGGAGCTGTTAGCGCGCACCCGTTCGGGACCCTTCCGCGCGAGACCGAACGCGTGCCGGACGCGCACACTGTCTTCTTGCCAGCCCACGACCTCGGCCGGGTTGGCGAGCGCAGCGGGATTGCTTATCCTCAGGCGCTCGAGCACGTGCGCCCACACCGGACACTCGCTCAGCGACAGTCCGCACCCGCACTTCCGGCCCTCGATGAGACCCCTTTCCCACAGGTAGTGGATCTCTCCCCCCGAAAAGAAGCCGTCTATCTCTCCCAGGATGTTGTCGATGATCGTGCTGCCGCTTCGTCCCCAACCGGCTATGTATAGGACCTTGGTCTCTTGAACCGTCGTCGCTCCTCGACGTCTAGGTGCTGTTGGTGTGCATTTTGAGAACTACGCGAATCGAACTTTATTATGACGTGAACGGGAACCTCGGCTAGCTATAAGGAGCTGCGTGTCCAACCTGACGCCCACCTTCCGACGTCTCCGGTTCAGAGACCAGACGGTTCGGCGCGCCGCGGTCTGGTGGCGCTACCGGCGGGCCGATCTCAATCCGGAGGATGCCTTCTTGGTGTCCTATCCGAGGTCGGGCACCACGTGGCTTCGGTTCCTGCTGTTCGAGGCTTTGACCAACAAGAGCCCGATCTTCGGCAGCATCAAGGAGGCGGTTCCGTCTCTAACCAAACATCACAACGCGGCCCCCATCTTGGGTCAACGAGGCCGGCTAATTCAGAGCCACGAGAGGTTCTCGGACGGAGACCGCCGCGTGATTTACGCGGTGAGAGATGCCAGGAGTGTGGCGTTGTCCGAATACCAGTGGCAGAGAAGGTTAGGGCTCGAACCGGGCACTCTGGACCGTTTCATCAACGACTTCGTCAGGGGGAAATCAAACCCCTGGGGGGCTTGGGATCGACACGTCCGATTCTGGTTCGACAGCGAACCGGCGCGGTGCGGACATCTCCACGTGATCAAGTTCGAGGACCTGAAACGAGACACTGTGGGCACCCTTCGCCTTGCCCTGTCCTTCCTCGGTGTAGAGATGGCCGGCGAAGAACTCCGCTCGGTGGTGGACAACAACTCGGTAGAGCGGATGCGGGCCAAGGAGGACGAGGCTCGCGAGCGGGGGTGGCGATCCACTGCGAGATCGGACATACGCTTCGTCAACGAGGGTCGTTCCGAGAGATGGCGAGACGAGCTCACCGCGGCGCAGAAAGACGCAATTGAGGCTCGATTTCTTTCGACCCTCGAAGAACTCGGCTATCTATCGTCGTAGGCTTTCCGCCGATACAGGAAGTACGAAAAGCGATGCGTGACAACGCGAATGTGGTTCGTGTGCTGGTTGCGATCGTCATCCTTGCTGCGCTTGGAGTGGGAGTCGTACTGATTGCGAGCTCCGGCGTCGACGAAGCGGCCATTCCGGAACTGGGGCCCATCGGTGCTTGCGAGGGGGTCGGGGTCCGCGGTGGAGGTAGCGCACTAGTCGATGCGATGACGGCCCACAGAGGCTCCACAACCTTCTGCGTGGCGCCGGGCACCTACGTTGCGGGGCCGGAGGGTTTTCTCGTCGAGAGCGCGGACGTTGTCCACGGCGCCGGCGTGGACAAGACCTTTCTTACAAGCGAGGTCGCCCAAAGGGTGATCGACGGCAGATCCGCCGACGACGTCACAATCATCGGCGTGGACATCTCGGGTGGCGCCGACGATGGCGGCAAAGCCGCTTGCGACCAGGATCATGCTCTGTGCGGGCGCGGCCTCGAGCCGGGTGACAATTGGACCATTCGCAACACCCGGGTTCACCATGCCGACACCTCCGGCATCTCCAGTCCGGGCCACTCGCTGATCGTCGACAACGTCGAGATCGACCACAACGGGCTGCAGTGGGACGGGCCCGATAACAACGGCATCTCCGCCGGCATCAAGGGGGGCGTCGGCGGAGCCTTCATCATCACCAACTCGTTCGTGCACGACAACAACCAGGGCATCTGGTGTGACGTCGACTGTGACAGCCTCCACGGGGGTTTGGTAGTGGCGAACAATCGCGTGCTCGACAACTGCTCCTTTGGGATCCATTACGAATACACCTACGCGGATCCCTCGACTCCTGCCAGCGCGACCGTGGCCGGCAACGTCGTCAAGGGCAACAACTGGTGCGACCTTCCCGCCAAAGCCGAAATCGGCATCGTTTCTGCGGAGAATGCCACCGTGAGAGACAACATCTTTGGCGTCACTTCGGCCAATCCGGAGCCCGGTTTCGGATTCAGCGCCTTCGACCGGGGCCCAGGTCCTTCAACAGGAGTCGCGTCGGACAACTCCTTTCGCGGTGACGAGATTCGCGAGTGCGAGGCGCCGTTCGTATGTGAGTGAGTCCTTCACCCTTCCGGCAATGAATTCGTCTCGAACATGGTGATCTGCGCCTTTCTTGCCAACGATGTTCGCAGGGAATTCATCTCTGGGAGGCTGGTGAGTATTGTGCCCGAGTTTTCGACCCCTCACGATGAGGAGTCGCAACTAGTTTGCGTGGGCCTGGGCAGTCACCGAAGGGCAGGGAAGATGAAGTCTAGGAATGAGGGCCTTGGACGCCGAAGCCGGTTGCTCATTGCACTGGTGCTGGTCTTGGCGCTGCCGAGCATTGTGTCGGAACGCTCGGGGCAAGCGGCCTCCGTTGCCCCTCTGGCCGAGCCCTCGGTAACTGGGTCGTGGGGCGCGCCCTTCGATGTTGGCGTCATAGCCGTTCATTCGGTGCTCCTGCCGGACGGTCGCGTGCTGATGGTGTCACGTCCGCGAGCCGGGAAACCCACCAAGGCTCGCGTCTGGAATCCAAGTACGGGTACTTCGATAGATGTCACCCCCGCCGACGCCTCGCGCGACCTCTACTGCGCCGGGCATTCCCTCCTCGACAGTGGCCTCGCTTTCTATGCCGGGGGAAACCGGCTCTTGAACGAGAAGGACGGCGTCGCCGATACGGACATCTTCGATCCTCTCACGCAAGACTGGGACGCAGGGCCCCTGATGAGTCAGGCAAGGTGGTACCCAACCAATGTAGTGATCCCCAACGGCAAGGTACTGATTTTCGGAGGTTGGATCAGTGCGGGCAACTGGTCCAACACGGTCAACGAATACAACCCCGGGACCAACTCGATGATCCAGCGTCCGGCAAGTGCGACTCTTAAAGTCGGGTTGTACCCAAGAATGCACGTGCTGACAAACGGGAAGCTCTTCCACTCTTCCGTCACAACTAACAAGTTGGGCTCTCTCTCAAGGACTTTTAATCCGCCGACCAACACCTGGAGCGCCGGCGATTCGCTCAACTTCGGCGCCAGGGCAGACGGCATCTCGGTGCAGCTTCCCGACCTCGACGAGATCCTGGTTTTTGGGGGTTCGTTGAAGAACAACACCCCCGCAACGAGCACCGCCGAGGTCATCGACACCTCGGACGCGAACCCACAATGGAGATACACCTCACCGATGAACGAGGCTCGTAAGGAAGGCAACTCCGTGGTGCTGCCGGACGGTACCGTTCTTGTGATCGGGGGAGCGGCGGGTCCCGGATCCTACGAGAACCCCGTGCTGCAGGCCGAGGTCTTCGATCCAGAGGACGAAACCTGGACCCCGCTGGCGTCACAGCAAGCTGCGCGGACGCACCACTCCACCGCGTTACTACTGCCCGATGGACGTGTGCTCTCCGCGGGGGGAGACCGTGGCGACTTTCAAAC
>JBOGWV010000208.1:0-12453 GCA_050693975.1 Actinomycetota bacterium
CGTTGTCCACTGATGTTTCCTATACTGGACGTGCGCCCATCTGTACGTGGGTCGACATAAGGAGGATTCCACCTGTGGCGATGACCGAGAACGCCCAGCAGATATTGATAACCGCCTCGGCCGCAGCAAAGGTCACCGAGCTGCTTCAGCGCGAGATTGCCGCCTCCCCAGAGGAGCACGAGGGCAAGGAATACGCGCTTCGCGTCGGGGTCCAGCCGGGTGGCTGCGCGGGGCTGAGGTACGCGCTCTACTTCGACGACCGGGCGATGGAGGGCGACATCGTCGCCACGCACGGCGATGTGACCATCAGGATGGACAAGATGAGCGCCCCCTACCTGCGCGGCGCCACGGTCGACTACATCGACGGCCTGCAGCAGTCGGGCTTCACGATCGACAACCCGAACTCCAAGGGTTCCTGCGCCTGCGGCGATTCTGCTCAATTCTGAAACCCATCTAGTCCAAAGATGATTCAAAGGCGCCGTCCCGAACGGGGGCGGCGCCTTCGCTATGATGTGCTCGCTCATCTAGAGCGGGGGAGGGTCCGGCCCGATGATCCCGCCGCAACCACAGGCCGAATCATGAGTTGTTTTGTTTGCCGCGTCTAGAGAGGAGCAGGACGAAACATGACCATCACGACCACCGTCGTCGGCTCATATCCGAAGCCCCCCGACGAGGGGCTTCCCTTCGTCGTCCGCCAGACGCTGCACAAGCTCGAGCGGGACGAGCTGACGGTCACGGAACTCACCGCCGCGCAGGACGATCTCGTGCGGACGATGATCGCCGAGCAGTCCGACGCCGGGATCGACATCGTGACCGACGGGCACGCTCGCTGGGACGACATCCTCACGCCGTTCGCCCGCCACATCACCGGTTTCGAGATCGGCGGGCTGCTCCGCTGGTTCGATAACAACGTCTACTACCGCCGCCCGGTGTGCGTGGGGGATCTCGAGTGGGGAGGTCCCTCGACCGTCGAGCACTTCCGCTTCGCCTCATCCGTCGCCACCAAACCGGTCAAAGTAGTCGTGCCTGGCCCGGTGACGTTTGCCCGGCTGTCGGTCGACGAGCACTACGGGGACCACAAGGAGTTCGTCCTGGCGATCGCCCGAGTCATTGCGCAGGAGGCATTCGAGCTCGAGGCCGCGGGGGCGCGCTTTCTTCAGATCGACGAGCCCGCGCTGCTGGGTGCGCCCGAGGACCTCGAGCTGGCGAAGCAGGCCCTCGAGATCGTTACCGGCGAGCTGAAGGCCGGCGAGACCGAGATCACTCTTGCGACCTACTTCGACGACGCGAAGCGCCTGGGAACCGAGCTCTACGAGCTTCCTGCCGACATCTTTGGGTTCGACCTGGTCGCGGGGCCCGAGAATCGCTCCTTGATCGATCAGCTTCCCGATGGCAAGAGAGTGCAGGCGGGAGTGGTGGACGCTCGCAACACCAGGCTCGAGGACGCGGACGAGCTTGCCCGCACCATCTCCTCGCTGGTCGAGCGTCTTGGGCCCGAACGCGTCCTGGTGAGTCCCTCGGCCGGGCTCGAGTTCCTGCCGCGCGAGAAGGCGCGGGCCAAGCTCGAGCATCTCAGCGCCGCGACAGAGAAAGTGAGTTCATGATGAGCCTCGATCTAGACGGCCCCGGCCTGTGGACGACCTCGGTCGGTAGCTTTCCCAAACCCGACTACATCCGCAAGGCTCGGAGTCGGTTCGCCCGCAAAGAGATCACGCGCGAGGAACTGGCCGATCTCGAGAAGCAGGCGACGAGAGAGTGGGTGGAATTTCAAACCTCGATCGATACTGACCTCGTCGTCGACGGTGAGATGTATCGAGGCGACATGGTGGCGTTCTTCGCCGAAGAACTGCCGGGCCTCGAGATCGGCGGTCTCGTCCGCTCCTACGGCAACCGCTACTACCGCAAGCCGATTGCGACGGGTCCGGTCGGCCGCGACCACGCCGTCACTGTCGATTGGTGGAAATACGCCCAATCGCTGACCGACAAGCCCGTCAAGGGAATGCTGACAGGGCCGTACACCATCTGCGACTGGTCGTTCAACGAGCACTACGCCACGCGAAGAGACCTCGTGCTCGACCTCGCCAAGGTCATTCGCGATGAAGCCCTCGACCTCGAGGCGGCGGGAGCGAAGTTCATCCAGATCGACGAGCCGGCCGCATCGACCCGCATGGACGAACTCGACCTCGTAATCGAGTCGATGTCCATCGTGACCGAGCCTCTCGCCGCCCACACCATCACCCATATCTGCTACGGCGACTTCCACAACGCCTACCCGAAGATGCTCGATATCCCGGTCGACCAGATCGACCTCGAGTTCGCCAACTCCGAATACTCGTTGCTCGACGAGTTCTCCGACCACCCGTTCACCAAGTACATCGGGTTCGGCGTGGTCGATGTGCACACCCACAGTCAGGAGAGCGTCGAGGAGATCGCCGAGGGCATTCGGAGAGGGCTCAAGCACATTCCCGCCGATCGTATGTTCGTCGACCCCGATTGCGGGCTCAAGACGCGTACCGTCACTGAAGCTCAGACCAAGCTGTCAAACATCAAGCAGGCGGTGGATCTCGTGAGGTCCGAGCTGTAAGCGGGTAGGCTCGGGTGTGACAGGCAAATCCCCCCGGGGGAGCTCCGGTCGTTTCGACCGGTGCTGAGAGGCCGCAAGGCGACCCCAGAACCTGATCCGGTTAGCACCGGCGAAGGGAGTGGATCATGACCAGCGTCGCCGAACGCGTACGCTCTGCGGGCCGCCCGAGGGAATGGGGCATAGAGCCCGTCCCGCTCGAGCGCCGCACACTGTCCGGCTTCGATCTCGCGATTCTGTGGGGGGATCTCGGAGTAGGGCTCCTCGTGCTCGTGACCGGCGGGCTCCTCGTCCCCGCGTTGTCGTTCGCCGCCGCGATGGGAGCCATAGTCGTCGGGTCCCTCGCCGGAGTTGCCGTTCTGGGCATCACCGGAGCCATAGGGGCGCGTCGCGGGGTGCCCACCATGGTTCTGTTCAGGCCCGTCCTCGGCCTGCGAGGGTCGTGGCTTCCGAGCGTACTCAACTTCGCTCAGCTGATCGGATGGACCGCGGTCGAATTGTGGGCGATGTCGCTCGTGGCCGACATCGTCGCAAGAGAGGTATTCGGGTTCTCGGCGCGCTATCTGTGGTTGGGGATCGTCGCGGTGGCGTGCACCGGACTGGCTCTGTGGGGACCAATCGGAGTCACGCGGGTCTATCTCAAGTCGTTCGGCGCGTGGGTCGTGCTCGGCATCTGTCTGGTCCTCACCGCCTTCGTGTTTGCCGGCGACGGGATCGGAGACGCGCTTGGATCGAAAGGCACGGGAGGCTGGCCCACGTTCGGCCTCGCCATCGACCTCGTAATCGCGATGCCGGTTTCGTGGCTTCCCCTCGTCGCCGACTACACGCGCTTCGGTCGCGGAGCACGCTCCGCCGGATGGGGAACCGCGCTGGGCTACCTGGTTGCCAACGTGTGGCTTTACGCGCTCGGAGCGTTGATCGTGCTGAACAGTGGCGAGGCCCCCGAGCCTGCGGGCATCGCGCTGGGGATCCTCGCCATCGCCGGAGGGACGGTTGCAGGGGTTTTGTTTCTGATAGGGATCCTCGTGGGTGAGACCGACGAGGCTTTTGCCGACATCTATTCGGGCGCCGTCTCGCTTCAAAACGTGTTTCCGGGGGCGTCGCGCAGTTGGCTCACCGTCTTGATCGCAGCTATCGGGACGGGCCTGGCCGCGGTTCTGACCATGCAGCTGTACGAGAGCTTCCTATTCCTCCTCGGCTCGGTGTTCGTCCCTCTGTTCGGGGTGCTCGTCGCCGACTACGCGGTGTTTCGAGATCGCATCATCGAGCGCGGCGTGCGTTGGACGGCCTTCGCCCCCTGGGTGGTTGGTTTCCTCGCCTACCACTGGATTGCGCCGACCGGGCCAGAGTGGTGGACGAGCTTCTCGGGAACCCTGTTCGGCACTCCACTATCCGAGAGGTTCGCGTGGCTGGGCGCATCGGTGCCCTCATTCTTGATTGCGGCAACCTTGGCGTGGTTGTTGGCGCGAGTACTCCCGCCGCCACTAGTATCCGGGGCAACGGTGCAATCAGAGAGGTGAAAATGAAAGTTCAGGGAAAATGTGACACGTGTGGGAGGAATTTTCTCCTGTCACAAATTGGGCCACAGTCGGACGCTCCGGGCCGTTGCCCCTTCTGTGGGGCCCGATTCGCGCGCCATTACAACTCGGTCCTGATCGATGCGGTTTCCGAGGTCGAGATCCAGACACCTCGTTTCATCAATGTCCTGGCCAAGCTTCAGGCCATGGAAACCGGCTTCGACATCGACATGCCGGGTCTGCTGGCGAGCTTAGAGGAAGAGGTTCTGAGGAACGAAAAAGCCACCGCTTGATGACCGATTCGACGCAGAGCGTCTTGATAGTGAGCGATGACCCCGAGTTCCGAGCGGATGTCATATTCGCGTTTCCACAGGATGTGAAGGTGTCACTGGCACGCGACGCGCGCGAAGCGTGGTCTTTCATGATCGACGAGGTGCCCGCGGTCGTGTGCATCGACATTCAATCGGGGAGCGCGGGCGGCTTCGGACTGTCGCGCGACATGGACGCGGCGGATCGGTTGAGCCATGTCCCGCGCCTCGTATTGATCAAGCGTCCCCAGGACGCGTGGCTGGCCCGCCAGTCCGGCGCGAGCGCATATCGCGTCGAGCCGGTCGAGACCGGAGAGCTGGTGGCGACCATCCTTTCGCTAACCAATTCACCCGCGCTTTCCTAACGCTGCCCGCGAGCCCGATCGCCGGAAATGCCGCTCCTATGGGCGTCGCAGGTCGTTGACATTTGCAAATTCCCTGGTCAGACCTCTTGCGGCTTTGGAATCACAACCCTAGAATTACAACATTGTTATTTCGGAGTGCGGTCGCCCCATCGACAGCGGGCGAGGCGACCGGCTCTCGTGGGGGAGCAGGAAAGGAAGGCCGGGGATGCAGCGAATCACGACGAGACTTCTACAACCGGTGGATTGGCAAGGAGCCGCTCGATGCGCGGAGGTCGATCCCGAGATCTTCTTTCCCGAGCGCGGTGGTTCGTCAAAGGCCGCGCGTGCGGTGTGCTCCGGTTGCTCGGTACGCGATCACTGTCTTGAGTACGCGCTGAACAACAAAGAGCAGTTTGGAATCTGGGGCGGAACGTCTGAACGCGAACGGCGACGTTTGCGAAAAGAGCGCACACTTCGACGGTTGCGCGCCGTTTCTTAGTCGTTGTAGCGCGCGCATGGTCGATTGGTTGCACCTTGTTTACTCGTAAACACCCGCGCCAACCCCAAAAAACTCGTTGAGATTACGGGAGCGCGCGCTGTAGCGAACGCGGAGAGATGTCACGCGTGTCGTTAAAAACTTGATTACGCGCACCGAATGTTGCCTAATTACCTAGTGAATGCGCGCTTGCGCGCGTTTTTGGGTAAGGAAAGCTTCGTCGTTCGCTACGGCGCGCGACCGAAGAGGACGAGGCGAAGTCGCAGATAACTTCGTCGAGGCAGAACGGAGGTGCCGGGGTTGGCAGCTAAGAAGACCGCCGGAAGGAAGAAGAGCGCGGGTCGCAAGACGACTCGTAAACCAGCGGCCAGAAAGTCGACTGGTCGCAAGTCAACAGCGCGTAAGTCGACGGGTCGGAAGAAGACAACGGGACGGAAGAAATCAACCGCCCGGAAGTCTCCTGCACGCAGGAAGAGCACCGGTCGTAAGAAGGCCACCGGTCGTAAGAAGACCGCGGGTCGTAGGAAGTCCACGGCGCGGAAGTCTCCTGCACGCAGGAAGAGCACCGGCCGCAAGAAGGCCACCGGTCGCAAGAAGACCACGGGCCGCAGGAAGGCCACCGGTCGTAAGAAGACCACCGGTCGTAAGAAGACCACGGGTCGTAGGAAGTCCACGGCGCGTAAGTCTCCTGCACGCAGGAAGAGCACCGGCCGCAAGAAGGCCACGGGCCGTAAGAAGGCAACGGGACGGAAGAAGACCGCCCGTAAGTCCACGGCGCGGAAGTCTCCTGCACGCAGGAAGAGCACCGGCCGCAAGAAGGCCACCGGTCGCAGGAAGACGACGAGAAGGTAGCTACATTCTGGCTTCGGCCAGAGCGGCCTCAAGCGAGCGGCCCGGTTCCCTCAAGAGCCGGGTCGCTTGCGCGTCCGGACCCGGCAGAAGACTTTGCGGAACGAGGCCGACGAGCTCGGTTGCGATGATCGTCGCACCGAGACGATGGGCTCGGCCTGCGACCGCAGCGAAGGCGGTTTCGATTCCGGTGGTTTCGGGAGCGGTGAGGTTCATCGAGACCTGACAAGTCGTGGGGGGATCGATGAGAAGGCCGAGAGAACGCACGCCCGGCAATCCTCCCGACGACTCACGGACTTGGGCGGCGATACTCCGCGCCACCTCGAGCTCACACCGCACCCAAATGTTGAAGGCGATCAGAGTGCTTCTGGCACCAACGCAGACGACACCAAACCGATCGTCGATGTTCGGTCCACCAAAGTCGGGAGCGAAGCCACCGGCCGCTCGCCGTTTGAGCTCGGCCAGTCCCCCCCTGCGAACCTCGGGGAGGGAAAGCACCGGGGAACCTGTGGTCGCCTCACCGTAGAGGTACACGGGCAGGCCGGCGCGCTTGGCGATCAGCGAGCCCGCGGCGCGAGCGGCCTCCACCGCGCCGTCCATCGTTTGCCCGTGCGGAACGAAGGGGCAGACGTCGAGCACCCCCGTTCGGGGATGCATTCCCCGCTGAACTCTCAGATCGAGAGTCAGGGCGGCCAGCGCGAGCTCCACCATGGCCTCGACCGGCGCGCCGGACGGATGCACCACCGTGAACACGCTGCGATCGTGGACGGCATCAGAGTGCGTATCGAGTACCACCGCGCCCGATGACTGGATCGCACGCAACAACCTGTGGACGACTCGTTTGTCGCTTCCGATTGAGACGTTCGGAACGGCCACGACTGTCATACGACTCAAACTCTCCCGGTTGGCGGTACCGTATGGAGGATGACCGAATACGGCTACAGCGTGGAAGTGGCCGAGGGCTACGAAGAGGCCATCATCCGAACCCGGCTTGCACTAAAGGGTGAAGGTTTCTCCATTCTCACCGAGATGCATGTTGGTGGTCTGCTTGGGCCCGAGGCGGGAACTGAGCGTCAGTATCTGATCATGGGAGCGTGGGCCCCCGCGACCACACCGACCGATGTCGGCTCGGGGATGAAGGCGGCGGTGCACCTTCCGTGCAACGTCGTCGTTCAAGAGACGGGCGCCTCGGCGCTCGTCGCCGCGCTCGATCCGGCCGAAGGACTCGAGGACGGCTCTACCATCGCCCCCGAGCTCGCCGACGGGGCGCGCGACGCGGTAGGACGCGTGCTTCGGAAGGTGACGGTACCGATCTGATGAAGGAATCCGTAGAGACCCGCGAGATCGTTGAGCACTTCATCGAGCGGCTTGACGAGATCGTCATTACCTCGAGCGCGGCCATTTGGGACGACGTCGAGTCCTACAGCCGTTTGGGGGACAGCTTCAAGGACGACGTCAGCAGCGCGGTGCGCGAGAACGTGGCCATCTTGGCGCATGTCCTGAGCACCGCCAAAACTGTGGGCCGATCGGAGCTCGAGCCCATCGAGCGCGTCGGAGCCCGTCGCGCCGAGACCGGGATCCCCCTCGAGGACGTGTTGCACGCCTATCGGATCGTGTCGCGCGTGTGCTGGGACATCCTCGCCGAGGAATGTCGTTCCTATTCCGGCGAGGCCCTCGACGCGACCATCAATATCGCCGAAGCGGTGCTTCGCTACACGGATCGGATCAACTCGACCGTCGCCGACGCCTATGCGCGGGCGCAGCGCGCCATAGTCCGCGAGCAAGAGGCATCACGGCGGGAGTTTCTTTCGGACCTGCTTTATGGAACCGACGCCCTCCCCGAGGACATCCTGCGTCGAGCCCACGCGCTCGGCTACGACCTGTCACTCGGCTATGTGGCGATGATGGGATCCGCCTCTTCGTCCGACAGCGGCAGCGAGGCTGAGGTTGCGGCGGCGGCCACGCGGGCCGCGGAGCTGGCCACCACCGATCCCATCGTTCTGCAGAAGGCGGAGCACATCGTTGCGCTGATTCCGATGGGACCGACCGTCGATCTCGCCACCATGCCGGAGAAGCTCGTGTCGGATCTGGACGGGGACTGGCGCTTCGGATTGGGTGGTCCCGGGCCCGGTCTCGAGGGCATCCGCAAGGCCTATCTCGAGGCGCGCGAGGCGCTCGAGATCGGGGTGGCGCTGGGCCTCGACGGAGCCGTGTACCGCTTCGACGACCTGCTCCTGTATCACTTCCTTCGCATCGAACCAGCCCTCGTCGATCGCTTCGTCGAACAGATGCTCGGAGAGGTCATCGCCTACGACCACCGTCGGAAGGGCGAGCTCATGAGGACGATGGATGCGTATTTCTCGGCCGACGGCAGCGTGAAGATGGCCGGGGAGTCGCTGTTCGCCCATCCCCACACGGTCACCTACCGCCTGAAACAGATCGAGAAGCTCACGGGCTGGTCGCTGCGCGACGCGGAGGACAAGATTCGCCTCCAGCTGGCGCTGAGGGCCCACAAGCTGGCCCTTGCGCGCAGCGACATCACCGAGGTTCTCTAGGACCTGGTCCGACCCTTGCCGGCGGTTTGCTAACCTCCGGGCGTGCCAAAGCGCGTAATGATCATCGGCTGGGACGGCGTCGACTGGAAGGTCCTCCAACCCATGCTCGATCGTGGTGAGCTGCCCAATCTCGCCGCGCTCATCGAGCGTGGCGCCCACGGGGACTGCTTGTCGACCGTTCCTTCGCATTCGTGGTGCGCGTGGCCAACCTTCATGACGGGTCTCAACCCGGCAGGTCATGCCGTCTTCGACATCCTCGAGCACAAGCCCGGAGTGTCCAAACGCCTTCCGATAACTTCGAAGTCGATCAAGGCGCGCACCATCTTTCATGACATGTCCGATGCCGAAAAGACGACGATCGCCGCCAACATCCCGTTGACCTTCCCGACGTGGGACGTCAAGGGCAAGATGATCGCCGGCGGCGTACTGCCCGCGGCGCGCTCTTACACGTACCCGACCGAATTGCAGCAGGAACTCGACGAGCACGCTCCCTTCCCGGTCAACGGCATGAGCTGGACGACCTTTCGCAACCGTCCCGAGCCGTTCCTCGACGAATGCGCGGGCATCACCGAAAAGCGTCAAAAGAGCTTCGAGTACCTGCTCGACACCACCGACTGGGACTTCGCGGTGCTCGTGTACGTCTCTACCGACCGCATACAGCACTGCCTGATGGAGTACGTAGCCCCCGAACATCCGCGCTACGAGGAGCTCAAGGACACCCCTGTCGGCAAGAAGACCCGAGGCGTCTATCAACAACTCGACGCCGGCCTGGCCGAGTTGCTCGAGCGGACGACCGACGACGACCTCGTGATCTTCATGAGCGACCATGGCCACCAGGCGTGCACGCGTACCTGCACCATGGATCGCATACTCGAAAACCTGGGGTTCCTCGAGTTCGGTCGCGGCAGCCTGGCGTTCAACCTGATCCGCTGGGGGCCCGGCCGGCGCATCGGACGCAGGCTCTACGACATCTTCAAGATGCACGGCAAGGTCAGGATCCCCGCGTCACCGATCGACTGGGACAACACACGCGCCTACACGAGCGTGGTCTCCACCGGCGAGGGGGTCTCGGTCAACCTCAAGGGCCGCGAGCCGCAGGGCACGGTTGAGCCGAACGACTACGAGAGGGTGCGCGACGAGCTCTACGACGCGCTCGACGGCTTCCGGGACCCCGTGACGGGGACAAACCCGATCGGCAAGATCTATCGCAAGGAAGAAGTTATGCACGGCGAGCATTTCGAATCCGCTCCCGATCTCCTGCTGGTCCCCGCGCCGTTCTACTCGCTCACGCACGCGAAAGGAATGGTCGAGGATGCGGACTGGCTTTCCGGCGACCACCGCCTCGAGGGCGTGGTCGTCGCAACGGGACCCGAGGTGACTCCCGGGCCCCTGCAGGAAACGGCTTATCTGCAGGATCTCGGTCCGACCTCGCTGGCGGCACTGGGCGTTCCGAGCGGAGTTCCACGCGACGGCGCGGTGCTGGCCTCGTTGGTGGGTGAGGGGGTGGAGCTAGAGGTTGCAACCTCGGAGCAAGCGGCCGCCGGTCGTGATGCCTCCAGCGGACTAACCTCTGACGAGGAAGGAGAGATCGAGGACCAGCTGCGCGGCCTCGGTTACGTCGAATAGCTCATATATAGCTCCCTCATCGTGCTCAAGGAGGACCAAGTAAGTGCCGGTATCACGTGCTCGCAGATCCTGTCTTGCGGTTCCAGGAAGCTCTCCCAAGATGCTCTCCAAGAGCCCCACGCTTCCCGCCGACGAGCTCTTCCTGGACCTCGAGGACTCAGTTGCTCCGCTTGCCAAGGAGGAGGCCCGCCATAATGTGATCGACGCGCTCAAGAACAACGACTGGGGCAACAAGACCATCGTCGTTCGCATCAACTCGATCGATACGCAGTGGGCTGCCGACGACCTGAAGACGGTTGTCGAGGGAGCGGGTCAGTTCATCGATTGCATCATGATTCCCAAGGTTCAGTACCCGCACGAGGTTCTGTTCGTCGACCACATGCTTCGCATGATCGAGACCAATCTCGATCTAGACAAACGGATCGGCCTCGAGGTTCAAATCGAAACCGCCACCGGTCTTCGCAACATCTACGACATCGCTCACGCATCAGACCGTGCAGAAACGCTGATCTTCGGTCCTGCCGACATGAGCGCGTCGCTCGGGCTCCCCACCGTGACTGCGGGGTTGCCGATGCCCGGCTATCCCGGCGACCACTGGCACTGGGTCCTCGAGACCATCCTGGTAGCGGCGCGCGACGCCGGCCTGCAGGCCATCGACGGCCCCTACCTGCTCATCAAGGACTTGGACGGCTTTCGCGAGATGTCGATGCAGGCGCGCGCTTTGGGCTACGACGGCAAATGGGCGCTGCACCCCGGCCAGGTCGATGTGCTGAACGAGGTCTTCACCCCGACGCAGGAGGAATACGACAAGGCAGAGGCTCTACTCGAGGCCTACAAGGAGGCCACCGAGGTCGACCGTCGCGGCGCCGTGATGTTCGGCACCGAGATGATCGACGAGGCGTCGCGCAAGATGGCCGTTCAGTTCGCGGAGCGAGGGCGGGTGGCCGGCATGAAGCCCGACAAGTCCTACGCCGACTACGTCAAGGAGTGGGAGGCGTAGCGATGCTGCAGCTCTCGGACACGCAAAAGGCCATCGTCGAGACCGTGCGCGAGTTCGTGACCAAAGAGGTCATTCCCGTCGCCGACCAGATGGAGCACGACGACGAGTTCCCCGACGCGATCGTCGAGCAGATGAAGGAGCTGGGACTGTTCGGGCTCACCGTTCCCGAGGAGTTCGGCGGTGTCGGCGAGTCACTCACCGCATACGCTCTCGCCGTCGTCGAGCTGGCGCGCGGGTGGATGAGCCTCTCGGGCGTGCTCAACACGCACTTCATGGGCTGCTATCTCATCAACAAGTTCGGAACCGACGATCAGCGTCAGAAGTTCCTGCCGAAGATGGCAACCGGCGAGTGGAGAGCCGCCCTTGCGATGAGCGAGCCGGAGGCCGGAAGCGACGTCCAGGCGATTCGGACGAAGGCGGTCAAGGACGGTGATGACTACATCGTCAACGGCTCCAAGATGTGGCTGACCAACGGGCTGCGATCGAGCCTCGTCATGACGCTCGTCAAAACCGATCCCTCCGCCGACCCACCGCACAAGGGCATGAGCATGCTCATCGTCGAAAAGGAGGGCGGCAATGCCACTCCGGCCCCCGGACTCGACGTCGGCAAGAACATCGAGAAGATGGGTTACAAGGGCGTCGAGACGACGGAGATGACGTTCAACGACTACCGCCTCCCGCAATCGGCGTTGCTCGGTACCGAGGAGGGACACGGGTTTCGTCAGGTGCTCGATGGGATCGAGGTCGGGCGCGTCAACGTCGCCGCGCGGGCGGTGGGGGTATCGACCCGGGCGTTCGAGGAAGCGATCCGTTACAGCCAAGAGCGCAAGGCCTTCGGAAAGGCGATAAGCCAGCACCAGGCAGTACAGATCCACCTCGCGGAGATGGCGACCACGCTCGAGGCCGCCAAGCTGATGCTCTACTCCGCCGCCGAGAAGAAGTCCTCGGGGGAGCGCAGCGACCTGGATGCCGCGATGGCCAAGCTGTTCGCGTCCGAGGCCTGCCACGAGATCGTCACCAAAGCGCTGCGAGTGCACGGAGGCTACGGATATTCGAAGGAGTTCACCATCGAGCGGCTGTATCGCGACGCGCCGTTCCTGCTGATCGGTGAGGGCACGAGCGAGATTCAAAAGACGGTGATCGCCCGCCGCCTGCTCGAGAAACACAAGCTCTAGCG
>JBOGWV010000209.1:0-26408 GCA_050693975.1 Actinomycetota bacterium
GGTTGATGAAGACGAAGATCGTCTTGGAGCGGCTGACATTGCCGGTGAGCTTTCTGAGCGCCTGGCTCATGAGCCGGGCCTGGAGGCCGACGTGGCTGTCGCCCATCTCGCCCTCGATCTCGGCGCGAGGCACCAGCGCGGCGACCGAGTCGATCACGATCACGTCCATCGCCCCCGAGCGCACCAGCGTGTCGGCGATCTCGAGCGCCTGCTCACCGGTGTCGGGCTGGCTGACCAAGAGGTTGTCGATGTCGACCCCGACCGCCTTGGCGTAGGCCGGGTCGAGGGCGTGCTCGGCGTCGATGAACGCAACCAGGCCCCCAGACTTCTGCGCCTCGGCCACGACGTGAAGGCTGACCGTCGTCTTGCCGCTACCCTCGGGACCGAATATCTCCACTATGCGGCCGCGCGGCAAACCGCCGACCCCCAGCGCCAGGTCGAGGGCCAGGGCACCGGTGGAGATGGCCTCGACGTCGTGATGGGGGCCGAGATCGCCCATGCGCATGATCGAGCCCTTGCCATGCTGTTTCTCGATCTGGGCGAGCGTGTTCTCGACCGCCGCGTCGCGCCCCTTGAGGTCGCGACGGTTGTCCTGGACTGCGTCCCTGCGTTCCCTGATGCTCGCCACCGAGTCCTCCTTGTCTAGGGTCGGTCTAGGTCGTTCCCAACCGGCCGCCGTCATCTGGGCCGACCATAGATATGGGGTGTGACAAACGTCTGCCCTGCGGTCCGGCCGAGCCCGCCCCGCGCTCTTCCCGCAGGAAGTCGTAACGAGCAGACCCTATCGAACATACGTTCGCATGTCCCGGGTTTGAGGGAAACCTTTAATCTCGCCCTCCAGACTACTTACGCCCCCGTAGTTACCGCCGTGTCATTCTACGCTCTCCCCCGCCTGCGTGCCGTCGGTATGGCTTGAAATTCGTCCCCGCTTAATATCCGGCCATGCCCGAAGCATCGAGCGCTTACCGCGGCTGCCGGGAGCGCATCAGCGAGCTCGCCTCGGAGGCGCCGGACGAGGCCCTGAGCCAAACCGTCCCGGCCTGTCCCGAATGGTCGGTGGTGGACCTGCTGGCTCATGTGATCGGCGTCGCGGAGGACTTCGCGGCCGGCAATCTCGAGGGGGCGGGCTCGGACGAGTGGACGAGCTCTCAGATCGCCCGGCGTTCCGAGATGGCGGTTCCAGAGCTCGTAGGAGCGTGGAGGGTCATCGCTGAGCCGATCGAATCGATGATGGATCATGTGCCTCCGGGACCGGTCTCCCTGCTGATCGGAGACCTCGTCTCGCACGAGCATGATCTAAGGGGCGCGCTCGACCGACCCGGGGCGCGCGACTCAGACGCGGTGTGGATCGGGCTCGATCGCTACGCCAGATGGTTTGGCAAGAGGATCAAGGATGCGGGCCTGCCATCCGTGACAGTGCGTTCCGCCGAGCGCCGCTGGCAGGCGGGAATTCTGGATCCCATCGTCGAGCTCGAGGGCGATGCTTTCGAACTGCTCCGGGCTATGACCGGCAGGAGGACCCCCGATGAGATCGCCGCGCTGAGTTGGACCGGCGACCCGAGTAACTACCTCGAACTCCTGCCGACGTACCCGCCGGCGGACCGCTCTCTGGGCGAGTCGCTCTAGACGGTTGCAAGAAACTTCAGAAGTTTTTCTCTAAGAACCCACATCGGGCCAAACCTTGTCACACGTGATCGTCATGATGAGGGCATGGAGTTCAGTCATGCCGACGAAGCTGTCGCACAGCTAGAAAAGGCCAACGCAAACCTCGAGCCCGAACTGTTGAGCCTGGCCGCGGCTCGGGAGCAACTCAAGACCTACGCACGGGCGCAGCGACTTGTCGCCTTCGGGGTGGCCGCCCTTGCCCGCAGGATCGACGAGGCTGCCAGCCTGGCTCAGCTGACCGGCACCTCGGTGGGCAAGGCCAAGGAGACGATCGCCACGGGCAAGATCCTGAGTGGCTCCGCGCCGCTGGAGGACGCCCTCAAGCAGGGGGACATCTCCTTGGACCAAGCTTGCGAGATCGCCAGGGCCGAGGAGTCCGCTCCCGGCGCAGCCGCGGAGTTGCTGAAGGTGGCCGAGGAAGAGTCCTTCCACGTGCTGCGAGAGAAAGCGCGCAAGGTCAAGCTGGAAGCCGAGCAGCACCGGGGTCTGGCGGAACGGCAGCGAGCGGCGCGCAAGGCGCGCAGCCACAGCGACGAACTGGGGATGGTCCACATCCACATGGAGCTCGAGCCGCACGTCGGGTCGCCGATCGTGGCGCGCGCCGAGGCGGAGGCGCAGCGGCTCGCTCGCAAGGCCAAGGCGGCGGGGACGAAAGCGCCCTTCGAGTGTCATCTCGCCGACGCCTACGCAATGATGCTCTCGGGTGGGGGCAAGGGCCGCGCCAAGCGGCCCGAGCTTGTGATACTGGTGAGCCACGAGGTGGCCAAGCGCGGTTGGGCCGACGTACGCGAGGGCGAGGTGTGCAAGATCCCGGGCGTGGGGCCGGTGGCACCGCAGGTAGCCAAGGAGATCGCTCAGGACGCGTTTCTCAACGGCGTGTTCTTCGACGGAGTCGATCTGCGCAACTTCAAGCACTGGTCGCGCGATCCCTCGGTCGAGGTGCGCACCGCTCTGGAGCTGGGAGAACCGCCCGATTTCGACGGCGTCTGTTGCGCGGATTGCGGTAACCGCCTCAGGCCCGAGTTCGATCACGTCGAGCCGCGCGTTGCTCTCGGTCCCACGTCACATGGCAACCTCAAACCGCGTTGCTACGGCTGCCACCAGCTAAAGACCGAGCGGGATCGCAAGGCCGGCAAGCTCAAGCCGCCTGAGCCCTGACCCGAGCATCACGATCTTCCATCTACTGGCAGAGATGGACCAGGTGGACCAGACGCTTTCGGAGCACTACTACTCACTAACCTCTAAGCCGCCAAGTTTCGAGCCGTGATTCCCCTGGACGAGGCGCTGCAGACGCGGGGGGTCGCCGAACTTGTGGGCAGGGAAATCTGGGCGGCGTGCTGCCCCAGAAAGTTGAGGATCGGGCGGTCGGTCAGCCGGCCTCTTTTAGGAGCGCGTCGACGTCCAGGGGCTCGGTCACCATCGCGACGTCGCCGTTATCGAGATAAGGCCACTGGTCGCGGGGCCGGTCCCAGTAGAGCTCGATGCCGTTGTTGTCGGGGTCGTGCAGGTACAGCGCCTGGCTCACGCCGTGATCCGACGCTCCGTCGATCGTCCACCCGGACTCGAGCACGCGCTTGAGTGCGCCGGCGAGGTCCGTCCGTGACTCGTACAGGATCGCGAAGTGAAAGAGTCCCGCCGCTCTTAAGGGCGCGGGCCCGGCACCCTTGGAATGCCAGGTGTTAAGCCCGAGATGATGGTGATACCCGCCGTAGCTGAGGAACGCCGCATCAGTGCCGTAGCGCGCCATCACCTTCATTCCCAGAGCGTTCTCGTAGAACTGCACCGACCGCTCGAGGTCGCTGACCTTGAGGTGCACGTGTCCGATCCCGGCGTTGGGTGAAACGCTGGTTCCCAAGTCGTTCTCCTTTAAGTCCTGGTCGTGTCGAAGACGTCAACATGGTTCTCCTTGAGTCGAAGGATTCAACGCGCCCCGCCGCCGAAGGATTCCGCCGGCGGGGAACGACTGAAGGAGGTGCCGGGCTAGGCGCGCTTCCGCAGAGCGAGAATCAGAGCGGCTCCGCCGAGCAAGATTCCGATTCCGCCGAGGATCACGCCGAGGTTGGAAGCTTCCGAGTCGTCCTCGGACGCGGCGGTCGGCTGGGTGTCCGGCTCACTGGGCTCGCCGGAACTCTCGTTGAGTCGCGCCAGGACGCTGAGCTGGCCCTCGTCCTCGGCGAATCCCGTGTCGATGACGTTCACGATCGCGGCGGGCTCGTCTGCGTCCGCCGGGCCGATCCAACGAACCACCTCGCCGCCCTCGTAGGTCTGGAGCGCAGGAAACTCCAGCGCACCGGGATCGTCGGGCGTCCGAATCGAGAACCCAAACTCGTCGAACTCTTCCGGCTCGATCGAACCGCCGCTCCACGTAACCGTGTCGACCACCTCGGTGACCTCTTCGCCGAACACCTCGATGGGCTCGTCGAGCGTCTTCATCTTGACGGTGCGGTCCCACCCCTCCTTGGGCTGGAAGCTGACGTTGGTGACCGTCTCGGGAAACTGCACCTCGACCTTGGTGGTGGCCGCGTCGGGCGTCTCGTTGGGAACGCGGACGACGAAGCGACTGAAGGAGCCCACTCCGGCCTCGTTCGGCTGCACGGTGACATGAGCGAACGCGGGTGCCGCAACAACGATTGCCAGCGCCGACGCAACGGCGACCGTGAGAATCCTTCTCATCAATCTTCCTTTCGTTAAGGATTGTTGACCGTCACGGAGACGGTGGTGCGCTCCTCGGTGAACTTGTCGAGGCGCGCGACGATCTCGAAACTCCACTCTCCCGGCACCGAAAGCTGATTGCCTTGAACGACGAAGTGGCCGGGAGCAAGCTTCTTGCCTTCGCCCACGAGGGGACCGATGTCCTCCGAGGGCATGGTGAACAGCACCTCCATCTGCTTAAGACGGACGGGTTCGCCCGTGGGAGTCACCGCGGTGAGGTGCACCTGGTTGGCGCCGACCTCGTTGGGATCGACCAGTACGTCGAGGTTGTCGTCGCCGAGTCGCACCGTGTCCACGAACGGGCCCTCGATTCCCGCATCCACTCGCGCCGGCGCGAGGTTGACGAGCAGTGCCGTCGCGGCGACGACGGCCACCGCAAGCGCGAGTTCGCCGCCGATCAGTCGCCGCAACGTCGCGACCGCCCCACCTCCGCGGGACGACACCTCTGCCAGACGCGGCTTGAGCCAGCGCTGATTGATGGCGCCAAGGACAAGCAAGGGAACGAACAACGCGAGCTTCGCAACGAGGGTGAGCCCGTACGAAGTGTCGAAGAGCGCTCGCCACGCGCCTACCTCGACGAACGAGCGATAGGTTCCGGTCACCACGATGGCGGCCACCGAGATCATCGCCGCGGTCGAGAAGCGTCCGACCACCGGCGCCAGCACCGCCGCCCGCTCTGCATCGTCGAGCTGCTTCGTCGCCGGCCACGCCGCGAACGCGAGGACCACCAGTCCCCCTATCCATGCGGCCGCGCCGGCAAGATGAATGACGTCGGCCGTCAGGTTGACTGCCACCGGCTCGGTCGTTCCCGCATGCCCCTGCAAGCCGGGGGTAACGAGCAGCGCCACACTCCAGAGGGCCGCCGTCACCAGCAGCCACGACGGAATCGGTGCGCGCGCCGCCGCCGCTCCGACGCTTGCCGAAGACCTCGTGCCACCATCGAACGCGATCTCGCGGGAGCCACGGGCGAGCGCCACGAACAGCGCTCCTCCTGTGAGCAACAGCGCCACCCTTGCGAGTGCGATCGCTCCGTAACGTGTCGCGATGACATCGCCCAGCACGGATGGGGTCATGGCATCCAGTAGCGAGAAGCCGCCGGCGACCGAACCCTGCAGCACGATCGTGACGAGCGTCGCGATCAGCGAGCCCGTCCACGACCAAACCAGTAGCCTTCGCCAGCGATGCGCAAAGGCGTCGTCGACCTCGGGGCTACGAACGAGATCCTCGCGCCGTGGTCGCCGCCACAAGAGCGACGCAAACACCAGGGAGCCAACCAGGAGGATGAGTGAGGAGAAGTTCACCCAGCGCGCGGCGCCGAACAGCGCTCCGCCTATCGCGGAACCTCCCGACTCGCCGCCGAGCACCTCGTCGGCGATCCCTTGGGGGTGGTTGCCCGGCGCTCCCACATGAAACACGAACGCCTCTGAGATCGGATGTGAGTCCGCCGAGATCACTCGCCATGTGACCGTGTAAGTCCCGTTCGGGAGATCGTCCGCAAGCTTGACCCCGACCTTGGTGGGGTCGCCCGAGACGTGCTCGGCGTCGCCCTCGTCCACGCGGGTTCCGTTCGTGTCGTAGACCCGAATGGCTCCAAGCGCGATCTCGACGGCCTCGCTGAAGGTCATCACGACGCGTTCGGGCAGGCTCGGCACGACCTCGTCGATCCCAGGTTCGGTTGACTGCACGATTGCGTGTGCCTGCGCCGGCGCGCTCGTGCCAAGAACCAGGACACACACGAACACCACACAAACAAACGCTGCTCCGGTCCTTCGACGGACCGGATCCAAAGAGTTGGTCACAGAGTTGCTCCCAAGTAAGCCGGCGGGTTGTCCACCGGGAATGAAACGACTACCTAGGAGGGGGGACCTCTGAGGGTTCCTGATCCGGTCGCCACCTCGTGACGAGCGGGGACCATTGATGCGACGAGTGGGAAGAAATACGCGGTAGGCGTGGAGAAACCGGGATCTCTCCTCGTCGCGACGAGGGTGACGATGCGCGCGAACGCGACCAGCAGCAGCGCGCCGGCAAGTGCGACGACCGCCTGCAGCGCGAGTCCCGCCACCACGGCCGGCTCCTCGAACAGGTGCCCCGGCCCGAGCCCCGACAGGGTACGCTCGCTTGCCTCGAGGGCGAGGAAGCCGAGTGATTGAAAGACGACCAACTTCAGCGCCAGCCTGCTCACGGAGAGCCTGCCTGTTCGTCCCGGACCCGCACCCGCCAGGTTCCGGCCGAAGCCCACGAAGCCGGCGACGAGCAACCCCATCGCCATCCCGACGAAGTAGGGCCAGTGGCCGTGGCCGGTGTGCGCGAGCAGCTCGTGCTGGTGAACACCACCTCCGGATACGAACAGATATGCGAAATGGTGGGCAATGATTATTCCGGCGCACGAAAGTCCGCCGATCGCCATCATCGTCGCCGCTCGATTACGTCGCATGGCCGGGGGCTACTCCGCGGTCACCTCGATCTCGTCGATTACGGGTGGATCGTACGACGAGTGGTTCGGTTGCGCGGCCTCGACCGCCAGTGTGTGGGTTCCGCTCGGAATCTCGACGGTGAGCACTTCCTTGACCTGCATGGAATCAAGCTCGTTGTCGATGTACACGTGCATGTCGCCAAGCTCCTCCGGCGCAAGCTCCCCCGGGTCGACCCGGTACTCGATCTCGATCTCTTGGTTCGCGGGAACCACGTCACCCTCAGAGGGTGACGTTATCTCGACCGTCGCACCGCCCGGCGAGACACCGGATCCATCCGCCACGGGCTGGGATGTGCTCTGCTGATCACCTCCCGCGACGAAGGCGAACACTCCCGCCCCGAGCCCGAAAACCACGAGTAGGACGCTCACCACCGGCTTCACGGCCTTTTGGAAGAAGAAGACGATTCCGAGAATCGCCATGACCGCGGCAAGAAGTAACAGCTCGATATCCGGCCCCCCCGTACCCAGGGTATGAGCGAGAACCACTACCTCTCCTTTCAACTCCAGCTCCTCATCTGACCAGCGGTTGCGAGAGCAGCCACAGCGTCGTGATGGTGAAGATGGACATCAATACAGTGAGCGCGTACTGGCTGCGGACGGCCGCTCGATGGGAACGGCCCAATCTCACCGCCGTTCGGTGCGCCGCCAGCACTCCGAGGATATGACCACCTACGATCAATGCGATCTCGAGGAACCACACCAGAGCGGGCGAAGGAAAGTACCCCTGCAACAGAGTCCCGGTGCCCAGCAGGTTCCATCCCCGGCCGAAGGGGTCTGACAGCCCTCGCAACAGCAGAGGAACCCCGGTCATCACGAGGGGCGTGTTGTGGGCCAGCACGTAGGCGATCCCGATGGGGATCAACGACCAGCCGAAACGACGTGCGACGCCGTCAAAGCTCATGCGCTCCTCGATGAAGCGCTGCGACGCCCACACGGTAAGCATGAAGGGAAGAAGGAACAACAGCGAGAAGGCCGCCAGCGCGACGGAGTCGACCAGCATGTCGTTGGCGCCGCCGAGGCCGACCGCGTCTCGAAAATCGGTCCACCCCACGGTCTCGCGAACGTTGTCGAGCGTCGTGGACGCGAGGAGCACGAACACGGCCGCGTACAGTCCGCGCGGCATGGGGCGATCCTCGTCCGGCGACCGGATCCACCCGCGGTAGTAGAGGCCGTCGGCGCGCAACTCGAGGGGAGCCAGGCGTTCCGCGAAGCCGAACAGGATCGCAAGAGGGTCGACCAGGTCGAATGTCGGGCCAAGCGACGCACGAAAGCTCAAGACGAACAGCGTGTAGAGGAGTAGAGCAACGACGATGAAGAAGGAGTCGAAGCCGACTCCCGACACCAACTCGAACCAGAACAACAGGTAGATGGAAAGAGGCGCGAGCCACCACAGCTTCTCCGCCCGGCGCGCGGCGGAAGCTTCCCGCGGGGTGGTGCTCGACCCTCTCGTCACTTGATCGTCCACTCGGTAGATGCGTTCGAGCGTCGCCCACGGATCCGCGCGCCGCCAGGTGCCGGCCACGATGGTTCCCGCCGCAACCGTGCCGACCACGAGCCCCACCCAGAACAACAAGGATGCGAGACCGAAGCCCTCATCACCCCCGAACACTCCGGACACCACCGTGAGCAGCAGGAAGAACACGCCTATCAAGGTCAAGAGGCGGGACGCGACCAGTGCGAACGTGTCGTCCGCGATCCGCTTGACCGGCCGCGCCGAGCCGGTGTCTCGAACCAGCGCGCGCAGCAGGAAGGAAGCAGCGACGGTCGCGGCGGCACCGCTCAGGTAGAGCCACAGCGGAATCGGGGATTGGTACACCCGGCCCACGCCATGGGCCAGGATGATCTCGGGCACTAAGTGGTCTTGGCCCTTACGAAGGCTGCCGCCCCGAGCACCGCAACCGCCCCCACCACCACCGGGATCACCGGGAAGCCTCCGTCATCCGAGTCCGACGCCGGGGTCCCGGCGACGCGCTCGGCGTCGTCTTCCGGCTCGGTCGTAACTCCGGTGTCGCCGGTCGCCGATTCAGTGGGAGCAGGTGTGTTGTTAGTCGATCCCGCTTCATCGTTGCAGGCTGCAGTGCCGTCAACGGTGAAGGTCCAGCTACCGTCGCTAGGGTGTCCATCCGCCGCCGACACGATCTGGTACGCGGCCCTCCACTTGCCCGGCTGTCCCGCCTCGAGGTGAGCGATCAGCTCGTTGCCCTTGACGGTGACGTGAGATGCGACGTTGCGGCCGCATCCGTCGGTGACCTCGAACAGGGAACCGTCGGTGGGGGGTTCGCTCAGATCGACGGTAACGATCGCCGGCGCCGCGGTGAGAGACGCGTTCTTCTTGGGATCGGTCTTCACGGTCTCGCCGTGGGCGAACGCGGCGCCGGCGCCAAGGCACAGCATCCCGGCGGCCAGCACGACCGACCCGATGGTTCTGACAATCAATTGACTCACTAACCTTCCTTGGTGGCCCACTTAGCCCTCTTGCCCCAGTGGATATGTCCTTAGTACCTCGTACCGGGCCCCTTGAGGATGCAGGTAGCTGCGGTATAGGGCAAGGTGGTTGACGACAAATGGGGCCGTACCCGCATCAAATGGTTCGGTAACCAGGGCGGAAACGGATGCCGGACGCTTGAGGCGGGCCAGGGTGAGGTGCGGCGAAAAAGCCCTCGACTCGGGCTCGAATCCCAGCGGCGCCAGCGCCTCGTCGGTGGCGGCCGCCAGGCTGGAAAGCAGACCGGCGGGGTCGTCGAGACCCACCCAGAGAACCCTCGCCCTGCGCTCTGAGGGAAAGGCCCCGAGCCCGGCGAGGCTCAGGGAAGCGGCCCCATGCGAGCGGCCGACGGGCTCGAGCGCGGCGGAGACCTCGTCCAAGCGAGGGGCGTCAACCCCACCGAGAAACTTGAGCGTCACGTGCTGGTTCTCGGGCTTCGTCCAACGAGCGGCCTCGAGCAGCGACCGGCGCGGGGCGACGGTTGCGGCCAGCCTCTCGAGCTGCTCGGTGGGGACGTCCACGGCAACGAAGAGCCTGAGCCGCTCGTCGGGCATCGCCGGCGGTCAGCTCGATTCCAGGATCATGCGCCGGGCGAGGTCCAGGGCCGAGTTCCCCGCGACGGCTCGCATGTTCGACCGGTTGCCGTAACCCCGAACGAAGCGCGCCTCGCTGCGACCGTCAACGTACGCACCCACGAAGATCGTGCCGGGCTCCTTGCCCTCCTGCTTCGCCGGCCCGGCCACGCCGGTCGTGGACACCCCGACGTCGGCATCGAAGCGTTTGGCTGCGGCCTCGGCTAGAGCTGCTGCGCATTCCGCGCTGACGGCACCGTGCTCGGAGAGAATCTCGGGGTCGACTCCCGCGACGTCGCGCTTGGCCTCGGTGGAATAACAGACGAGCGAGCCGACGAAGAAATCGCTGGCCCCCTCGACCTCCGTGAGGGTGGCGCCGAGCAGCCCGCCCGTCAGCGACTCGGCAGTGGCAACCCTAAGCCCGCGCCCGCGTGCCAGCGAAGAAAACACCCCCGCGACCGTGTCTTCGCCGGGCTCGAGAGCCTTGTCGCCGAGCCTCTGCCTGATGGCGGTCTCGACCGGGCGGATGAGCTCCTGAGCCTCGGGCTCGGTTTCGGCCTTCGCCGTGATACGGACGCGCGCCGTGCCACCTCCGGCGAGAAACGCAACGGTGGGATTGTTCTGGGCCTGCACGATGTCGTCGATGGCATGGGCCAGGGCGGACTCGCCAAGTCCCACCGTGAGCACGTGACGGCTGACCGTGACCGAGTCGCCGGCACGGGCACCGAGAACCGGGAGTACGGTCTTGGCCATCATGGCCTCCATCTCCCAGGGAACCCCGGGAAGGCAGAACACGATCGCACCGCGCTCCTCGACGTAGAAGCCGGGGGCCGTGCCCTCCGGCTCTATCGGCGTGGCGCCCTCCGGCAGGTCCGCCTGCTTCAGGTTCGACTCCGGCATCGGACGGGAGCGGCCCTCGAAGAAACTCCGAATCAATCCCGCCAGCCGTTCGTCGCGTATCAGCGGGCGACCCACGGCGGCCGCGACCGCCTCGGCCGTGATGTCGTCCGATGTGGGGCCGAGGCCCCCGGTGACGACCACGGCATCGGAGCGTCTCAGTGCGGCCGCGATTATGGTCTTTATCCGCTCGAGGTTGTCGCCGACCGCGGTGTGAAAGTAGACGTCGACGCCGATCGTCGCAAGGGCGGTGGATATCTTCTGAGCGTTCGTGTTTGCGATCTGGCCCAGCAGCAGCTCGGTGCCGATGCCGATTACCTCAGCCCTCAAGTTTCGACCCCTGGTTTCATCGAACCGAGCGTACCCGGAGCGGCGCGTTGAGGGGGCTCGGCCCCTTCTAGGATGAGCGCCATGCTACGCGCCGCCGCCCCGCTAAACGTGCTGCCGGTGATGGAGCAGGAGCGCGCCGAGTTCGAGCGCTTTCTCGGATCGCTCACCGCAGAGGACCTCGATACGCCAACCGTCTGCGAGGGCTGGACCGTCGGCGACATCGCCGTTCATCTCCTCGGCGGCGAGCTCTCGTTCCTGGCTCGAAACCGCGACCACAAAGAGGGCGCGTTCGTGGATCGCCCCGAAGGCTGGGACGACTTCGTGAGTGGGCTCGACGCACTCAACGAACGCTGGGTCGAAGCCGGACGTTTTCTCAGCGCGCGCCTTCTAGCCGAGCTCCTCGCGGTCACCGGACGGATGACGTCGGAGTTCCTTGCCGAGGTTGATTCCAAAGCCGCCGGCGAGGTCGTGTCTTGGGCGGGGCCCGACCCGGCCCCCTGGTGGCTGGTTGGAGCGCGGGAGTTCACGGAGCGATGGGTGCACCATCAGCAGATACGCGACGCTCTCGAACGCCCCGGTTTGAACGGCCCCAGTTTCGTGGCTCCCATCCTCGCCACCGCGATGCATGGCGTGCCGCCCGCGTACCTCGAGGTCGACGCTCCTCAGGAGACGACGGTCGCCATCGACGTCACCGGCCGCGCCGGGTTCAGCTGGGCCGTTCGCCGGGACGCGGAGAGTTGGAATCTCTACGAGGGATTGAGCCGGGAGGCGACGACACGGCTCACGCTCGACCAGGAAACCGCCTGGCGCTTCCTAATGCGGATGGCGACCCAGGCGGACACGAGGCCGAAGGTAGCGATCGAGGGTGACCCGGCCTACGCGGAGCCGTTCTTCAACGCGGTGTCCGCACTCGTGCACCGGGCCTGACTTCTGCTACAAGGACGTGGCTGAGCGACGGATGGGTCGCAGATCTCTAGGACTCGAGCTTGCCCACGAGGTCGGCCCCGATCGCGTCGGTAATGAGCACGTCGACGTAGTCGCCCACATGGAGATGTGCGTCGGACGTAAAGGTGATCTCGCCGTCTATTTCGGGGGCCTCTCGTTGAGAGCGCCCCACCCAGGTTCCCTCGCCGATATCGAAGCGCTCGACAAGCACCTCGAAACGACTGCCGACCAACGAGCGCGCGCGCCGCTCCATGGTTCGGTCCGCGGCTCCCTGGACGCGCTCGCTGCGCTCGCGCGCGACCTCGGGCTCGATTTGATCGGGCAGGTCGAAGCTGCGGGTGCCCTGCTCTTGACTGAAAGTGAACACGCCGACCCAGTCGAGATCGGTGTCGGACACGA
The DNA here is from genome assembly GCA_050693975.1 of Actinomycetota bacterium. Lineage (GTDB taxonomy): Bacteria > Actinomycetota > CADDZG01 > CADDZG01 > WHSQ01 > WHSV01. The sequence goes on from JBOGWV010000209.1 coordinate 12,479, forward strand.
ACGACTCGACCGCGGCCGCGTGCGCGTCGGTCTCGCCGGGGAAGCCCATGATGAACGTCGAACGAATGCCGGCGAGAGGATCGGCGGTGCGAATGCGATCGATCATCGACTCGAAGCGGTCGCGTCCGCCCCACCGGCCCATGCCCTTCAGCACCGGAGGCGCGACATGCTGAAGCGAGAGATCGAAGTAGCTCACGATGATCTCGGAGTCGAGAATCGAGTCGATCAGTTCGTCGGTCACTCCTTGCGGATGGAGGTACATCAGCCGAATGCGCTTGAGCCCGTCGATGCGTTCGAGCCGCTTCAGAAGTGTCGACATGCTGCCCTCGTTTGAATGGCGGCCCCACATGACCGAGTCCTGGCTGACGAGCGAGAGCTCGGTCACACCCATCTCGACGAGGTGGCGCGCCTCGGCTTCGATCGTGGAGGCATCGCGCGATCGGAACTTGCCGCGCATCAAGGGGATGGCGCAGAAGGTGCAGCCGCGGTCGCAGCCCTCGGCGATCTTGACATAGGCCCACGGTGCGCGGCCGAAGCGAAGCCGCGGGCTCGCCGCGATCGTCGCGTCCCACCAAGCCGGGTCGAAGCGCGTGCCCGGCTCTCCGTGAATCCGTTCGGTGAGCGTGCCCGCCGCGACGCCGTTCACGATCTCGGAGATGCGGGGGTAGGCGGCGAAATCCACGAACGCGTCGACCTCGGGCAACGATTCGTCCAGTTCGTGCGCCGATCGGGCCACCAGGCACCCGGTCAAGATCAGGCCCCTCAGCCCTGCGGTGTCCTTCAGCTCGGCCAGCTCGAGCGTCTCCTCCACGGTCTCACGGCGGGCGGGATCGATGAAACCGCAGGTGTTGACTAGCACCACGTCGGCGCCGTCCAGGTCGTCAGAAACCTCGTGACCCCGGGCCGCAAGCAGCCCTCCGAGGCCCTCGGAGTCGATGGCGTTCTTCGGACAGCCGAGCGTGACGATGGAGACCTTGGCCATGGAATCGAGACTTCGGCTAGAAGGTGTCGATGTCTTCGGGCAACTTCAACGTCACGACATCGGCCCCGCCCGGGCTTCCGATGTTCTGACCGTTGACGATCAGTTCCACACTCGCGGGAAGGCCGAGGACGATGTCCATGGAATCCTCTGCATCGAACGTCACCGACTCGCCTGCCGGGAGCGTTTCCGAATAGATGTTCTCGCCGTCCGCGGTTACGTCCATCCAGCAGTCGCCGTTCGCCGCGACCACTTCGAGCTCGATGCCCTCTGCGAGTGCCACCGTTGGATCCTCTTCCTCGGTGGGAGTGGTGGTTGGCGATGGCGGTGGCGTCGTCGACTCCGCGGGTTCGGGCGAAGGCTCGTCCTCTGCGACGTTGCCGGTGTCGTTTGCCGGCGCGCGCGGTTCTTCGGGTGCGTTCACGATCCCCACGACCGCGAGTGCCACCAGCGTGACCGCGGCGAGAACAGCTGCCAGCGTCCAGCTATTCAGTGGCCGGCGCTGTCGAGGGACCGACTTGGCCCTCGTTTCGAGCGCCGCGATCGCCGTCGTGTCGGCTCGATTGCGCCCGAACTTGCGATCGAACTCGTCGATCAGCGGCTCCTCGTTGACGCGCAGGAAGCGAGCGTAGGTGCGGAGGAAGCCGCGAACGTAAGCGGGCGCGAGGAAGTCGAACTCGTCGGACTCCATTCGCATCAGGTAGTCCGGTCGTATACGGGTCTGCTCTGCGGCCCTGTCGATACTGACCCGGCGGCGTCGTCGGGCGTCTCGCAGGTACGCACCCATGGAACTCTCGGACACGGACGTCACTCCTTGCGACCGCGTAGCCGGTCGCGTGGTTTTTACTCGAACAGACAGTATAGGGCGGCCTCATTTAGAAAACCCCTAGGGGGGCGAGGTGGGGCCCCACAACAACGTAATTCACGTTGTATTTGGGTTAGTTCCCGCACTCATGCGGGTCAAAAAGTTAGGCGTCGCCGGACTCTTGGGCGTCGTTCAGCTCCTCGCCGGTCATGAGGACGTCGCGTGGTTTCGATCCGTGCGAGGGCCCCACGACGCCGCGCTGCTCGAGCAGATCCATGAGGCGGCCGGCGCGGGCGAATCCGACCTTGAGCTTGCGCTGCAGCATCGAGGTCGAGCCAAGCTGGCTGCGAACCACGAGCTCCATGGCTTCGTTCAGCAGATCGTCGTCGTCGCCGCCGCCCCCGATCCCTCCGCCGGAGCCACCGATGGCGACGTCCTCGGAGGTGATGCCGTCGATGTATGTGGGCTGACCCTGTCGCCGGGTGTGGCCGACGACCGCGGCGACCTCTCGCTCATTTACCCAGGCTCCCTGGATGCGACGAGCCTTGGACGAGTTCGCGTGCAGGAACAACATGTCGCCATGACCGATCAGCTTGTCGGCACCACCTTGATCCAGAATGACGCGCGAGTCCTGCTGACTGGCTACCGAGAAGGCGAGCCGCGACGGGATGTTGGCTTTGATGAGACCGGTAACGACGTCTACCGAAGGACGTTGCGTGGCAAGTACCAGGTGTATGCCGACGGCGCGCGCCATCTGCGCGATGCGGCAGATCGCGCTCTCGACGTCGCGCGGCGCTACCATCATCAGATCTGAGAGTTCGTCGACGACGACGAGGATGTACGGCAGCGGTTCGGGATCCGGCTCGAGCTCGTCGTGCTTGACGACAGTTCCGCGCGCAACGGCGTCGTTGTAGAAGTCGAGATTGCGCATGCCGTTGGTCGCCAGCGTTTCGTAACGCATCTCCATTTCCTTGACGACCCAGTTGAGCGCGGCCGCGGCCTTCTTCGGCACGGTTACCACCGGGCTCAGTAGATGCGGGACGCCGGCGAAGTTACTTAGCTCGACGCGCTTGGGATCGATCAGGATCATGCGCACCTGATCGGGCCGCGAGCGCGCCAGCACCGAGGTGATCATCGAGTTGATGCACGACGACTTTCCAGAGTTCGTCGCGCCGGCGATCAATAAGTGGGGCATCTCGGTCAGGTTCGTCAGCACGGGCTCTCCGGAGATGTCCACTCCCAGTGCTACGGCCAGGGGATGCTTGTCGGCCTGAGCCTCGCGGGACGACAGGACGTCGCCCAGGGTGACGAGCTGGCGGCTGCGGTTCGGGACCTCGATTCCGATGGCGCTGCGTCCTGGGATCGGGGCGAGAAAGCGCAGCTCGCCCGAGGCGAGGGCATATTTGATCTCATTGGACAGCGATAGGACCCGGTTGACCTTGACTCCCTCCCCCAGCTCGATCTCGAAGCGAGTCACGGTGGGTCCTGCGGTGTGCCCCGTGACAGAGGCGTCGACCTTGAACTGCTGGAGGGTCGCCTCGAGGGTCTCGCTCATCTCGTCGATGCCGCGCGCCGAGACCTCTCGATCGCCGCCCTTGGCCAGTAGGTCGAGGCCCGGCAGCTTGTAGTTGCTCGAATCCCCGACCACGAGGGCCATCTGGGTCGGTCTGCCCGCGCCGAGGCTCGAGGGGGGCCGCTCGCCATCGTCGCGCGACCTCGCCCCCTTCCGGGGACGGGAAGCGGTTGCCACGACCTCCTCGTCGTCCTCGATATAGACATCGTCGTCGGGGATCTCGTCCTCGTCGTAGTCATCCTCGTCGACGTGCCCGGCGATCAGCCCCCTCAGAAACGCAACCGCGTGACTCAGTGCGAGCCGGATCCAGTGGACGACCCGGCTGACCGGGGTTTTGGTGACGATCATCAGGCTTGCGGCCAGGGCCACGCCTAGCACCACCCACGTCGCCCACACGCCGATGAGGCCCGAAAGCGGGTTGGCGGCCATCGCTCCGAAGATGCCGCCGATGTTCGAGAGCTTCTCGAGCGAGGCGTAGAGGGGCTTGTTGCCGGCGGCGAGATGAAACATCCCGGTCGCGGCGAAGAGGCCCAGGGTGGTCCCGGCCATGATCCTGCCTACGTGAAGACGCAGCACGGGGGCCAGCAACATCGCGCCACCAGCGAAAACCACCGGGGGCAGAGCAACCGCGACGTCGCCGACGAACAGCCGGGTCAGGTAGTCCAGCCCGCGCCCGAGCGGCCCGGCGCCAGCGGCATACACACCGAGGCCGCCCAGCACCGCGCCGAACATGACGACCAGACCCCACACCTCGACCGGGGCGTTGACGATCCCGACGTAGGCCCACTTCATAAAGGTGACGAAGGGATTGGGCCTCCGGGGCGGGCGTCTTCTGGCGGACGCCCGGCGGGCGGGCGTCCTGCCCGGGCGCTTTCGGGACGCGCTCGACCGACCCCGCTTGGATGACGAGTTCGACCTGCCCCTTGGCTTGCGGGCCTTGCCGCGCGTCCTGGTGGCCACCGGGAGTTCCCTTCTCGATGCTGCCGGCGAATAGATCACAAAAGTAACATCAGTTAACACCAGCAACAGGATTTTTTGGGAACCCAAATCCAATCCCGCGAAGAGGGCTTCAGGTGGGCACGGAGAATCCTCCGACCAGGTGTTCGTCCACTCACCTGCGTTTACGCCGGAGCAATGGGCGGTAATGACACTCTCGCTACCTTTGTAGCGAATGAAGATAATTCGACCCAGAAACTTGTGCGAATTGAACAGCCGGCGTCGTCTCTGCTCGAGCCACCAAATCGCATCTCTGGGCGTTCACTTAGGGGGGATTGATGCAACGTCGCTTGGTCGCTCTGGTCGCTGTCTGCCTTCTGTTCGCCGTCACCTTCGTCGCCGCCACCTCGGGGAAGTCGATAGCGACTCCCGCCGCCACCGACGAAACTCAGTACTCGCTGATGGGCCGGGCGTTTCCCGACCCCCACGGTTGCGTCAGAGGTCTCCCCGGAAAGAGCCCGTGGGCCAAGGGGCAGGTCTGTGCCTCGCAGTACATCCAGTGGGACGAGGCGATCGGCGGCCTCAAGTTCCTCGAGCAGCGTTTTCCTCGCTATCTCCAGGTGATCAACCTCAAGACCCAGTACGGCGATCATCCCGAGCTGTCCGACGAGGAGCTCCAGTCCGCCGGGTTGCCCCGCGAGGACCTGACCCGCGACAAGCGCGACCTGTATGCCATCAAGGTCACCGACCGCAACTCGCCGGTTCCGGAGGCGGAGCGCAAGCACTTCGCCTACTCACTGTCGATCCATGGGATCGAGAGAGCGGGAATCGAGGGCGGTATCAGGGCCGTCGAGGACCTTGTCACCTGGGCCGCCTGCGAGCAGGACGCCGAAGCGGCCCCCGCATGCGCGAGCGAGGGACCCTTCCCCAAGCCGATTCTGGAGCCTTCGAACTCCGGCCCCACGGCAGGAGAGGTTCTGGCCAACGGCGTCGTCTACTTCGTTCTTTCCAACCCCGACGGCTGGCACCGCGGCGAGGTCACCAAGGGAGGCGTTTCCTTCCAGCGTTTCAACGGCAATGGAATGGACGTGAACCGCGACTGGCCGACCATCGGCTACACCGAGGGTCAGTACACGCCCGCCTCGGAACCGGAGACGAGAGGCTACGCAAGCTATCTGAGCTTCGTCCGGGACCAGACCGCCGCGGGCCGCTTCGATGCCGGAATCGACCTTCACGGCATGCTCACCGCGCCCTCGTTCTCGTTCACGCTCCTGGGATCGGGACAGCGCGACTACCGCAAGAACGCGCTCAGCGTCGACACCTCGATCAAGACCTTCCGTGACTCCGAGGAGCGCCTGTCCTGGAGTCCGCTGATCGCACCGGCGGACTCGTGCCCCGGCGCGGTCGAGGTGCCGGAGCTCGGCGGGAACGTCCCGATGTGCTCGGACCAGTGGGGGACGGTCTGGGACACGATCAACTATCAGGTAACGGGATCGTTCGGCGACTGGATGGACTCGCCACTCGGTCTCGACGCCATCGGAATCGACAACGAGATGGCGTTGTCGCACCTGGCTCCAAATACGCTCTTCGACCCCGATATCGAGCAGCTCCACGTCGACGGGAACAAGGGCCTCATCTACTCGCAGATCGCGTCGCTGCTGGAAGAGCGGCCGGTGCAGTTCGAGCCGGGTGGCAAGGTCGCCTACGTCTTCGACCCCGACCGAATCACCAACCCCGGTGGGGCACCCGCGGACGGTGCACCCAACAACCTTCCGACTCAGGACGACATCGACCACACCCAGGTGACCGGCGTTCAGGAGTTCAGCTTCGATGTGAAGGGACCTTCGGACGGGTTCTTCAACGGCGGCATGACCATCGAGGCAAACTTCGGCAACCTGGGCAGCAACTCGCCCAACTCGGCGGCCGAGCTCGTGCTCGAATATTGCGGCCCGCCCGACCACCCGGGGGACGAGGAGGGGTGTAGAGAGGTCGCGCACTACTTCAATCAGAGTCCGCTTTACCTGCAGGCTGGGGCGCGCATCGACCTCAACGACCCCAAGCCGGGTCCCTACCGAATCCGCCCCGAGGCCGGTCGGCTCTTGCCGACGAACTTCCACGTGAGCTTCAGCAACGCGTCGGCCTACCCGGTGCCCGATCAAGCTCCCTACGACGTCTCGCGCATGGACTTCTTCACGGATCTCAACAAGTACGTGGCTCCGGGCAGCGAGCTGACTCCAGTCTCGGTCGACTCGATCCTCCGAAGGGGTCGCAGAAGCATCAGGGCCTACGACTCCATCGTGGTGGCCGATGACTTCATGCCCGGGTTCGTGGCGCAGGACGGCGCACCCGCACCGGCCGGCGACCCTCAGGCCGACGAGAGCTTCTCGTTGTCTCCAACGGTGGCCCCCCTTCCCACCACCAGCGGAATCCACGAGTTCGAAGTCGACGAGGGCTTCGACAACGACCGCATAGTCGTGACCACGTCCTGGGGATTGCCCAGCGACTACGACGTTCACGTCGAGCGCCTCGACCCGGCCACTAACGAATGGGAGGACCGGGGTTGCCAGTGCGAGTTCGTTAACAACGGCGAGGTGGTCACGGTGTTCGCCCCCGAGCCGGGAAGCTGGCGCATACGCGTCGAGAACTTCGCCGCCGTCCCGCAGCAGGTCGACGGCGAGATCGCGTTTTCGGCGGATCCCGCTCCGCCGCCGGCTCCGGCCAGTCGCTACACCGGCGAACAGTTCCAGGACTACGCCGGAACCCTCGCCGAGTTCGCGGGGCGCGGCGGAAACGTGGTGTTGACGGACGGCGCGCTTCAAGGGCTGCCGGCACTATCGACGGGAATCACCGCCGATCAGGTCACCGGAGGCTCCTTCTACGCGGGCTGGATGGACTTCGACGACGGACGCGGCGCCACCTACGACGTGCACCCGCTTGCCCACGACGTGAACAAGGAGGGCACGGCCGAGGGAAGCTCGACCGTCGACGGGCAGAGCTTCGAGCACCGGCACCAGACCTACGAGCCGGTACCTCTCGGTTACTACGTCAGCCCCGCGGGCGCGGGCAACTCCTCATGCGACAGCGACCGGTGCGATTCACCCAACTGGATCGTGGACCAACAGGCGTGGCAGGACGCCGGCGGCACAACCGCGGGCCGCACGCTCGTGCGAGCAACCGTTTCGCCGGGAAGCGATAGCACCACAGGGACCTCGCTGGGAGAGCTCGATTTCGGAGCGGGCCGCATCCGCATCGCCGGCGCGCTGCTACCGGATCCCTCCGAGCACAACTATCACCCCTACGGCCTGTCCTCTTACGCGCTCACCTATACGGGCTATCAGCTGTTCGAGAACCTGGTGAATTGGACCCCGCTCTTCCCGAACTAGAGCGCGGGGCTAGATCTCCATGATGACCGGCAGGATCATCGGGCGCCGGTGAGTCGAGTGCCATACGAACTCACCGAGCGCCCGCCTGCAGGTCTTCTTGATGGTCTGCCAGTCGGTCACCTTCTCGCCCTCGAGTTGCTCGAGCGCGTCGAAGACCCTGTCCGCGGCCTCGTCGAGAAAATCGCGTGACTGGTCCATGTGGACGAACCCACGGCTGATGAGGTCGGGCCCCGCCAGGATCTCGCCGCTCTGCGAATCGATGGTGATGACACACATGAGGAAGCCGTCCTCCGCGAGGAGGCGGCGATCGCGCAGCACGGTCGGCCCCACGTCGCCGACCCCGAGGCCGTCGACCAGGACCATTCCGGCGGTCACCCGTCCGTCGCGCCGCACCTTGCCCCCCTTCAGCTCGAGAACGTCACCGTCCTCGACCAGAGAGATGTCTCGTTCGGGGATACCGACGCTAGACGCGATCTTCTTGTGCAGAGCGAGGTGCCGGTACTCGCCGTGAACGGGCACGAAATGGCGCGGCCGTACCACGTTCAGCATCTCCCGCAGCTCGTCGGACGCAGCGTGTCCCGACACATGGACCGCGCTGGTTTCTGCCGAATGAACGTCGGCACCGGCCTTGTAGAGCGAGTTGATTACGCGATGAACCGCCGATTCGTTGCCTGGAATCGCACTGGCGGACAGGATCACGGTGTCGCCGCGCGCCGCGTGAACGAGCTTGTGGCTGCCTGCGGCGATCAGCGCCAGCGCCGAGAGTGGCTCGCCCTGAGATCCCGTGCACACCAGCACCGTCTTTGAGGGGCGCTGCCGGTCGATCTCGTCGGAGGACATGATGGTGGTGTCCTTGATCTTGATGTAGCCGAGGTCGCGGCCCACCTCGACGTTGTTGACCATCGAGCGCCCGATGAACGCGACCTTGCGTCCAGTTTCCTCGGCTATCTCGCACACCTGCTGGATGCGGTGAAGGTTCGACGCGAAGCAGGCAACGATGATCCGCTGTTCGGCGGATGCAAAGATGTTCCTGAGTGTGTTTCCAACCACGGCCTCGGATGGTGTCCGGCCCGGGGTCTCTGCGTTGGTGGAGTCGCTGAGCATGATGTCGACGCCCTCGCGAGCGACCTCGGCGAAGCCCTCGATGTCCGTATGCCGTCCGTCGATGGGAGACTCGTCGATTTTGAAATCGCCCGTGTAGAGGATGCGGCCGTCGGGTGTGTCGATTACGGGGGCGATGGCGTCGGGAATCGAGTGTGAGACCGCGAGGAAGCGGCAGGTGAACGGGCCGATCGTCCGGCGACCGGGCGCAGCGATGTCCACGAAGGCCGCCTTGACGCCGTGCTCCTCGAGCCGTCTTCGCGCGATCCCCAGAGTGAGCGGCGTGCCGTACACGGGCACATCCACCCCTTTCAGGAACCAGGCCAGCGCCCCGACATGATCCTCGTGGCCGTGGGTAAGCAGCACGCCGACGCAGTCATCAGCTCGCTCAGTGATGTGGGAAAAATCGGGAAGCACGAGGTCAACCCCGAGCATCTCCTCGTTCGGGAACGACAGACCGCAGTCGATCACCAGAATCTTGCCGTCGTGCTCGACCGCCCACATGTTGCGGCCGATCTCCCCGATACCTCCGAGGAAGATGATCCGGCTCAATGAATCCCAGTTCCTTCAGTGGCCGGAGGCCATATCAGCCCCGCGCCCTCGAGTGCCTTACGAATGGCCGACGCCTCTTCGGGTGTCGGCGGCACCAGCGGCAAGCGCGGCAGGCCCACGTCGAGCCCGATCATCGCGGCCGCAGCCTTGACGGGGATGGGGCTGGTCGTTAGACCCATGACCGTGCTCATGAGCGGCAGGTACTCGAGATAGATCCGCATCGCCTCTTCGTTCTTGCCATCGTTGAACGCGGAGACGATCTGCTTGAGCTGAGACCCGATCAGATGCGAGCAAACCGACACGACACCCACTACACCCCCGCCTAGATGTGGCATCAACATCAGGTCGTCACCGGAGTACAGCGCAAAGTCATCATGACCCGCGGTGTCGAGGTCCGAACGAAGCTTGGCGGTCTCGAGCGGGTTCCCCACCGCGTCCTTGTCGGCCACTATGTTGGGGTGCTCGGCCAGCTTCACCATCGTCGGACGCTCGATGCGCATGCCGGTGCGGCCGGGGATGTCGTAGAGCATGAGGGGAACGCTCGATTCGTCGGCTATCGCGGTGAAGTGCGCGAGTAAGGCATTCTGGGGAGGCCTCGAGTAGTAAGGCGTAACGAGGAGACAGGCGTCGACCCCGCGCTCGGCGGCCTCCTTCGTCAGTTCGATCGACTCCGCGGTGTTGTACGTCCCCGTACCCGCGATGACGGTGGCTCGCTCGCCAACCTCTTCCACCACGGTAGCGAACAACGCGAGCTTCTCATCGTGGCTCAAGACGGGGGACTCTCCCGTGGTGCCGCATACGACGAGCCCGTCCGAGCCATGCTCCACGAGGTGAGACGCAAGCTTGCGAGCGCCGTCGATGTTCAAAGACCCATCGGCGCCGAACGGCGTCACCATCGCGGTCAGGACTTCCCCGAAGATCGCCCGGGCCATCATCCCACCTCCATATCGAGGTTCCGTGTCATCCAGCTTGGTTGTGCATTCACGCTACTCTCCTGTATCACCAGTTTCCCCCATCCACCGTGACTCAGCCCGACACCTCCGTCTGAACCTTGATCGCTCCGATCCGGTCGAGCGCCTGACTGTCATAAACCTGCAGCGAGTTCGCGTAGTTGCCCTCCTCGCTGGGGGCAATGATCTCGAAGACCACCTCGGTCGACTCCTCCTCGCCCAGCGGCCCGAACTGGAACACGACACCGCCCTGGCCCACCGTCGTGGGCTCCGGGGAGATCGAGGCGATGGAGGCACTGATCTTCTGATCGCCGCCGAGCCGCTCCGGAGCGGCCGCGGGGAACACCAGTGGCTGCGCGTTCCCCTGACTGCCGCCCACCGCCACCACCGCAAAGGCGATGCTGAAGGAGCTGATGTCACCCGGCCCCGGATTCTCGATCCCGACCGTCAGCTCGGTCGTCGAACCCACTGAGACCCGAGAGGGGAAAGCGGCCGTGACTACCGGCTTGGCGAGACCACCCTCGGTGAGGTTGGGGCTGGGGCCGAAGCACCCGGCCAGTCCAAGCAGGAAGACCCCGCCGACGACGACCCGGACCACAGCTATCACGCTAGATATCGAGGAGGTGCTCGAGTCCTACCGTGAGCCCGTCGAGCGAGGAGACCTTCTTGATCGCGAGCAACACGCCCGGCATGAACGACGACCGGTCCACCGAGTCGTGCCGGATGGACAGCGTTTGTCCCACGGAGCCGAGGATTACCTCTTGATGGGCGACCGACCCCGGCGTGCGCAACGAGTGCACCCGTATGCCGCCTTGGTCGCCTCCCCGCACATGGTCGAGCGTCTCCCTGCCCGCGGTCGGTGCGTCCCACGCCCTGTCGCGCGCATCGTTCATCAGCTCGGCGGTGCGCAGAGCCGTGCCCGAGGGCGCGTCGAGCTTGCGCTTGTCGTGACGCTCGATGATCTCTGCGACCTCGAAGTACGCAGATGCCTGGGCGGCGAAACGCATCATCAACACCGCTCCGATGGCAAAGTTAGGGGCCACGAAGCAATTGGCACCGTGCCCGTCGGAGAGCTTGCGCAGCTCGTCCAGATCCTCGGCCGTCAGCCCGGTTGCACCGACGACCACGTGCACTCCGTTGCGCAGACAGAACGACGCGTTGGCTCTTACTGCGTCCGGCGTGGTGAACTCGACGGCTACCTCGGCGCTGGCGTCGACGAACCCTGCGAGGGGATCGGATCGTCCGACGCGCGCCACGAGCTCGAGCTCGTCGTCAGATTCCACCGCCCGGCACGTCTCGGCGCCCATGCGCCCCGCCGCGCCGAGTACCGCTACCCGGATCGACATCCCGCTTACGCTGCGAAACTGTCGAACGCGCCCTCGTCGAAGGGCCCGACGATGGTCACGAGGTGGTTCATCTCACCGAGGATGCGGTCGATGATGCGGCGCATGTCGTCCATCTGGATGCGATCGAAGCGTTTGATGAGCTCATCGATCGACACGATTTCGCCGGTGGTGAGCTGCTGGCGACCGAGTCGATTCATGCGGCTGGAAGGGTCCTCGGCGCTCAGCACCAACGAGCCCTTGAGATGTCCCTTCGCGCGCTCTAGCTCGGCCTCGGTGATCCCGTTGGCCACGAGCAAGTCGAGTTCGGTTCGCACGATGTCGATCACGGTCTCCGCGTTGCTCGGAGTCGTTCCGGCATACACCGCAAACGAACCCGAGTCGGCGAACATCGCCCGGTAGGAGTAGACCGCGTAGGCGAGGCCACGCTTCTCGCGCACCTCCTGGAAGAGGCGAGACGACATCCCACCCCCGAGGATCGTGTCCAGCACGCCGAGCTCGTGGCGTTCGTCGTGGTTGCGAGGCAGGCCCTCGGTTCCCAGGATGATGTGAGCCTGCTCGGTGGGACGTTTGTGCACCTGTATGCCACTTCCCATCGAGGGGGCCACGCCCTCGCGCAGGGTCTTGCGTCCGTCGCTCCTGTCTGCGAGCAACGTCTCGGCTCTGTTCACGAGCTCGTCGTGGTCCACGTTCCCCGCCGCCGCCACGACGAGGTTCTTGGGCGTGTAGCGCTCCTGCCAATAGGACGCGACCTGATCGCTCGTCACGCCGCCGACGGTGTCGTTGAAACCGAGTACCGGACGGCCCAGAGGATGGTCGCTCCACATCGCGCGGTAGAAGAGATCGTGCACAAGCTCGTCTGGGGCATCCTCGTGCATCGCGATCTCCTCGAGTATCACCTTGCGCTCGGACTCGAACTCGGTAGCGTCGATCACCGAGTTCGTGATCATGTCGGTCAGCACGTCTAGTGCCATCGGCAGATCATCGTCGAGCACGCGTGCGTAGTAGCAGGTGTATTCCTTGCCCGTGAAGGCGTTGACGTCGCCTCCGACTGCGTCGAACGCATCGGCGATGTCCTTTGCACTGCGCGTCGGAGTGCCCTTGAACAACAGGTGCTCGAGGAAGTGCGATGTCCCCGCGAGCTCGCCGGGCTCGTCCCTGGCCCCGATATCGAACCAGAAGCCGACGGTCACCGAACGCACCTCGCTCATGTGCTCGGTGACCACCGTTGCTCCTGAATCGAGCGTGGTTCGTGCGAACGTCATGGGCTAAGCGTCGTCCCTGCGCGGGGCCCGCTCACGGCGCGGTCCGTCCCCGCCGTCGCGACGGCCACGATCGCGGTCCCGACCGCCACCATCGCGGCGCGGTCCACGACCGCGGTCACGATCGCGACCGCCACCACCTCTGCGGCTTCCACCGCTCTCGCCGGCGGCTGCGCGCGCCTCTTCGAGTGACTTGCCCTGCGCGACCTGACGGTCGAGCCAGGCGACGGGAGTCAGATTGACCTTGCCCATCGAGTCAACCTCGGTGATCTCGACCTCGAGCGAGTCGCCGACGTTGACCGCGTCCTCGACCTTGTCGATACGTCCCTCGCCGAGCTTGGAGATGTGAACGAGTCCGTCGCGCCCCGGAAGGATGTTGACGAAGGCACCGAAGGGCATGGCCTTCACCACGGTCCCCTGGTAACGCTCGCCGGGCTCCGGCAGCTTCGGGTTTGCAAGCTCCTCGATCATCTCGATCGCTCGGTCCGCCGCCGCCTGGTCCGCGGCGCCGATGAAGATCGTTCCGTCCTGCTGGATGTCGATCTCGGCGCCCGACTCCTCGACGATCTGATTGATGTGCTTGCCCTTGGGACCGATGACCTCGCCGATCTTGTCGGTGGGAACCTTGATGGCCTCGATGCGAGGCGCTCTGGGCTGAAGCTCTTCGCGCGGCGCCGGCAGGCTCTCGTTCATCTTCGAGATGATGTGGAGCCGAGCGTCGCGCGCCTGCATCAGCGCTTTGCGCAACACCTCGGCGGGGATGCCCTGGATCTTGGTATCGAGCTGGAGCGCCGTGACGACGTCCTCGGTGCCTGCGACCTTGAAGTCCATGTCGCCGGCGGCGTCCTCGTCACCCAGGATGTCGGTCAGCGGGACGAAAGTGTCGCCCTCGTTGACGAGGCCCATGGCCACGCCACCGACGTGCTTGCCGCCGCGCACCGGAACACCGGCGTCCATCAACGACAGCGATGAGCCACAGACGCTGGCCATCGAAGTCGAGCCGTTGGACGACATGATCTCGCTGACCACTCTGATGGCGTAGGGAA
>JBOGWV010000210.1:0-6233 GCA_050693975.1 Actinomycetota bacterium
GAGGGACCTCGACGAAGTTCCAGATCGCCGAACGCGGCGCGTTCCACGCAGTTCCTGGCTTTGGAATGAACCCTGCGTCATTCATCTTGTCGAGGAAGCCGATGCGCTCGAAGATGATATTGGTGGAAGGAATCAGTGATTCACCGACGTGGTCCCGGGGGTGGATGTCCTTTTCGATCAGCAGCGCGCGATAGCCGTCCATCGCCATGAGGGTCGCCAGCGTGGAGCCGGCCGGACCACCTCCGATGATGATCACGTCGGCGTCATATTGGGTCTCGGTGGTCACGAAGCGACTCCCTTCGAAGCGGTTGTAGATAGACGAACCGGCTGGCGGTGGCCAGATGAGCCGATGGGATGTGCTCCCGAGACCGTCAGGTACCAGGTCTCTGGGATTACTCCGAGCGAACCGGCGACCGCCGAGGCGGTTCTCGACCGCCTTCGCCAGATCGCGCGCAGGTTGGCGAAGAAATCGTCGCCCGCGCGATCGAAGGCGGTCCAGACGTGGCAGTCCTCGTGGGCGACGAGAAGGATCCTGGATGGCCTCCCCCCCGTGGCCGCGTCCTCCATCACGCCGAGGAGCAGCCTTCCCTCGGCCCCGGTGAGGGCTGCGGCGCCGCCGGGCCAAAGGACGACTTCGGCACGGCCCAAGAGGGCTTGCGCGGCGAGAAGGTCGCGAAGCGGTTCCTGGAACCGGTGATCGCTGCACGCAAGGACGAGGGGGCGGCCTGTTCCCGGGCGTCTCCGCACCACACGGGGGCCGGAGATGAGGGCACCGACGAGCTCGCTGACATCGTGATCGGCGGCGGCGGGATGAGGGAGGGCGCGGTCCCCGCGCACCTGGTAGTGGTTCCGGCGGCCGACGCGGGAGCGCACGATGAAGCCCGCCTCTGCGAGATCGCTCACTATGGTCTGGGTGGCGCGCGGGGAGATCCCGACGATCTCCGCGATCTCGCGGAGTCTCAGGTCAGGTTGCCGGGCGACGGCCAGCATCACCAGGCCGTTGTGCGAGAGGAACGACCACGATCGAGCCATGGGGGCTCATGCTAGGAAGTTCGCTTCTCAGGTTCCTCGTTCCCCCACCGTAGTTATCGTCGGTCGATTGACGGGCCTAACGGGACGTTGCCGACAAACGCCGCGGGTTCGGCCGCCTCGTCGCGCCCCAGCGCGCGGGTGAGCCTTCTGGTGCCAAGCACCTTGACGGCCAGTATGTGATGGGGGGAGCCTCAGGGTAGGGCTTAAGGAAGTTCTGATGGTTCTTGGGAAGGAACGGCGGCAGTTGCTCGCCATGGGGGGCATACTGACGCTGCTGGCAAGTGTGCTCGAACTCGCACTGGTCCCGGCAGCAGGTGCCGCGGCTAAACCCGACTTGGTTGTGGCTTCGCTTTCCGGAGTTCCCGCATCGGTGGAGCAAGGAGACCGGTTCGGCGTCACCGTGAAGGTCAAGAATGCCGGGTCTCGCAAGGCAGGGTCGTCCACCGTTCGCTTCTATATCTCTGGAAACTCGGACAGGGATTCGCTCGACATTCGGCTTACCGGGAAGCGGAGCGTCCCCTCGCTGAAGCCCGGGCAATCGTTCAAACGGAAGACCGAACTCGTGGTTCCCGTTTTCGCGCCACTTGATACGTTCCAATTGCTGGCGTGCGCCGACGACAAGAGGAAGGTCGGTGAGTCGAAGGAACGCAACAACTGCCGGGCCGCCGCCGTGGTGGAGATCGTCGAGCCCGTCTCCAGCAACGACCTTGTCGATCAGGCGATGGTGGCTGGGGAGATCGACGAAGAGACCGGTCTCCTCTACAAGGTTTACCGGGACTTCGACGATCCGCGCCTCCCTGCTCGGTTCGTGGGGAACGATGCCGGCGTGGGAGAGCCAAATTCTCTGGAGGAAGCAGCCGCGATCTGGGACAACCTATCGGTCCAAACCCAGGCGGCGCTGGCCCCGTTCTTCGTGCTGCCGATCTACGAGGAGAGCTGGTTCTTCGATCAGCCGGAACGGCAGGGGAGTCGCCTGCGAACGCGGCTCGATGACCCAGAGCCGGACCTCTGTAACCTGGCGGCGGCTTGGGACTCGATCCCCTCCGCCAACGGCAAGGTCAGGGTTTGGTACCAAACTCGCTATGGAGAGAGCGAATCGATCCAGGCCGAGGCTCTCGCCGGGGTCATCAACGGCACGATCTGGCCCAAGCTCACGGGTCTGGTGACGGAGCCCCTCCCAGACGGGGGGTCGACGAAGCCCTGCCGCGGCGGGGATGACCGCCTCGACATCTTCCTTCTGAACTTTCTCTTCCCCGGCCAAATGAATCCACTCGGGGCCTGCGACAAAGGGCCCGGGTACATCTACATCGACCGGGACTATGCGGGCGGCGAAGTCGCTGCGTCCACGGCCCACGAGATCATGCACGCCATCCAGTGGTCGCACGATGTGTCCGGGTGCTTGAGCTCGGAGTATTCCTGGCTCATGGAAGCCACCGCGACCTGGGCCGAGGACTACGTCTTCCCAACCGGGCAGTCCGAGCACGGCTATGCAGACTCATACCTCAACAATCCGAGAATCTCGCTAGATGAGGACGTCGGTCTCCACGAATACGGCGCATACCTGCTGCCGTTCTTCCTGGCCGGGGAGGGCAGAGCCAATGCGGCCGTGGTCAAGAGGATATGGGACAACACCCAGACCATGAACAGCCTGGACGCGGTCGACGCCGCGATGCCGGGAGGCTTCGTCGACGGGTGGAAGAAATTCGTCCTGTACAACTGGAACTCTCCGCCGGTCGACTCTTACCGGAAGTGGGACGAGCTGTCCTCCGGTGCGCCGCCGGACGGGCTTGATGTGCGGACGGTCTCCATGGGTCGGCGCTCTGAGAAGAGCGTGAAGGTACCCGCAGGAGTTCCGCACCTGGCGGCAAGGTACAGGGCCTATGAGTTCAATCGCGATGTTCGTCTCGTTCGGTTCGACAACGACCTCGCTGGTAACGGGGACGCCGGCGTACAGGCGATTGTCGTTCTGGCCGATGGCTCGAAGAGAGTCGAGGACTGGTCGGACGCCTCACAGAAGCAATTCTGCCGCGACAACAAAGCGGAGGATGTGCAGTTCCTCACCTTAATCGTCAGCAACCACTCCAAGACGGCTGTGCTCCCCGAGACGGCGGGAAAGCTAGTCGCTAAGAACACTTGCTCGGATGCCCCCGACCACTACGACGTGACGTTCAGTGGCTTCGCCGGCCCTAGCAGCTGGAGTGGGCACGCCACCTACGAGCTCATCGGGCCGGCCTCCAACTGCGACGTTCCGGAGTTCCCACCGACCGCCGACGAACTCGAGTACTGCTACCAGTTCGTGGAGGGGACGGCACAGTGGCAGTACAAGTCGAGCCAAATCACGGTGACCCTCACGCCCGCCACGGACTTCGGCAGGATCGTCCTACACATGAAGGACCCCGACCCCGATCATGTGCGAACGCACCAAGTTGGCCTCCTGGCGCTGTCGGGTGGGCACTGCATCCCCATCGAAGACGGCTGCCTGGACGCCGTGGTTGCCGTTAACGCGTGGATTGCTACGGGAGGCGGCCTCGCGTACATCGGCGATGGGTGGCAGTTGGTCCGCTCGGTCACTGCGTGCGCTCCTGAGGACCCGACCGCATGCCAAGGGTGGACTTACGACTTCCAGCCGAGATGGGATTAGGGAGTAAACGGGGAAGCGCGGTAGAAACAGAGCAGGCCCAAACCAAGGGAGGAGCCATGTTCGTACAGGTGATCCAGGGCAAGGCGAAGGATCCAGCCGGTCTCCGTAAGCAGTGGGAGAGGTGGGACCAAGAGATCAAGCCGGGTGCCAGAGGCTACCTCGGCAGCACGGCCGGAGTCACTGCAGACGGGGAGTTCATCGCCCTCGCGCGCTTCGAGAGCGAGGAAGCTGCGCAGGCGAACAGCGACAGAGCCGAGCAGAGCGCGTGGTGGGATGAGACTTCGCAGTACCTGGAGTACCCCCTGTTCCATGACTGCACGCTGGTCGACCTAATGGACGAGGGAGGTTCCGACGAGGCCGGCTTCGTACAGGTGATCCAAGGCAAAACGACGGATGTGGATAAGGCGCGCCAGATCGACGATGACTCACAGAGGCAGATGAACGAGATGCGCCCCGACGTGATCGGCGGATTCGTAGCGTGGCATCCCCAGAACGGTCGCTACACGAATGCCATCTACTTCACGTCGGAAGCGGAGGCGCGCGCAAAGGAGAAGGAGTCGTCCGCCACTCCCGAGTTCCAGGAATTCATGCGCGAGTGGCAGGCCCTCTCGGACGGAGAGCCCAAGTTTCTCGACATCACGGAGCCCTGGTACTCGAGTAGGTAAAAGCACTCGCTCGGGAATACCCGCGAGACGACCAGGTTGGCTCCGTTATGGGAGACCTGGAGTACATCGACTCCGTGCTGGGCCCGCGCGGTCCCCATCCGGACGCGAAGAACATCCCCACCGACGCGGAGGCTCTCGACGCCTACTCTCAGGTCGTAACGCGCGTCGCTGAGGTGCTGTCACCATCCATCGCCAACCTGCGCGTCTACCGGCGGATTCGAGGGCGCGCGGATATCGAGGGCGGTGGCAGTGGCGTGGCCATCACCCCGGACGGATACATCCTCACCAGCGCTCACGTGGTCGCGCGGACAGATGGTGGCGAGGCGGTGTTCGCCGACGGCAGCGAGGCCATGTTGGAGATAGTCGGAACCGATTCACTCAGTGACCTCGCTGTCGTTCGCACTGTGGGTGCGGAGCTGACCCCCGCTCGGCTGGGGGACGCATCGCAGCTCAGAGTGGGCCAGTTGGTCGTCGCCATCGGCAATCCGCTGGGGTTCGCGGGGTCGGTCACCGCCGGTGTCGTCAGCGCCCTGGGGCGCTCCTTTCCCACGCGCTCCGGTTCTATCTCTCGCATCGTGGAGAACGTCATCCAGACCGACGCGGCGCTTCACCCGGGCAACTCCGGAGGCGCGCTCGCAGACTCGGCGGGCCGCGTGGTTGGGATCAACACGGCCTTGGTCGGACCCGGGCAGGGGCAGGGCCTCGGTCTCGCGGTTCCGATCAACGATGCCACCCGCCGCATCA
This sequence comes from Actinomycetota bacterium, assembly GCA_050693975.1. Taxonomy (GTDB): domain Bacteria; phylum Actinomycetota; class CADDZG01; order CADDZG01; family WHSQ01; genus WHSV01. The sequence continues at coordinate 5,083 of JBOGWV010000210.1, forward strand.
TCGCGGCTCTGATGAACGAGGGCAGGGTCCGGCGAGCCTACATAGGCATCGTCGGCGGACCCCGCCCCCTACCCCCTCGCGTGGCCCACCAGACCGGGTCCTCGAGCGCCGTCGAGGTGGTTCAGATAATGGCCGGCAGTCCCGCCGACCGCGCCGGCCTTCGTCCCGAGGACCTCATCGTCGAGATCGACGGGGTCGAGGTCGGGGGCATGGACGATGTCCAGCGGCTAACCGACTCCGGGGTCATCGACCGCCTCATCTCCATCGTCGTGTTTCGCAACGGCAGCCGTCTCGAGCTCAGCCTGCGCCCCGAAGAGCTTCCGACCGGATGAGATCGAGGTGACGGAGGAAGAGGCGCCGTTGATTCTTTAGCGACGGTCGATGATCCCGCGCACGAAGGCGGCTTGTCCCGCGTGTTGCAGGTTGTCGGAGATCACGCTCACAAGCCTCACGCCCAGAGTCACGGGAGGATCCCACGACTCGTCGATGATGCGGCCGAGGTCGCTGCCGGTGAGAGGTTCCACGAACCGGATGGTCTGCTGAACAACGGCTTCGTGATACCCGGTAAGCATCTCGCCGGATTTGACTCGCGTTGCTGAGACCTCGTCGGGTGAGTGTCCGTAACCGGTGTCCGATGGATCGAAGGGCAGCGCCAAGCGATCGGCCCATCCGTCGCTCGTATAGATCTGCTCGCGACCTGCGGCACCGGCGATGTGATCGTCTTGGATTCGGGTCAGATGCCAAACGAGCCACGAGATCGAGTTGGCTCCGTCGTCAAGCCGAAAATGCAGCTGCTCCGGCGCTAGTCCGCGGACGGAGCGCTGGATGATTCCCCCGATCCTGCTGAACGCGTCCACCAGCAAGTTTGAAGGAATCACGGTGGCTCCTCTCGTGGCCCCCAAGTCGTTCTGGGCCGTACGTCAATTGATGCCGATGGACGAAACGATGGCCCCTGCAATGAGCGCAAACTCATCGCCATTCTTACTTACTCGATCGTGGATCCGTCCTCTCGGAGGTTTCTTTCGCAACCGTGAAACCGGACCGCGTCATCACACCCCACTCGTGGCCATGCCCGCGCGCTGCGGCCCAGATTCCCTGAAGCCTCGCAAACGATCCGAACTGACGGTAGTAGAAGTTCTCAAGGATCGATG
>JBOGWV010000211.1:0-8806 GCA_050693975.1 Actinomycetota bacterium
GCATCGAGGGCGAGAGTGTGGACACAGAGTCCGATGAGAACGCGGGCTTCACGACCGACAAGGTCGCGGGAACCCTGAACTTTGCCAATTGGCCTTTGTACATCGACAAGGCCAAAGGGGAGAACCCCACTCTGATCGACTTCACTGAGGCCACGGACATCGAGGTCAACTACGAAGAGGTCATCCAGGACAACGAGAGTTTCTTCGGAACCATTCGCGAGCCGCTCGCCAACGGCGACCCCATCGACTACGACATCATCGTGGTTACCGACTGGCTGATCGCCAAGATGGCGCGACTCGGGTATCTGGAAGAGCTCGACCTCTCGTTGATCGCAAACTTCGAGGAGAACGCGGGGGCCATCTACAAGGACCCCAACTACGACCCGGGCAATAAACACAGCGTGCCGTGGCAGTCCGGCATCACAGGCATCGCCTACAACCGGGCGTTGACGGGCCGCGACCTGTCCTCTATGGAGGACCTCTTCGACCCTGCGTTCGCGGGCAAGATCGGAATGTTCAAGGAGATGCGGGACACGATCAGCCTGATGCTCCTCTTCAACGGTGTGGAGCTGGACAACGCCACCATCGAAGACGTCGAGGAGGTGCAGGCCCAGCTCCTCAAGCAGGTCGACGATGGGATCGTTCGTCAGTACTACGGCAACGAGTACGCCGATGCGCTGGCGCGCGAGGACATCGTGGCGTCGATCGCGTGGTCCGGGGACGTCATTCAGCTCACCCTGGACAACCCGGATCTGCGTTTCGTCGTTCCCGATGACGGCGGCATTCTATGGGTGGACAACATGGCGATCCCACAGAACGCGGAGCACCCCATCGACGCACACGAGATGATGAACTTCGTCTACCAACCTGATATCGCGGCCCAGATCGTCGGCTGGGTCAACTACATCTGTCCGGTACCAGCAGCCAAGGAAATCCTTGCCAGCACCAAGGGCTACGAGTCCATCGCCGAGAGCCCCCTCGTCTTCCCGACGCCGGAGATGGAGTCCAACCTGCATCGCTACAAGGTGCTTGACGAAGAAGAGGAGCAGCAGTGGAACGACCTCTTCAGCCAGGTTTTGCAGGGATAGCGACTCCTTGAGGGAGCGCCGGCGACGCCGGATCGCCTACCTGCTGTTGATCCCGGGAGCGTTGTGGCTCGCGGCGTTCTTCGTGTGGCCAATGTTCACGATGCTGTCGACCTCGTTCCAGGAGGGCAGCTATGAGAGCGGCTTTAGCTTTACGGGCAGGTGGCAGAACTACACCGACGCCTTCGCCGCTTACGACACTCAGATATATCGCTCGCTGCTGTACGGCTTGATCGTTACAGTGATCACGCTTGTGATCAGCTTTCCCGTTGCCTACTGGATCGCATTCAGAGGGGGCCGGCGCAAGAACCTCTATCTCTTGCTGCTGTTGCTGCCCTTCTTCACACCGTTCATCATCAGAACGCTCGCGTGGAAACAGATCCTTGCGGACAACGGCATCTTCCTGGGTACGCTGAAGAGCTGGGGTGCTCTGACCGATGATTTTCAGCTGCTGGCTACCCCGGTTGCAGTCTTGGGTGGGCTGATCTACAACTACCTGCCGTTCATGGCCTTGCCACTGTACGTGGCACTGGAAAGGCTCGACCCCAATCTTCTGGACGCGGCCTCGGACCTCTACTCGAGCCGGACGCAGGCTTTCCTGAAGGTGACGCTGCCGCTGGCCATGCCCGGAGTCTTTGCCGGGTCGCTGCTGACCTTCATTCCCTCGGTGGGAGACTTCATCAACTCCGAATTGCTGGGAAGCGTGAACACCACCATGATCGGACAGGTCATTCAGCGCGAGTTCCAGGTGAGCTTGGACTTCCCAACCGGCTCGGCGCTGTCGTTCTTGCTGATGGCGGGAATCCTGGTGGGAGTCTTCTTCTACGCCCGCGCACTAGGAACTGAGGAGCTGACCGGCTGATGGCGATCACGCACCCCGCGGGTCAGACCGACGAGGAGCAGCGAAGCATCCGGCCGAGCCGGCCACAGGGGCGACGGCACGGTCCGTGGCTGGGGATCTACAGCGCGGTCGTCATCGCCTATCTCTTCCTGCCCATCGGCGTGATGATCCTGTTCGGGTTCAACGACCCGGTCGGCCGTTTCAACTTCGTTTTCAACCGCTTCACGCTCGAGAACTACACCACCGTCTTTGAGATCGAGGAGCTGACCGACGCCCTCAAGAACTCGCTGATCGTTGCGTCCTTGAGCACCCTCTTGGCCACGATCTTCGGGATGTTGATCGCTCTGGCATTGTCCCGATATCGCTTCCGTGGGCGTAGTTCCCTCAATCTGTTCCTCTTCGTGCCCATGGCCTCTCCCGAGATCGTTCTGGGTGTGTCCTTGCTGGCGTTGTTCGTGACGATTGGCTTCGATCGCGGGCTTGTCACAATTCTCATAGCGCACATCATGTTCCTCATCTCGTACGTGGTCGTGACCATCAAGGCGCGCACCTCGGGGCTGGACACCAACCTCGAGGATGCCGCACAGGACCTCGGGGCGACACCGATGACGTCCTTCTGGACGGTGACCTTCCCACTCATCTTTCCGGGTGTCCTCGCCGCGGCGCTGCTCGCCTTCGTGCTGTCGCTGGACGACTTCGTCGTCACCGTGTTCCTAGCGGGCTCGACGACGACCTTTCCCTTGTGGATCTACGGGGCCTCGCGGATCGGGGTGCCGACTCAAGTGAACGTGATGGGCACGATCATCTTCATGATCGGGGTGATCTATGTAATCGTTAGTCTCGTGCGAGCCCGCCGGGAGGCCTAGGGTCCTCATGCAGATCAACCGGCCGGGTGAGCCATCCTACGCGGGTGGGCTGACCTTTCAGAAGGTGCCGCTGGCACTCGAAGCGGCGGACCTGAAGGGTGCGGACGTCGCGATCGTCGGCGCTCCGATGGACGATCTGGTCACCTACCGGCCGGGAACGCGCTTCGGTCCGCGCGAGATTCGCATCGCCAGCGACGACGGCACGCCGGAGATGTGGAACATGGAGCTCGGCGTCGATCCGTTCGCTGAGCTCAGCATCGTCGATCACGGTGACGCGCTGGTAAAGCCGGGTGACGCGTCCGCAAGCCACCGTGCCATCCGCGAGGCGGTCGCCCGAGTCCTGGACGCGGGGGCCCTGCCGGTGATCCTGGGCGGCGATCACTCGATCGCTTATCCGGACATAGCGACCGTCGCCGAACGCCACGACAAGGGCAGCCTCGCGGTGGTCCAGTTCGACACTCACGCCGACACCGCCACCGACCTGCACGGTCTCAAGTGGAGCCACGGAACGCCGTTTCGTCACCTCGTGGACGACGGAGTCATTCCGGGCGAACGCCTGATCCAGGTCGGCCTGCGCGGATACTGGCCCTTCCCTGAGGAGTTCGCCTGGGCACGCGAAGTGGGCGTGCGCTGGCACCGCATGAACGAGATCACCGAGCGCGGGATCGACGCGGTCATAGACGACGTGCTGACCGCCACCGCCGACGCGGACCACCTCTTCCTGTCCGTGGATATAGACGTCCTCGACCCTGCCTACGCGCCGGGAACCGGCACCCCCGAACCGGGCGGCATGACCAGCCGCGAGCTCTTGCGCGCCATAAGACAACTGACCCTCCAACGAGGCCTCGCGGGCATGGACCTAGTAGAGGTGAGTCCGCCCTACGACCATGCGAACATCACCGCCATGGCCGCTCACCGCGTGGTATGCGAGGCGCTAAGCGGCCTGGCCCTCCACCGCCGCGGCAGCCCACCTCAGCCAGAAATCCCGTAGCAGCGACCGGTCTAAGGACCTTCTTACCGGTTTCTCATGGTGGCCTAATCGCCGTTGATCAACCTTAAGGAGGTTGGGCTCAGACCGAATCGACGAGGAGGCGGAGATGCCGGGGATCGGCAGGACCTTGATCCTGATGCTTGTGGCGCTGCTGGCGCTCGCGGCCTTGGTCACAATCGCGTTCGCGCCGGGCATGCTCTCGCCTACCCGGGATGACGAGGCCGTGCGTCGCAACGACGACTCGAGCGACGTGTACACCGTGTCGGACGACGATGACGACGGCCAGGGAAACCCATCTACTAACGACACCGGGTCTGATTTCAACACGAACGGCAAATGGAGCAACGGGACCCTCAGCGATCACTCGACCGCCTGGGGACAATGAGAAGGGTCAGGCCTCGATGTTGCTCATGACGTGCTTACCCCCGGATAAGCGGTGTGCTGAGGAGCAAAAGAGCAGGTCAGGGCTGAGCGATTCCCGTCCAGTTAACGCGCGTCCGCGCGGCCCTCCTGTCTCATCGTGCTGACAACCTGAGTTGGCAAACCGACTATCGAAGGGACCGAACAATGAAGCTCATCTTCACCGATTGAGGATCTTCGGCTCATCGACTCACCGACCGAGCTCGACCCAGGCAAATCGGCTACCCGACAACATCACGGAGTCGGAATGGGCCATCTCGATATCAGACAAGCGTGTGGGCCAGCCTCGCCCCCGATCACGGGAGCTGATTCAATGGTTGCCAGTCCGGATCCGAGAGGACGATCGTCTCCCTGGAGGTTTCCTGGGGAAACGAGGAAAGCGTAGTTCGGTGGCCGGAGGACAGTCTCATCCTTACTAGCTTGTAACCTGGCGGGCGGTCGTCTCTGTCGATCAATCTCCGCGACCACACGACGTGCTCCCCGTCGGGAGAGAAGGCCGGGCAAAGTTCATCCGCAAAGCGATCGTCGGTGAGCCTACGGCCCGCACCGGTCTTGAGATTGATGACAACTATCTCAGACGTCTCGAATGACGGCGCGTGGCGCTCAACGACGATGCGGTTTGCAGTGGGATGCCAGTCCGGGCACCAGTCCGTCTTCCCGGATGGCGTGATGATCGTGACGTCAGTTAACGGCGATGGCTTGCTGAGGTCGATGTGGGCGACTTCGAGTCTTATACCAACATTCGTCACGCGCACGTACGCGAGCCTAGTCCCGTCGGGCGACCATACCGGTAAGGACTTATGCCGTTTTCCGAAGGTGATCTGCCGGTCTGGCTGCGATCCTCCGACCTCATGGACGCGTATGTTCCTATTCTGCTTATAGACCAGTTTGGTTCCGTCGGGCGACCAACTTGGGTACAACACGCTCACGAAGTTGCCAGGCGCTTGGATAGCGTCGACCTCGTTAGCCTCCTGGTCAATGATCACGATCCGCCAGAGTGATTGGAGATCAGTTTCGGAGTACGCGATGAGTTGCCCATTTGGGGACCACGCAGGCTGGGTGTTGTGGATGAAGTTTTCGGAATGGGTCAGGCGGGTGAGATTGGTCCCGTCCGGGTTGACGGTGTAGAGCTCCTCACCGAGATGTTCGTCCCCTGGCGGATCATTGAAGAAGACGATCATGCCGTTGCTTCCGGGGAATGCGCTGCGGACAGGGGAGACGATCAACGTGGGAAGCATGAATAGCAGGGCTATCAGCAACATCTTGCGGAGCATCCCGACACCCCCTGCGGATTAATCTCAACCCAGCATAGAAAAGAGCGATCAACCGTTCAATACGGATCGACGCTTAATCGAAGCCATTTCGCTGATCGACTGCGGCCACCTCAAACACTAGTCGGGAAGGTTCTTCGTCACGACTCCATACGGCGGCGTTGTCCTGCGGGCCCTCTGCTGTTCGTCCGACCCTTGACGATTGTCACTAGAGTGGTGAGCCTTCACTCGTGAGTGAATCCTCAGGCGGCGACACGCTTCGCACTCCGGAGCTTCCTACGCTACGCTCCGAGGTCCCGCCCCAGATCCCAAAGGCCTCTTTGTTATCGAGCGCGTAAGGGTGGCGATGGGTTCTGCGATCCTTAGCGCCGTCTCCGCCCTCGCTTCCACCGCGACCGCCATCATCGCCGCCAGCAATGCCGGTATGTAAAACGAAGTTAGGGGAGTCGCCGGCCCTCTGGGCACCCGATACACAACTGGCGGCGCGTGCCTCAGCGCGTCTGCGCGTCGCCATTTTCTTTTACGGTCCTAGATGGCGTGCGCCTTGATTGCCGACCCCGCCTTCTCGCAGTTCGTTGCACCTGGCTCCCCAGGCGCAGGCTCTTGGCAGCGGTCGATGCCGTCCCCCCCATCATTGGTGTTGCTACCAGGCCCACCGTCCAGGAAGTCTCTCAGGCCCAGCCCGAAGATATGGTCGTTGCCCCGACCACCGAACAGGAAGTCTCTCCTGCCCTGCCCGAAGATACGGTCGTTGCCCCTATTACTCTTGGCAAGGTCAGCCCCGCCTCCTCCGAAGACTCTATCCGCACCAGGACCGGCGCATATGTCGTCTCCGCCACCTCTACCGCGGATAACGTCCGCACCACCACGAGCGACGATCACATCGTCTTCAGGAGTCCCGATGAGTTGGTCTGGCCCGGAGGTCCCAACGATGGAGGCTCGACGGCCAAAGCACCTGCGTGGTCCCCCCGCCTCCGCAGTACCCGGGAGCGCCCAACACAGGATAAGAGCCACCAACGCGATGCAGTGCCCCCTGTTGGCCATCATGGATGGCACCTCCAGTGTGAGATTAGCGATGGACTCCATCGTCCTCCCCCATTTAGCGTCACAACAGGGGGTTGATGGAGGAAGCTCCTCGAGTGCACCTAACGTCGCTCAGCGTGCCTCAGTCAGGGTCTACAGCGGTTCTAAGCCCTAGATGGCCCTCTCTGGCACAGGAACTACACTCTTGTCATTCTGACGGATTCTGAGCGAGATGCGGAGTGGCTGCTGGGATTCCAGACGCTGTACACGCGCCCCCTATGGGAGTGAGCGGCCCTCCTCTTCTTGCGTCAACTCCTCGAGGGAGCGCCGGCCGGCACCACTTTGGGTAACGCGAATGAGAACAGGTCCGTCCGCTTCGTCGATGAGTCTCACGATCGACTTCATGTGCATGGATAGAAGACCTGCCTGCAACCACAAGTCGAACCGCACCTTGCCGGGACGGAGGACGACGACGGAGACATTCCTCGCCAGGAGACGTTCGAAATGAACCTGCCTTGCTCCAAAATCCTTCACGTTGACGGTAACCAGCACCGCTATTCCGTGATCCGCGCAGAGCTTTGGTATCTCTTCATCGGGCATTCCTGCATGCCCTAACTCGACGATGTGAGCGAACGTTGCAGGGAGACGCTTCCCAATTGTGTTGAGTGATGCTGCGACGTCCTCATTGAGGTTCTCGTCGAGCAGAAAGTTCATGCAGCTACTTCGGCACCTTCAAACTCGAGCGCCTGAGTGACTGCGATCGGATCTAGTTGGGGGTAGAGAGAAACGATCTCGTATACCGAATCTGTACTTGCTCTACGATCTTCCGCAAACGTGGCGATTACAGCCGTCTCAAGTCGCGTACCACTCACCACGGGGCTGCCGGACAGGATTCGGGCATCTGAGACGAGGCGCGGTCTGCCTGGGATGGAGAGACGACGAGTCTCCCAAGCAGAGCGCGTGTCCAACATATGCTGCTCAAGTTCCGGGAGAACGGTCGGCAAGACACCTTGCTCGGTCGGTATCGACATCCTCTCGTCACCCAACTTCACAACGACTTCTCTGGTTGTGCCGAGAGTGAATGCGAAGTCCTGCCAGGTCTCGGCGAAAAGATTCGCTAGAACCCAAGCGAATGCCTCCCGGACTTTGGGGAGGGATGCCAGCAGCTCATCACGGAGGTGTTGAACAGTCCGCACCTTCAGCAACTGTTGAAAGCTCAAAAGTGTTGGATGGCCGCGCTCGCCCCACCTAACTGGTTCCCCCAACAGGCCAGTGTCGAGCCAGTAGTGAACCTTGCGCGGCGTCATTGACGGCTGCAAGATCCGACAGACGTCCGCGACCGAATAGATGCCCTCATCGAGAGCCCTAGGTTGGGTTGGCAACCGCTCCTCCTCCTCTGTGCTTAGCGTACTTCACGCCTCTCCCGCGATCCGGGAGTTTCATTGGCCATGAGGACCACCTGCGACCCTGTGGAAAGGGGGGGTAGCGCGCAGGCCGGTCTTGCCCCTGAAAGGAAGGGCGTTTGCTCGCCCGGCCTTCGCCCCACTCAGTCAGCACAATGGGGCGTTAGCGCGCTAACTCTTTTTGGTCGTCTTCTTCGTGGCCTTCCTTCGTGGTGCCTTGACCTGCTCGACGTAGTCGAGCTCGAGCCACCGCTCGATCTCGAAGGTGTCTCCGGCCCGGTGGATGCGGCCGTCTCGATTCAGCGAGACGTTGTGTGCGACTTGCAGCTTCATCTTCATTAGGTTGCGTTGACGCGTCGCGCGCCCTCGGGCTGACGAACGTGATACAGCGCGTGCGTCTCGATGCGCAGCGTCGTCAGGTTCTTACGGAAGCCGGTAAACGGGTCGGCGTCGAAGCGCAGATTGCCGAGATAGAGCTGTCCCAGCATCATCGGATCGATCAAGTAAGGGGCCTCGGTGCCGGCTCCGATGCGCTCGATCACCCGCAGCCCCCACAACGGCGAGGAAGAGCCGGTGTCGCGCGTCGGGAACACGTATCCCCCGGCGTCGGCCTCGAGGTCGAGACTCGCGGAGTCGGTGGGATTGAGCACCGCGATTGTCGGATTAGCTCCGGTGGCGCGCATCGTGGCAACCCCGTTGCGGAGCCGTGCCACCAGCCCGGTGCCGCTGGTGCCGAATGGCGGAGCCGCGGCGAGGTCAGAGCCTAGATTGACTCAACTCTCAATGTTGCTCATGACGTGCTTGATGCGGGTGTAGTCCTCGAACCCGTACATGGAGAGGTCCTTGCCGTGGCCCGAGTGCTTGAAGCCTCCGTGTGGCATCTCGGCAACCAGCGGGATGTGGCAG
>JBOGWV010000212.1:0-4812 GCA_050693975.1 Actinomycetota bacterium
TGTTCGACGACAACGCACCCATCGAGTCCGGACTCGAGCCCGAAGCGGGGCCGCTGAAGATCTACAACTGGGCCGACTACGTTTGGCCCCGCGTGCTCAATGACTTCTCCGAGGAGTTCGGGGTCGACGTCGAGCTCACCACCTTCTACAACATGGAGGAGGCGACCAGGAAGCTCCGCACCGGGAACCTCAGTTTCGACGTGTTCTTCCCCACCGCCGAGGTGATCCCAAAGTTCGTAGCCGGCAAGATCGTGCAGCCGCTCAACCACGACTACCTCCCCAACTTCTCGGCCAACGTCTGGCCGGAGCTGCAGGATCCATACTTCGACGTCGAGGCGCGCTACACCGTCCCCTACGCCGTCTATGAGACGGGTATTGGGTGGCGGGCAGACCTGACCGAACCCGATCTCGAGTATATGAGCAACCCCTGGGACATCTTCTGGGAAACCGATGAAATCGGCCGGGTGGGACTCTACGACGACTACAGGGAAACCGTCGGCATCGGGCTGTACAGAGCCGGAATCAACGACATCAACACGGGCGACGTGGACGAGATCGGGCAGGCCAAGACCGAGTTGATGAAGCTGGTAGACGCCGTCAACATCCGTTACACGATCGACGGTGCCTACTCTGGCATCCCCGAGGGAAAGTTTGCCCTGCACCACTCATGGTCCGGCGACATGATTGGCGCACAGTATTACTTCCCCAAAGGAGGAGACCCCGCGACACTGCGCTACTTCTGGCCGCCGAAGAGCGAGGCCTCGACCGCCGGCGGTTACGTCTCGAACGACAGCCTCGGCGTCCTCAAGAACGCGGAGAGTCCCGTGCTTGCGCACATGTTCATCAACTACATGCTCGACGAGAAGGTAGCGCTCAAGAACTTCTCGTGGCTCGGCTACCAGCCTCCGCTCAACGGTATCGAGCCCGATAGCCTCATTGCCGATGGCTACGTGCCCGAAAACCTCCGGTCGGCGATCATCGAGAAGTCTGATTTCAATCTGGGCCAGGCTCCGATACAGCTCTCGCCCGAGATCGAGGCCAAGTGGCTCGACGCGTGGTCCGAGGTCCAGTCTGGGTGATCGCGTGACCCACGGCGAAACAGGACGGACGCGTGTCCGGATCGGGTGACACCTACTCCCGCCGCCGCTGGGTGTGGCCCGCGTTCGCGGCCCCCGGGCTGATATGGCTGATTCTGCTTTTCCTGGTTCCCTTCTACGCCATCCTCTCCATCGCGATGGGCCGCCTGGATCCGATCTTCAATCAGAGCGAGCCGGTGTGGAACCCGCTTCAGTGGGACCCCGGAATCTTCGGAGAGGTAACGAGCAACATCTTCTCCGGCCAGCTCGGCGTCATCTTTCTCCGCACCGTCATCTACGTCGGCGTCGCCTCGTTGCTGAGCCTCGTGCTCGGTTATCCGGTGGCCTACTTCGTGGCCCGGCACTCGGGCAAGCGAAAGATCCTCTACCTGGTGCTCATCCTCGCTCCTTTCTGGATTCCCTATCTGATGCGCATGCTGGCGTGGCGCAACCTCCTGGACACCGGGGGTTACGTTAACGACGCGCTGATGTTCCTGGGACTTCTGGGTGCTCCGCGCGATTGGCTCGGAGGACACTCGGAGACCGTCGTGCTCGGCCTCGTCTACGGCTACATACCGTTCCTGATCCTGCCGTTGTTCGCAGCGCTCGATCGCATCGATTCGAGCACTATTCAGGCGGCGCGTGATCTTGGCGCGAGTCCCTTCCGAGCCTTCCTACATGTGACGTTGCCACTGTCTAAGCAAGGCATCCTCGCCGGACTGGTCATCATCATGCTGCCGATGTTCGGCGACTACTACACGAACGGTCTGTTATCCGGCTCCCCGCGCACGCGCATGGTCGGCAACGAAATCCAGCTGTTCGTTGACACCGGAAGCGGCGGACCCGAAGGCGCCGCCATCACGGTGGTGCTGATGGTCTTGGTCGGATTATTGATGGCTTACTACCTAATCAGCGTCGCGCGCGCTGCGAGGCAAGCGCGGCAATGACCACCGAAGCGGCTCGCCGGACCGACGGAATCGATGCCTCATCCCCCTGGCGGCGGGCGGCCAGGTGGATCTCCAACCCCTGGGGCCAGCCTCGTTTTCTGATCGGGCTGACGTGGCTCTATATCTTGTGGTGTTTGATCCCGGTCCTGATTGCGATCCAGTTCGGCTTCAACGACGGCCGCTCCCGCACGACCTGGCAGGGCTTCTCTTTGGACTGGTATTTCTACGACCCGGACTTGTCCGTGTGGCACGACCCGTCTCTGCGAAGCTCGCTCTTTCAAAGCCTCAGGCTGGCCGGAGCCACAATGCTCATTGCCACACCGCTCGGCGTCATGCTGGCCATAGGTCTCGCTCGCTGGCGAGGGCGCGGTTCCAAGCCGGCCAACTTCCTCATGCTGTTCCCGCTGGTCACGCCGGAGATCGTGATGGGTGTGGCATTGTTCATCGTGTTCGTCTATCTGTTTCGGGTCGTTCCACTCGGCACACCAGCACAGATCCTGGGACACGTAACCTTCACGATCTCCTACGTGGTGATCGTGGTGCGGGGTCGCCTGTTCGCGATCGGGCCGGAGTACGAAGAGGCGGCGATGGACTTGGGCGCTTCCTCGGGTCAGGCGATGCGAATGGTGCTGCTCCCCATGCTTGCACCGGCCATTTGGGCGAGCCTCGCCATTGCCTTCGCGATCTCAATCGACGACTTCGTGATCAGCTACTTCCTGCGCGCGGGAGCGTCCACCGAAACAATTCCGACGAAGCTATACAGCGCGCTCCGGCTGGCCCCGACACCGGCGTTGAACGCGCTCGCCACACTGTTGCTGTTGTTCTCGATGCTGGCGATCGTCCTCGCCGGACTATTCCTGCGGCGAGTCCGGCGGCGAGAGGGAAGGCAGGGTTCCGCTGCCGAGGAGCTCGCCCGCCTCGATATCTAGCCGCTTGACGAGGCGACGGCGGATTCGTCTTCGTCCCCGGAGGAGCCGCTTGTGTCGACGCGGAGCACGCGTAGAGCGTCGGGCGCCACGAAGACGGACACTGGCGTGCCCGACGAGTAACGGCTCTGCCCCCCCTGATTCGGGACCATCGCCTGGATCACGTTCCCCGAGGCCAGCCTCACCATCAACTGAGTGACCGCTCCGACGTAAACGACACGTTCGACCATCCCAGGAATGTGATTGTCGCCGGACGAGCCTTGCGGTTCGAGCCGCACACGTTCGGGGCGAACCACGATCATGACGTCGCCGCGCGCATCGGTCTGCCCGCAGGTCGAGCTCAAGTCGAAGTCTCCTAGGCGCACGTGACAAACACCCGGCCCATTTGTCTCGCGTGCGGTCGCGGACATCAGGTTCGACACACCCAGGAAATCGGCCACGTACGCGGACCCCGGCTCGTCGTAGACCTGTTGCGGCGTCCCCACCTGCTCGATCGTTCCCTCGGACATCACCGCTATGCGGTCGGACATCGTGAGCGCTTCCTCTTGGTCGTGCGTGACGTACACGAAAGTGATCCCAACCTGCTCTTGCAACGCCTTCAACTCGACCTGCAATGACTTCCTCAGTTTGGCATCGAGTGCTCCGAGCGGTTCGTCCAGCAACAACACCGAGGGGTTGAGCACAAGGGCCCGAGCCAGGGCGACGCGCTGTTGCTGGCCTCCGGAAAGCTGCGTCGGCCGGCGTTCGGCGAATTGCTGCAACCTGACCAGACTGAGTGCGTCGCCCACCTTGCGCCGCGTCTCTTCCTTGGAGGAACTTGTGAAACGCAGTCCGAACGCGACATTGTCGAAGACGTCGAGATGGGGGAACAGCGCATAGTTCTGAAACACCGTGTTGACGTTTCTCTTGTGCGGAGGGACGTCGGCCATATCTCGGTCGTCGAGCAAGATCCGGCCGGAGGTGGGACGCTCGAAGCCGGCGATCATGCGCAAAGTGGTGGTCTTACCGCAGCCTGACGGGCCGAGCAACGAAAAGAACTCACCGGAAGCAATGTCGAGCGTGATCTCTTTAACTGCCTCGACTTCGCCGAAGCGTTTGAGCAGTTCGATCAGCTGGACGTGTCCCCCGGGCATGCCTAGCTCCTAAGCGCCTTAGCCATAGCCTCGAAATTCATGATGAAACGATCGATGTCTTCCTCCGTATGTTGCACCGAGATAAGCCACTGTTCGGCCTTGCCCCACGGTGGCAGGAACACTCCACCCGCGTGCTGATAGAGCCAGTGCGCGTGGCTGGTCCTGTCGTCGATCGCCAGGAAATCGCGATAGTTGCGAACCGGTTCGGTCGCGAAAGTCACCGCACCCTTGGCTCCGTAGGAGACGACGTGCGCGGGCAGTTCGTAATCGTCGATGACCTGCTCGGCCCCCGCGACCATCATCTTGTTGAGGCGCTCGAGGTGGTCGTAGGTCGCGTCGTCGAGGGTCTCGAGAGTGGCGCGGGCGGCGGCCATAGTCAGAGGGTTGCCGTTGAAGGTACCCACTTGCTCGTATCCGCCGGTGGCGATGAAGTCCATGACCTCGGCGCTGCCACCGATCGCACCGCAGGGCACGCCGCCGCCCATAGCCTTGGCAAGACAAACGATATCCGGCGTGATGCCCGACATGGCAGTGACGCCACCGCTCCCGGTCGTCAGACCGGTCTTGACCTCGTCGAACGCAAGCAGCGCCCCATGCTTGTGGACGAGGTCGCGCACGCCCTCGAGGTAACCCGGTTCCGGCCCGATGATCCCGGCGTTCATCATGATCGGCTCGAGGATCATTCCGGCGATCCGACCCTCGTGCTCCTCGAATACACGCTCGAGCATGT
>JBOGWV010000213.1:0-6013 GCA_050693975.1 Actinomycetota bacterium
GGCCGCGTCGGTACTCGCGTCGGCGATGGGGAGTTTCTCGGCCACCCCCATGACGGGGCGCACGGATGGAAGCGAGGCCGTGAGTTGACGAATCATCTGTTGGAGCGGCTCGACCGCAATCACGTCGTGCCCCAGCGTCACGAGCCCGGCCGTGAGCTTGCCGGTTCCGGCGGCGAGATCGAGGACAGTTGTCCGCTCGGCGCCGACCGCCCATTCGACGGCGGGGCGCGGGTAGCCAGGTCTGGCGCGCTCGTAAACGTCCGCCGCCCGGTGAAACGAGCCCGCTCGGTCTGAAAATAGCGGTGTCACGATGCCGGCAGGGTAACGCCCTGTGATGATGGGCACGCAGGTCGAGGTTCCCAAACCCAAGGATGGGCCGGCGAAAGGAGCACCGTGGAGGTCATCGAGTCCGCAGGGCGCTACTCGGCTCCCGAGGGCGCGGAGAAGAACCACTGGATCGAGCACTTGCGCGTGCCGGATCTCAGCGTGGGGACCTACTCGGTTCCCGGCGGTGGGTCGGACGACCAGTCGCCCCACAGCGAGGATGAGATCTACGTCGTGACTCAGGGCAGCGCGCGGTTGGTGGCCGGCGATGAAGCCGCGGACGTGGCCCCCGGCTCGGTGGTCTACGTGCCTGCCGGCGAGGAGCACCGCTTCGTAGACCTCGCCGAGGACTTCGCGGTAGTCGTGCTGTTCGCTCCGGCGGAGTACTCGCGCAGCACCCAGGTCGGTTAGGCGTTCAGCGCGCCGAGGAGCGTGGCGCCGTCGAGCGCGTACGCGGTTCCCGAATGACCCTCCATAGTTCGGGCCGCAAGCAGCGTGTTGACGATCGCCTCCTCGGTGGCGTCGATGACGGCGTCGAACAGGGGAGTGATGTAGGCGTCCGACAGCATGCGGATCGGGACCTCGTATTCGCCCTCCGGACCGGACTCGCCGACCACGAGGGAGCGGTTGGCGGTCGAGAAACAAAGAATGAGGTCGCCGCTCGAGTGCTCGCCGACGCCGCCGGTGCGAGCGACGCCGAAGCCGGCTCGTTGCGCCAGCCGGTCACACTGTCCCGGCAGCAGGGGGGCGTCGGTCGCCACGATGATGATGATCGACCCCGGATGTGAAACAGGCCAATCCTGCTCCACCGGAAGCGGTACCTCGGCATCGGTCACCCGCTCCCCGACGGGGACGCCGTTGACCCTGAGGCGCTCGCGCCGTCCGTGGTTGGCCTGGACCAGAACACCCACGGTGTAGCCACCCGTGTCGGCCGCGACCATCCGCGATGCGGTGCCGATTCCGCCCTTGAAGTCGTGACAGATCATCCCCGTGCCGCCGCCGACGGCGCCCTCGTCCACCGGTGCACCATCGTTCGGGAGCCTGGCTGCCTCTAGAGCGGTTCGGAGGTGCTCGGGGCGGACGTGCATGCCGTTGATGTCGTTGAGGCCGCCGTCGAAGGTTTCACCGACGACCGGGAGACCCGCGGTGAGTCCCGTCGCCACCAGTTCGTCACGCACCACTCCGACGCTGAAGGTGTTGGTCAGGGCGATGGGGGAAGTCAGCAGGCCCGACTCCCTGATCCACTCGAGCCCCGTCATCTCGCCGTTGCCGTTGAGACGGTGGCACCCTGCGAAGACCGGGTCGCTTCCGGGATT
This sequence comes from Actinomycetota bacterium, assembly GCA_050693975.1. Lineage (GTDB taxonomy): Bacteria > Actinomycetota > CADDZG01 > CADDZG01 > WHSQ01 > WHSV01. The sequence goes on from JBOGWV010000213.1 coordinate 1,641, forward strand.
GCCGTCGTGCGGAAGCACCACGGTGACCCCGGTACGAACGGAGTCGCCCGCGATCAGAGTGGTGTGGCCGACGCGAACGCCGGCGACGTCGGTGATCGCGTTGGCCGGCCCGGGAGAAAGCGCCCCGATAACGATGCCCAGATCACGCGCCCTTTTCCCGTCACTCATGACGACAGCATGATAGGAGACCCGTTCTGAGCGCGGGCGCTCCCGCTCCAGCGCATTTACGCACCTAAGAACGGACCGGGGGAGCCCCGGATTAGCGCAAGGCGACATAACGATGATTACCGGCGCTCTGGGAGCGCCTAACGGGCCACTCCGGGGGCCTCACGCTCGCCGCCTCGCAAGCCCTGTTTGGTCCTGAGCCGACCGGCGGCCACGAGGGCGAGAACCGTCGCCGCGATGCTGAGCAGAGGAAACCAGTCACCGAAGCGCGCATAGAGCGTGATGTCGGCGGCGAAGCGAAGCTCGTGAACGAGCGCAGCCGGCACCCATAGCGGCGTGGAATCGACGATGTCGCCGCGCGGCGAGATGAACGCCGAGATTCCGCTGAGCGCCGCATGCGCGACCCACACACCGTTCTCGACGGCGCGCACCCGGCTGAAGGCGACGTGCTGGGCAGAGGCCCACGAGTCCCCCCAGGTCGAGGTGTTGGTGGCGACGACGAGGAGACGGCCACCCTCGGCGATCGGTTTGCGCACCAGCGAGCCGAAGTCGCCCTCGAACGAAATAACCGGAGCGACCCTGCCGCCGGCGACGTCAAACACGACCGGCTGGTCCGAGGCGACCGCGTCGCGCGGCACCTGATCGAGCGCGGGGATCCACCCCAGCACGCCGCGCGCAGGAACGTACTCGCCGAAGGGCACGAGATGGGTCTTCTGATACTGGTCGACGACCTCCCCGTCGGGGTCGATTTGGAAGGCCATGACTTTGTAGCGGTCTTCGCCGACGTCCAGGTTGCCGCCAACGATCATCGGTGCATCTACCGACTGTGCGGCCGCGCGCACCGCGCCGGCGGAGTCGTCGTTCGTCGTGAGGTCGAGCCCAACCGAGCTCTCCGGCCACACCACCAGATCGGGCGACACGCCGGCGAGTTCCTCGGTTAAGTGCTGGTGGCTCGCGAGGATGGCCAGCTCCTTTTCATAGGTGCTGCCCTCGAAGTTCCGTGGGACATTGCCCTGCACGATGGCCACCCTCACCTCCTCCCCCGTTGCGTCGTTGCGCGGAATCCCGAGCGGGGCGAGGAGCAGCCCGACCATCGCAGCCGCCGCGGCAAGCCCGCGTCTCCGAGCTCCACTACGGAAGGCAACCACGACCTCGGCGAGCGCCGCGTTGACCGCGACGACGATGCCGGCCACGAGCCAGCCTCCACCAAGGGCGGCGGCGGGGAGCAACCAGCTGAACTCGGTCTGGCTTTGCGACAGCTGGCCCCAGGTGAATCCTCCGACGGGAACAATCGACCGTAAGAACTCGATCGCCACCCAAGCCGTTGCCGCCGCCGCGATCCGGGCCGGCCAAGCGCTGAGCCGGTTCGTCCTCGTCCACACAAGCCCAAGTAGCGCCAGGAACAAGGCCTGCAGAAGTACGAGAACCGCCCATCCGAGATAGCCGATGATGCTGATCCAGTAGAGGAGCGATCCGAAGAAAGCGAGCCCGAAGGCAAACCCGAGCCCCGCTCCCCTACGCGCCCCGGCACCCGCGGTCAGTGCCAGCAGTGGCGCGAGCGCGACCCATGCGAGTGGGCCGATGGCGGGTTCGGGAAACGCAAACGCAAGAGCGACGCCGCAAAGAACAACTACTGCATACTTGATTGATCCGTTCAGAGGTATGCCACTAAACGCAGTCTCGGCACAAGGTGCGTTCCGGGTCTGCCAGTTGCACCTTCGGCTTCAACAAAAAGCAGCGCTTGCACACGAATTCCTCACGATTGCGAAGCGGCGCCACCTTCGACTTGGCGCGCGTCTCGGCGCGAGTCGCCTCCGAAGTCAAGTCGCTGAAGTCCTCGTCCTCGTCGGCATCGTCGGTCCCCCGGCGCGCGGCCGAACGTTGATCGAGCAGCTCCTCGAGGCTCGTCGATTCGGAGTCGGAGGCCACCGTCTGATCGGCTTCCTCCTCGTCCTCATCGTCTTTGTCGTCCGCGGACTCATCGTCTTCGTCTTCGTCGTCGTCCTCGGCGGGATCGTCGTCCTCGTCGCCAAGCGCGCCTGGATCCACGAGTTCGTCGTCCAGCTCATCGATGATTTCGTCGACGACCTCTTCCTCGATTTCTTCGTCCTCGACCTGGTGCAGGTCCCGCTCGTTTGCGACCACCGCTGCTTCTCCATCTCCTCTGTTGAGGTGGGCGTTCCTATCGTCGGGTGAGTTGTCGGCTCCCCGGGGGCGCTGATTTAGCCGCCCGTGAGGCCCTTACCCCTATTTCGCGCCACCATAAAGGAGAGGATTGCCGAGGGCTAGTCTCAATTTTGGAGGGGTGGCTCGCCTGTCAGCCGCGGTCACGAGCCGGGCCGAGAGAGGACCGGGGGAAAGGAAAGACCCGAGCACCTTTGGGGCCGCCCGGTAGCCGATCCTAGAATCGGTTATTGGGACGTTGTCCTCAGGCTGCTCGGGTCTTGCCAGAACTTAAGTGTCCCAAGCAACCTATCGGTGCCACGCACCACTCACCTGGCTCAGGCCTCTTGACGAGCCTCCCACCCGAAGGTGAGCCCTCGCCCGAGCTTCCTCGACTCCGGTATCCGTTTCGGCGAACCGATCCGGTCCTGCGGGTCACGGCCAGTTGCTCGAGACCTGACGTCGCTTCCGGTACAAGTACCTTCTGCTTCGCTTCCCTGTGCCCGAGGGCACAGGGTCGATCCCGTTCCGTTTCCTCCGAAAAGGCCCCGGGTGATGCTGCTTGCCGGTTGACTGCTTGGGACGTTCGTCAAGGTACGCAGCCTCGTCGCTCTCGTCAATACGAACTTAGGAATAAGGCAGGACCTCGCGAAAGTTTCTATTTGTCCGCAAGTCGCGCACAGCATGTCCGCAGGGTTATCCGCAGTCGACTCACTGAGCTGTGGATAACGTCTTCGGTTGCATTTCCTGGGAGTTGGTCGTTTGCCCAAGCGAGCCGAAGCAGGCACGATATGGCATCCGGCCGGGGGAGTAATAGGGATTCATATGGCCTCCGGCCAACGGAGGAATAGGGATTCTTGCCAACATGCGCACCCATCAGATCGAATGCTCTGCTCGGACCAAAGACGTGCCGGGGTTCGTCGACCTCACTGACGACATCCAGAGAGCGCTCTCGGGCTCGGGAATCTCCGACGGGCAGGTGACGATCTTTTCTCCCCACACGACGTGCGCGATCCTCGTCAACGAGCGTGAGTCGGGATTGCTCGAGGACATCAAGCGAACCCTCGGACGACTCAACTCGAACGGCGCCGAGCAGAGCGCCGGAATGGTCGGGGCGACTTCGGTGGTCCTGCCGGCGGTCGCGGGCGAGTTGCGGCTGGGCACCTGGCAGCGGGTGCTCCTGGTCGAGTTGGGTGAGGCCTCCGAGCGCTCGGTCGTGATCCAGATCGTCGGCGAGTAAAGAATCCCGCCTTCTTGCCTGGCCGGAGGCCATAGCGATAGACACTCACCTCGTTGCGAAGCTGAGAGACTAGGCGGCATGGCTAAGAGCAAACTTCCAAAACAGGCAGAGGACTTTCCGGGCTGGTACGTCGAGGTCGTGAAGCAGGCGGGAATGGCGGAGCACGGGCCCGCGAAGGGCTCGATGATCATCAAGCCGCACGGCTACGCGGTCTGGGAGCATCTCCAGCGCGCGCTCGACGATCGTTTCAAGGCGACCGGTCACGAGAACTTCTACTTCCCGCTGTTGATCCCGATGCGGCTGCTCGAGAAGGAGGCGGATCACGTCGAGGGCTTCGCTCCGGAGGTCGCCGTCGTCACACACGGAGGAGGCCAGGAGCTCGACGAGCCGCTGGCGATCAGGCCCACATCCGAGACGGTCATCTGGAACACGTACTCGAGATGGATTCAGAGCTACAGAGACCTCCCCCTTCTGTACAACCAGTGGTGCAACGTCTTGCGATGGGAGATGCGCACGCGCTTGTTCCTTCGCACCAGTGAGTTCCTCTGGCAGGAGGGCCACACCGCGCACGCCACCGAGCAAGAGGCCGTCGAAGAGACCCTGAGAATGCTCGAGGTCTACCGGGAAGTGTCCGAGGATGTGCTCGCGATCCCCGTCTTGTCGGGGCGCAAGTCTGCGAACGAGCGCTTCCCGGGCGCGGACGAGACCTTCACCATCGAGGCCCTCATGCTCGACCGCAAGGCCCTGCAATGCGGGACCTCGCATTTCCTCGGCCAGAACTTCGCCAAGGCCTATGACGTCACTT
>JBOGWV010000214.1:0-6526 GCA_050693975.1 Actinomycetota bacterium
GTCCTCGACGCCACCCGGCATCGTCACCGGACCTCAGAGCGGGCGGGTTGGGCCCTCGCCCCCGAGCTGAAGGAAGGAACGGGGGGCCTTCGAGATGTGGACACCCTCGGCTGGATGATGACGATCGCCTGCGAGGAAGAGCCGGTCCCACGCTCGGAGGACGCCGCCGGGCTCCTGCTGGCCGCACGCGAGGGCCTGCACGCGGTTCTTCGCCGGAAGTCCGATCGCCTGCTCATCGAGCTTCAACCAGAGGTCGCCGACCGGTTGGGCTACACCTCGCCAGACGCAGTCGACGACATGATGGCCAGGGTCCACTCGGCGGCCCGAGTCATCGAGCATTCGACGCGAGGGGCGATGGAAGACCTGTCCGAGCGCACATTGGGTGGGCCCCGCCGCTCGGGATCGAGCCGGCGCGTCGCCGAGGGAATTCGTCTCGACGACAACCTGCTGCGATTCGAAGGCGAAGATATCGACGCCGCCGGCGCGCTGCGGCTTCTGGGCGCCCACGCTCACGGTGGCCAGCGGATCGCTCCCGTCGCGCTCAACGTGGCAGCGCGTGCGTTCGACGCTTCGAGACCCGCCCGCTGGAGCGAGTCCGAGCGACGCGCCTTTCTCGGGTTGCTGCGCGGACCCCACGCCCTCGGTGCCTTGGAACTTCTCGAGCACCTAGGGGGCCTGCGATCTCTCCTGCCGGAATGGGAGCGCATCAGAGGGCGGCCGCAGCACGATCCCTATCACCGATACACGGTCGATGGTCACTCGTTCGTCGCGGTCCGCGAGCTCACGAGCCTCCTCGACGCGCCCTGGCTGCTCACTCATGCTCGGGAGATCGGTGACCTCGACACCCTCTATGTGGCGACGCTCCTACACGACATCGGCAAGGGGTCTGGGCGGGATCACAGCGAGGCCGGCGCCGAGGTCGCTCTGGCAATCGCACGCCGCATGGGCTTCTCGCCCACTGCCGCCGAGGAAATCGCGGAACTTGTGCGTCACCACCTGCTGCTGCCGGATACCGCCACTCGTCGCGACACCGACGACGGCTCGGTGATCGAGTCGGTTGCGAACGCGTGCGGTGGCGCCCTGCGTTTGCGTCAACTTCTGTTGCTCTCAATCGCCGATGGCCGCGCCACCGGCCCCAACGCATGGAGCGAGTGGAAGAACTCGCTGGTCACGAACCTTGCCGCGCGCACACTGGTCGCGCTTGAAACGGGAGACCTGCCGGCCCGGAGTGACGTCTCCGAGGCTGCGCATGCTTTGGAGAGCTACGAACCCTTGCTTGCGGGTCGAACGGAGCCGGTTCTGGCCTCGCTTCCGCCGTCGTATCTGGCGTCGACGCCGGTTCACGACATGGCCGAAGAGATCAGGCTCCTGCTCGCGAACCCACGGCCGGGTGAGACCCTCAGCCGTTTCGACGATTCCGGGGAACCGGGCCGCAGTGTGCTCACGGTCTGCGTAATGGACCGGCCCGGCACGCTCGCGCGCATCGCGGGCGCTCTCGCTCTGAACCGCATAGACGTGCTGGGGGCGCGCGCCTACAGCACCTCCGGCGGCGTGGCTCTGACCCGCGTGATCGTGGTCTCTCCGGACGAGGTATCGAAGGCCAGGTTCACCTCGGACCTGAAGGCGGCGTTCTCCGGACACCTTGCCCTGGACGCCAGCATGCTCGCCAAGGTCAAGGACTACAGGCCGGCCGAGGCGATCGTCCCCGAGATAAGGGTCCTCGACGACGCCTCGGCGGGCTCGACCGTGGTCGAGGTCAGGGCCCCCGACACCATCGGGCTGCTTTACGCGGTGGCGGCGGGACTCGCCGATCTCGAGCTGGACATCCACGTCGCCAAAATCGACACGCTCGGCGACCGAGTCGTCGACGTCTTTTACGTTCGTACGCTGTGGGGCTCTAAGCTGTCCGAGAGGCAGGCGCTGGAGGTTCCACGCGCCGTGCTCCACCGAACCGAGGGACTGTTCGGCGTGGAGTAGCCCCAATTCAGATGGGTAACCCGAATCAGATGTCGCAAAAAGACGTCGGCGTGCGACAGGTGGCGGACCGCTACACACTCGACTCCCAGCTTGGCAAGGGAGGCATGGGAGTGGTGTGGTCCGCGACCGACACGCTGCTGCAACGACCGGTCGCCATCAAACAGGTGAAGCTCCCACCCTCGATCCCCGCCGCGGATCGGGAAGCGATCAAAGCGCGGTCGACGCGCGAGGCGCGCGCCGCGGCTCAGCTCAGTCATCCCAACGTCGTCGGGATCTTCGACGTTGTTGAAGATGACGGCGTGACGTGGATCGTGATGGAGCTCGTTCGCGCCCCGTCACTGTCGGCCACGGTTCGCGAGGAGGGCACGCTCGACTCTCGCGCCGCGGCGCGGATCGGACTCGATGTCCTGGACGGCCTGGACGCCGCGCACTCCAAGGGGATCGTCCATCGCGACGTGAAGCCGGGCAACGTCATGGTCACCGCCGATGGACGAGCCAAGCTCGCGGACTTCGGCATCGCTTCCCTGAAGGGAGACCCGAAGATCACGACGACCGGGATGATCATGGGCTCGCCCTCTTTCATGGCGCCGGAGCAGGCCATCGGGCAGGACGCCGGACCGGCTACCGACCTCTGGTCACTTGGCGCCACGCTGTACTTCGCTACGGAGGGCACACCCCCGTTCGACAAGGGCCAACCCATCCCCACGCTCACCGCGGTGGTGCACGAGGACGCTCCGACTCCCCGGGGGGCCGGAGCCCTCGGTCCGATCATCGCGGCGCTCATGAGCAAAGAGGCGGTGGACCGACCCGATGCCGATGCGGTGCGGGCGATGCTGGTTGACGTCGCCGAGGGCCGGCAGGCGGAGATCTCCACTCAGGCTCATCCCGTGGCAGCGCCGGCGCCCGACGAGCCCCCACCCGACCGGGAACCCCAACCTCCCGCCGCCTCAACCTGGGAAGAGGCTCGGCCCCCGGGCCGGGGACGCGGCGCCCTCGTGGCACTCGGCGTGGTCGTACTGCTCGTAGCGGGGGCCGTCGCCTTCTTTGCTTTCAGGGACGACCAAGAGCCGGGGAACGAGGGGCCGCCGGCGGCCAACGAGCAGCAGCAGCCTGAGGGCGCCGAGGAAGAGCCCGAGCCACCCGACGTCGGCCCGACGAGGAACTTCGCCGCCGGCGACACCGGCTACGGAGTCGAGGTCCCCTCCGGCTGGGAGGAGCGACCGCAGGACGAGTCCATGGTCGACCTCGTCGATCCCGCCACCGGCGACTATCTGCGCGTCGACTGGACCGACGCCCCCGGCGAGGACGCGCGGGCGGCCTGGGAGCAGCAGGAGGCCTGGTTCGCCCCCTCTCACGACAACTACGAGCAACTCCAGATGAAGGCGGTCGATTACCAGGATTCGCTCACGGCGGCGTTATGGGAGTACCGGTGGACCGAGGGCGACAGCCCGCTGCGGGCGTACAACCTCGGCTTCGTGACCGGCGACGGGGAGTACGGATTCGCCCTCAACTTCGTGACCGACGAATCCAACTTCGAGGCGTCGCAGCCGCTTTGGGACCACTTCATGGAGACCTTCGGGCCCACCGACTAGCAAAGCGAGCTCCGAACGCCCGATTCGTACCCATCCGGCATCAATTACACCCCCGAGCTTCATCCGCGCGTATCTCAAGTTCTTCCACATGGCTACCGATTTCCTAGGGGAACGCGCCGACGAACCGAGGATGCCCTCAGTGCCCAAGAAGATTCTTTCGATTGTCGCAGCGAGCGTCGCACTCGCTGTTCTCGTTCCCGCCACCACCGCCTCGAGCGCAACCTGCTGGTCCTACTCCGTTAACGAACGCGGCTTCGCCCGCAAGATCAACAAGGCCCGCAGCGGCCGCGAGCTCAGGAAGCTGAGGCTCGACCCAGAGTTGTCCAAGGTGGCGATGAAGCAGACTCAAACCATGGTCAGGAAGAACCTGCTGCACCACACGCCCAACCTGGGGAAGAGGGTGACGCATTGGATCTCGCTCGGCGAGAACGTTGGCTACGGCGGTACCGTCACCTCGCTCCACAAGGCGTTCATGGCCTCGCCGGCCCACAAGGCCAACATCCTCGGTCGCAAGTTCCGCTTCGTCGGGGTGGCGACCAAGAGGGCAGCAGGATTGCTGTGGGTCACGGTCGTGTTCGAGAGCAGGCGGAATCCCGGCACCACCCTGAGCATGCCGAAGTGCTGAACCAGGCCTAACGCCCGGTAGTCGGCTCCGGGTTAGTCGATCACCAAGAAACTCGGGCCGCTGAAGCCGGCCTTGTGGACCTTGTCCGCCGGCATCCTGGCCGTGACCTTGTAGCGGACGCCGGATTTGGAACGGGCCAGCACGAACGTGTGCGAGAACCCATTGGTCAGGAGTGTCGCCGGCGCCTTGTCGATCTGCTTGTAGCTCGAGCCCTGCGTGCCCCTCCGGAACAACTTCAGCGTGACGATCTTGCCCTCGTGCGACGGCTCGACGTCGCCGGCCACCACTGCCTCGGACTCGGCGGAGGTGTAGTGATACACGCCATCGAGATCCGGAGCACGATCGCTCGGAGCCATGGTCACGCCGTGCTTGACCCCGGTCATCCTGACCTTACTGTCCGATCCCCAGAGGTTCTGGGTCGTGGCGAAGGATGCGGCGAGCTTGACGTTCTTGGTGGGGCTCAGCGAGAAAGAGAAGCCGCCATCGGGGCCGGTCGTCGATGAGGGACCCTTGCGCCAGCTGCCCGTTCCGTTCTTGCGATGCGTCGTGATCGTGCGGTTTGCCAGGGGCGCACCCCCCCGGTCGGCGAGGAATCCGAAGAACTTGGCCGAGTCGCCGAAGTCGATGTTCGAAGTGCTGGATTCCAGACTCAGCGTCGTCGACTTCCTACCGCCGCCCACCATGGCCTTCACCTGGTTGCGGAATTTCGGCAACTGCGCGTAAAGCTTGTTGCCGGGGCAGTCGGTGAAGCCCGCGTTGCGATGTCCGGCAATGACTCTCAGGCGACGGCCGTTGAACACGTGAGTGCCTTTGGGATTCAAATCGTGCCGGTCGACCTCCCACGCGAGCAGCTCCTTGAGCGAGCGCTTCATCCCGCGGGGCGGAGCCACTCTCTGGAAGTTGCCCATAAGGCTGATGCCCACGCTGCCCGAGTTGTAGTTGGCGACGTGCGCTCCCGCCACCACGTGATTACGAAGATCCTCGGCGTCATGCACCTCCCAGGGCTGATAGTCGCGCGCCCAGCGACCCTCGTAGATCGTGCCGTCCCAGTCGATGACGAAGTTGTAGCCGATGTCGCACCAGCCGCGCGACTTCACGTGATAGGCGTAGATGGCACGCATCGTCGGCGCGCCGTTGTAGTCGCGATTCGACCCCGCGGTGTGATGCACGAACAACTGCTTGAGCGGATGGAAGGTTCGCTTGCAGTCCCCCGAGGTCCTCTTGGTGTGCTCGTTCGCTCCCCATTCGGATCGAGTCACGATGTTGGGGGCGCTGGGATCGTTCACGGCCGCCGCTCGCACGGCCACCTCACGTGTGGGTCCGTCGAGGGTGTTGATCGACTCCATGGTCACCGCTCCCAGCCATTGTCCGTGGGGCACGCGCTTGCGGTACTCGACTCGCACCGGGCGATCGACTTCGATCAGCCCACTGAAACGCGTGCTCCCGGCCTCCATGTCGTGACTTGGTGGCGCCACAGCCCACCTCGAGGTGCGGCCCTGCTCGTCGACCGTGCGGTAGAGGACCCTCGCCTTCTCGCTTCCCTGCCACTTGAAGCCCACGTGCGTGGGTCGAAAAGACAACGACACGCGTCCTCGGGCGCGGTCAAAGGTGGTGCTGCTCATCAAGGTCTCGGGGATTCGAATGGTGCGAGCCGGAGCGGTCGTCGGGATTGCGAGGGAGGCCGCCACGAGGCCGGCGACCAGGAGAATACGGGTGCGCACGGGCACGCCTCCAGGTGATGGTTGGCTCATACTGTTCGGTTCCCACGAGAGTGTCCGCGACGCGGGAAGGGCCACACCCTAAGCGCGGCCTCGGGCTCTGAAAAGACCTTTTCGCGGATTTTGGACCGGGCGCCAACCAGACCCGGATGCGCAAATAGAGGATTGACACTCTTATAGGAGTGCTATAAGAGTAACCTCTCATGAATCGCATCGAGCCCGACCACGGGAGAGCGTCCGGCCCCGGAGGTCGGGGACCCCGGTCTCTACCCCAGCACCCACCTCACGCCGCGCTGTTCGCCGTCCCGATTGCCATCATCGCCGCCGCCGGACTGGCAGGATAGGGACATGAAGAGCCCAGGCGGGACGGGGCAGGTCACGCTCAAGATCCCTCGCCCCCTATACGACCAGGTGAAGCAGGTCATCGGTGACTCGGGGTTCCACTCGGTTACCGAGTTCGCGGTCTACGTGCTCAGGGATCTCGTTTCCCACCACCGAGCGGGCGAGCCTCTGCCTCAGCCGAGCGAGGGCGGAGCCAGGGCGGCCGTGGAGGCTGCGACCAGCGACGTCGAGCCGTTGAACCCGGAGGAGATCGAAGCCATTCGCAAACGTCT
>JBOGWV010000215.1:0-3868 GCA_050693975.1 Actinomycetota bacterium
TGTCCGAGTCGCTCAAGCGCCAGCTGCGGCACCGCGACGGCGACTGCTGCAGCTTCCCCGGCTGTCAGCACAAACGCTACGTCGACGCCCATCACATTTGGCCCTGGGAGTGGGGCGGGCCCACCGCTCTCGACAATCTAGTGCTGGTCTGCAGGTTCCATCACAAGCTCGTCCACCTCTACGGCTGGCGCGTCGCGCTGGGGAAACAACCTCGGATGGTGCACTGGTTCAGACCCGGCAACCGGCTTTACCAGCCCGGCCGGGCGATAACGGCTGCCGCCTGACACAGCCTCAAGGACGTCAAGCGAGAGGTTTGGTCGCTCTCACTATCGCGGAGTGCATCCCGTCGGCGACCTCATGGGTTGGGGCGATCTCGATGTTCTCGAAAGCCGCTTTCTCGAGTCCGGCACGGTACTCGTCAAACGACAGAGCCCCCGCGATGCACCCGACGTAGCTTCCGCGTTGCGCGCGATCTGCCGGTGTCAGCTCGTCCATGGCGACGATGTCGCTGATGCCGATGCGACCTCCCGGCTTAAGCACCCGTGTCATCTCCTCGAACACCTTTCCTTTGTCGTCGGAGAGATTGATCACGCAGTTCGAGATGATGACGTCGACGGTGTCCGCGGGCAGCGGGATGGCCTCGATATAGCCCTTGAGAAACTCGACGTTGTCGACACCAGCCTCGGCCTTGTTTCGAAGCGCCAACGCAAGCATCTCATCCGTCATGTCGAGTCCGTAGACCTTGCCCGTCGGTCCGACCCGCCGGGCCGATAGCAGCACGTCGATGCCGCCGCCCGACCCGAGATCCAGCACCGTCTCGCCCTCGTGAAGCTCCGCAACGGCAGTTGGGTTTCCGCAGCCGAGACTCGCAAGCAAGGCCGCATCGGGAAGCTGCTCGCGCTCCGACACGTCGTAAAGTCCGGAGCCGACAGGTGCGTTCGCGTCTCCGCAACAGGAACCAGCGTCTGAGCCGCAACATCCCGAAGAGACATCCTCGGCCTGTGTGCCGCTCTCGGTGACGCCGAGAGCCGCGTCGGCGTACCTGCTTCTTACCTCTTCGCGGAGCTTGCTCATGTGGTTGCCTCCTGTGGTCGGACGACGTCGGCGAGGCGCCGCAGCGCGTCGGATTTGAGTGAGTAGAAAGCCCATGTACCTCGCTGCTCGCGCGCCAGGAGGCCCGCGGACACCAGCTTCTTGAGGTGGTGACTGAGCGTTGCCTGGGAGAGATCGAAGCTCTCGTTGAGGTTGCAGACGCACATCTCATCGGGGCTGTTGGCCAGCAGGTTCACGATCTGAACCCGCGTGGGATCGGCCAGAGCCTTGAACAGCGCGGCCGTCCCGCTCGCCTCCTCGGCGGACATCTCCGCCTCCGTAAGCGGAGGGCAGCACTCTTCTGCGGGAGCCAGGACGGGAAGTTGCCTCGTTGCGATACTCATGGGCGCCTCACTTGCGGCCTCTAGTTGGATTCCTGTATCGATGCTTGTCGATTCAAGCCTTTACATCGACGTTTGTCAATCTATTGCGAGCTCGGCTGCGAACACCTCGGCGATCGCGCGATGTCCTTCCGAGCTGGGGTGGAAACCGTCGCCGCTGATGAGCTCGAGTTCCTCTCCCTCACGTCGAGCCTCGAGCCCTGCGGCGTGGAGGTCGACCAAGGTGAGGCCGGCGCGTGAGACCGCCGCCTCGATCACCTCGTTGTACTGAGTGGCGAGAGCCTTGATCTCGCGCGGTGGAGGGAGGCCCTCGAACAGGAAGTACAACACGCCTTCATCAGACGAGTTCGGCGCGCAATCCCGCAGAGCCGGGAGGTTGTCCAGCGGCGGCGTGTTGGCCACGAGCACCTGCGCGGGACCTAACTCCTGCAACTCGTTCAATAGTTGGGTCAGGGCGCGCCCGTAGTCGCTGGGACTCACCCCTCTGAGGAGGTCGTTGACGTTCAGCCACACCGTGACGACCTCGGGCTCCACTCGTTGGACCTCGGGCAGCTGCCGGAGCATTGCGTCCTCGACGGTCGCCCCGGAGATGCCCAGGTTGACGATCCTGAACTCCGGCAGCGCGTCCGCGTGGAGGACCTGGGGCCATGCTTGGGTCGGAGGATCGTCCGTCCCGATCCCTGCAGTCTCGCTCGCCCCCATCGCCGCGTAGACCGGCCTCGGCGCGGCGGTTCGAGAGCGATCATCGTTCGCGCTTCCCTGTGTGCCGGAGGTGCACGCGGCCGCCAACGCGATGCCTGCGACCGCCAAGTAGAGCGCCGCGCCTCCGAGTCCGAAGGCATTTCCCAAGAGGCTAAAGGCCCCTCGACGTGTGCTTCAGGATGGCGGGTATGACGATGTCCCAGACCGCACGAGGAGGGTACTCGTGACCGGTTTGCTCAAGGGGGAGCAGCTGAGCGCCGGGGATCTCCCTGGCCAGGGCGACTGCGTGACCGTAGGGAAGCAGCGGGTCTTCAAGGCCATGGATCACGAGCGTCGGCGCGACCACCTCGCCGAGTCGTCCGGTCGGATCCTCCCCTCCGTCGAGGATCCAGTGGTTCGTCAGGCTCGACGCGATGTTCAAGCTCCGATCGAAGATGCGACCCGCGATTTCACGCACGTGCGCTTCGTCGAACGGATGCGAGCCCTCGAACGGCCGCTCTCCTTCGACCATGTAGTCGATCACTGCCGCGCGGTCGGACCAGTCTGGTTCCGGGGGCGGGTTGGAGAAGAGGGCACTGAGCTCTTCCGACGAAGGTGGGAGGTCGGGATCCTCAGAACCAACCGGGCTGGTCGACATCAGGGTGAGTGAGGCGATCCGGTCGGGATGGTCGAGGACCATGCTCTGGGCGATCCCGCCGCCCATCGAGATACCCACGACATGGGCACGAGATAGTCCGAGAGTGTCGAGCAAACCCACCGCATCCCTGACCAGATCGTTGCCGGTGTACGGGGGAGCACCGGGCTGGTAACTAACCGATTGGCCGGTGTCGCGGAAGTCGTAACGGATGACGAACCGGGTGCCCTCGGCGAGACGCTCGCAAAAGCCATCCTCCCACCAGTCCATCGAGGCGGCCGCTCCACCGATTAGGAGGATGGCCGGGTCGCCGGGATCGCCGAAGGTCTCGATGCAGAGGTCGACCCCGTTCGCCCTCACGACCCTTTGAGCGGACTCCTCGGACTGAAACTTGGGCCGGGCTTCGTCGCGGCTGGTCACGGCAGTCTCTCCTTCACCTCATGCGGGACTCGAAAATGAGAGCATGGCGCGCAACTCTATTTTGTGGGAGCGCGGTTGAGCCAACGAGACGAGCAAAGTTTGCGGCACGGTCGAGAACAAACGGGTGCTTACGGTCTCGTGCTCATCTCGATCCTGGTGTCGATCGTCGTTGCGGCCGCAGTGGGCCGCTCCCCGGGGGGTCGATGGTTCGTGGCGGTGCTTCAAGGAGCCACGTTGTGGCTGACTCTGAGGATCTCAGGAGCGGGGATGCGGTCACGGGTTCTACTCATCGTTCTCGTAATCGTCGGTCTCGTAGTCGCGGCGATTGCAGTGGCGCTCGGCGAACCCGATACCGGTCGCGCCTTCAACGCCGCGATCAACGGGTTGTTGGTGGTGGGAGCACCCATAGCGATCGTGCGCGGCCTGCGCGGCCGAGTCGAGGTAACCGGCCAGACGGTCATAGCGGCTCTGAGCGTCTACCTGCTCATCGGGCTCTTCTTTGCCTTCGTGTACGGGGTGATGGAAGCGATCGGTCCAGATCCGTTCTTCGCGGCGGGCCCTGACGGTGCGCTTCCCGATTTTCTCTACTTCAGCTACTCGACGTTGACCACCGTGGGCTTCGGTGACCTGACTGCCCGCGGGGACGTCGGGCGAATGACGTCGGCCCTTGAAGCCCTCA
>JBOGWV010000216.1:0-10036 GCA_050693975.1 Actinomycetota bacterium
GGATAACGGCCTTGACACCGAGCAGGCGCACCGCCTCGGCGGCCGATGCCGGGCCCATGGTGTAGTGGTCGCCGATCGGAAGCAACGCCAAATCCGGCTTGAGCAGCTTGCCGATGAGCGCCATGTCTCCGAAGACGCACGTATCTCCCGCGTGGTACGCGCGATACCCGTCGGGAAACTCGAGCACGAAGCCGGCGGGCTCGCCCCCATAGGAACCGTCCGGTAGCGACGACGAATGCTTCGCGTCGGTCATGTGAGCCACCACGACACCCTCGACCTCGTAGGACCCGCCCTTGTTGAAGCCGACGACGTTTTGCACGCCCTGGTTCCCGAGCCAGGTGCCCACCTCGATGATGGCCAGAACGGGAGGGTTACCGCCACTACTGGCGACCTCGACGCAGTCCTGAGTGTGGTCGCCGTGCCCGTGCGTCACAACTATGGCATCGAGCCGGCCGACATCCTTCAGTTCGTCGGGGCAGGCTGGGTTGTTGGTTGTCCAGGGGTCGACGAGGATTCGTTTACCGCCGGAAGTCTCGAACAGAACGGTGGCGTGTCCGAGCCATGTGATCTTCAATCCATCGGGAAGCTGTGCCACAGTGATGCGTCCTCCTCGGCAATGGGGAACTCGTACGCGGTTAGCAGCCTACCCACGAGTACGCGCAGGTACCGTGTGCGCCGTTACAGCCCGACGGACTTGGCGATTATGTACTTCTGAATTTCGCTCGTGCCCTCGACGAGCGTGAAGATCCGCACGAGCCGGTAGATGCGCTCGAGCGGCAGCTCACGCATCCAGCCCATGCCGCCGTGTACCTGGATCATCCGGTCGACCACCCGGTTGACCATCTCGGCCGAGTAGAGCTTGACGATCGACGATTCCTGAATCACGGGTTCGCCCTGGTCGTAGCGCCATGCACATTCGTAGGTCATCAGCTTGGCGGCCTTGAGCTCGACGAGGGAGTCGACGATGTGGCCCTGGATGTACTGGTTCTTTCCGATCGGACGATCGAATGCGGTGCGTTCCTTTGCGTAGTCGATGCCGAGGTTCAGGCAGTACTCCGCGATCCCGTTGCACATCGCGCCGATCGACAGGCGGCCCATGGCGAGGAACTGCATCGCCGAGTAAAAGCCCATGCCGGCGTTGGCGGGTCCGCCGAGGATCTGCTGCTCACCGACGCGACAGTCGTCGAAGATCAGTTCGTACTGGCCCTCACCCTCGACCATGCCGATCTGCCCCCGGCCGACCTCGAAGCCCGGCGTCCCCTTCTCGACGATGAATGCGGTGATGCCTCCTTGCGCCTTCTTTGACCGGTCGTTGGCGGCGAACACAAGCGCATAGTCGGCATGCCGGCCGTTGGTGATGAAGTGCTTGTTCCCGTTGAGCACCCATTCGTCACCGTCTTTGGTCGCAGTGGTCTTGATGTTCTGAGCGTCCGAGCCGGCGTCGGGCTCGGTCAGTGCGAAACACATCGAGGTGTCCGCGCTGATCAGCGGGGAGAGGTACTTCTTCTTCTGCTCGTCGGTACCGGATAGCAGAACGCCGGTTGGGCCCTCCGGCCCGTAGGTGGCGAAGGCGGCCAGGCGGCAGCCGGATCGAGCGGCCGCCTCTCGCAGCAGCACCATGCCCAGTTGGGGGAGCCCGCTTCCGCCGAGGTCCTCGGGGAAGTCGGCGGCGTAAAAACCCAGCTCGGCTGAGCGCTTACGCACGCGCTCGCGCAGCTCCAACGGGACCTCGTCCCGCTCCCTATCCAGCTCCGAATCTTCGAGGGGGCGGAGCTCGCGCTCGATGAAGTCGGTGAGGTTCGCCGCGAGCTCACGGTATTCCGCGGGGATTGCGAAGTCCATACCGCCTCCTGAAGGGGGTTGCCTGAGGTGCTGCTAGGAACGATAAAGGTCTAGGGGTCAAAGCGATGATTCATACACTGATCGGGTGCTCAGAGTGAGAATCTCTGCGACCGGGGCAACCCTGGCCAACCGGGGATCGTCTGTTCGGCAACCGCATGAAGAGTGCTCTTGCCTATTCGACTGGGGTGGCAGTGGCTCGGCGCGCTGACGCCGAGCGGGACGAGCGCGTCGCGAATCTCTTCGACGTCCATTACGCCCCGTTATGTCGGCTCGCCTACGTGATCCTCGGGGACTCCCAGATGGCCGAAGAGATGGTCATGGAGGCGCTCCTCAAGACCTTCACGGGTTTCCGCCGGATACGGGACCTAGACCGCGCCGACGTCTACCTGAGACGAGCGGTAGTCAACCTGTGCCGGTCCAAGATCAGGCGCAAATCGATCGAGATGCGGGCCAATGCGACCGTCCATCACCGCGACGAGCGACGTCCGCCGGCATGGGATCCGGAGCAGCACGAGACCTCGAGGATCGTGTGGGAGGCCGTGAGAAAGCTGCCCGAGCGTCAGCGGGCGTGCGTGGTGATGTTCTATTACGAGGACCTCCCCGAGACGCAAATCGCGGAGGTGCTCGACTGCTCGGTGGGAACCGTCAAATCGCAGCTCTCCAAGTCGCGCGCCAAGCTAAAGAAGTGGCTGGGGACCAATCTCGAGGTGATGGGTTGATGGATCTCGACAAGCTGCTGCGTGATTCGCTCAAGGCCACCGGTGAGGGCTATCGACCCGCACACGAGGCGGACGCCCGAAGAGAGTTCCTGCGGCGCGCCCGCAAGCGTCGTATCTACCTAGGAGGCTCGTTTGCCTTCGCGGCGGCCGCGGCGGCCGCGGTGGTCCTCTTTTTCGTGACCGCTCCGACGTCGACCGACCGTCCCGGCGACGAGAGGGACAACGCCGGCATCGCCTCGACGAGCGTGACGGCCATGATCGACGTTGGACGCAGGCCCGTCGCGGTGGTGGTGGGCCACGACTTTGTCTGGGTGGCCAACGCCGGCGACCAGTCCGTGGTGAAGGTAGACCCGTCCACCAACGAAGTCGAGGAAACCTACCCGGTCGATGGCACTCCCGCAGAGCTCGAGGTCGCGGGAGGCTATGTTTGGGTCGCCCTTGAGGATCAGCCCCGGCTGGTGAGCATCAGGATCGACGACGGTGCAATCGACGAACTGCCCCTCAATGGCGGTGGCACAGACCTCGACATGGCCTCGGGCGGTCAGGACTTATGGGTGGTGTCTTCCGACACGCCCTTGCAGCGGATCGATACCTCCGACTTCACCCCGATCCCCCAAGACACCGCAGTCGGAGATCCGGTCGACGTAGCGGTGGGACATGGCAAGGTCTGGTTGCTCGGCACGACCGGCCGGATCGAAAGGCTCGATCAGAACACCGGGCTCTCGGAGGGGATCATCCCTCTGGACGCCCCCGTGAGTCCGACCGCCAGCGACCTTCTGGCCGATGACACCGGATTGTGGGCTTCCGATGGCGACTCACGCACCATCTTTCGCGTTGATATTCAGACTGGGGCATTGACCACAGAGGTCGCCTTCAACGGCAGTTCTGCAGAACTTGCGGCCGATCCGGGCGGAAGGGTATGGGTGCTCGTTGCCAGCGCATCCGATTCCGGCTCAGTGAAGCTCATCAGTTCCGCGACCGGAGCGGCAGAAGAGGGAGAGATAAGGCTGGGTGGCCATCCGGCCGATCTTCGGTTTGGGGCCGGTGCGCTGTGGGTCGTCGGGGGTTCCAGCGGTCGACTCACTCGCATTGAGCATTCCCCTGGCTCCCCGCTGCCATCGCCTTTGCAGGAGGGCCAGATCGCGGACGACGTGGTTGTGTATTTGTACGCCGATGGCGAAGTTATCTGGTCGGTGCTCGGAGAGGCCCGCGTTGAGCGGGTCACGAGCACCGCCGAGATCGCGGACAACCCCTCGTACTTTTCGGACGACACGATCGTTTTCGAGCGGGTAGACGCCTCGGGGATGACCACGATCGTGAGCCGAAATCTCACCACCGGCGTTGAGGAGACGACCCCGATCTCGGGATCAGAAGTAGCCGTCGGCCCCGATGAGAAGGTCGCCTGGGTACCTCCTAAGTCCGACCAGTCTGAGCAAACCAGAATCCGCATCGGCTCCCTCGACGGCTCGGGTCAGAATGTGCTCGTCGGCAACCCCGACTTCGATCCACTTGCGGTGCGAAACCTAGAGTGGGGATCGGGAGCCGAGAAGTTGTATTACGAGGCGGGGACGAACTCCTTCGGTCTCTACGAGCTCGATGTGGCCACCGGCATCCCGCGATCAATAGATCCACCGGAAGATGAAGCGGCCTACCTGGCGCCCTCCGTGACCGACGATGGCGCGCTGGTCGTCATCAAGGTCTGCTGTCGCAAGGGTGGCTACGAGACGGCGGAGCTGGGCATGATCACCTTTGACGACGATCGTCCCGAGTACCGAAAGATCAGGGGCCTTGATGATGCGGGCTTCCATCCCGACAGCGACGGGCTGATCGTTGAGTACGCCGCGGGCCTCGACGTCGAGAGCAATAATGAGGGCCGTCGTTGGAGCGAAACTCCAATCCGGGCTTGGTTTGTCGGCGACGGCAACGACTTATGGCTTATCGACGAGGCGGGAGAGGTTGACGGAGTCATCCCCAACCAAATCACCGGAGTGTCGGTCAATCCACAGCTACGCGACTAATCGCCGCGCTACACGCGATCGTGGACCGACTACTTCTGCCCGGCTTGGGAGGGAAGTTCAGGGGCAGCTCGCACCGTTGCAATCTCGAGCACGAGCGAGTCTCCGCCTCAGGCCAGATGTATCGGGGTTATTGGGGTGTCCATCGTTCAGGAGGTTCACCATTTGCCACGGATCGGTTACAAGATCGTAGTACTCACGGAATCGGGGTCGCCCATTATTCCGGTAATACCTTGTGAACTGCGCGTTTGGGGTGAGAAGTGAGGCCCACGTCGGCACGATGCCGCCCGAGTACCAATGTTCAAGCAAGAGCCGCTTTCTTTTTGAGCTTCCAAACAGAGGCCTTCCGTCCATGGGATAGGAAGGTGACGCGGTTAGATTGGCCGCTTTCATGATTGTTGGTGCAATATCAATGTTGGCAACCATCCTCTTCCTCACCACGCCCCCTTCCAGATGAGTGGGCCAGCGAACCAGTAATGGAATACCAACAGACTCCAAGTAAGGATGTCCTTTGAATAGCAACCCATGTTCGGCCCAATGGAAGCCGTTGTCGGACGTAAAGAACGCGAGTGTCCTCCGGTTCTCTCCCAGTCTCTTCATGCGTCTGTGTAGTTTTTGGACAAGGTCATCAACGGACATCAGCGTTCGGATCTGCCGGATCCGGTGACGGCGACCCGCCCGCGTATGGTGGTTCTGCGCCCGTACCCACTTTGGCTTGTCCCTACGGTTCTTTTCTCCGACCGATGGAGGCGGAGTCCAGGGTGGAACCTCGGCACCTACATACTCGCTTCCCGGCATAAATGGCGAATGAGGGGCTTTGGGAGCTACCAGCAGAAACCAGGGTTTGCGGTCATGCCTTTCGAAGGACTTGATAAATCCGGCGGACTTAGAGGCGACGTAGTCGGTCGAATAGCGTTCAATTTGGCGCATACGACCATTAACGTTGAAGGTTGAACCAAAGTATTTGATCCGGCGGCTGACGGCCCACCTGTCGAAATAAGGAGGGATATCCGGTACTCGACCGCTGAGGAATTTACCCACCACTCCCGTTCTGTATCCACTCCGCTGTAGGTAGAACTGAACGGTTGAGCGATGCTGAAGGCGCCCGCCTGCCGTATTGGTTCGTACCCCGTGGTTGTGGCTGTATTGCCCGGTCATTAGTGACGCGCGCGATGGGCAGCACAGGGGGGTTGCGCTGAAGGCGTTTCGAAACATCACTCCGCCTTTTCTGAACAGTTGGGCAGTCTTGGGCATGCTGTCCAGAACATCGCGCTGGTCATCAGTAAGGATTATCAAGATGTTGGGCCGGGCGGCAGCTGCTGGAGCGATCCATGTACCAAGACAGCCGAGGCCAAAGGAGACCGCGAGCGCCTTCAGAGCAACAACGAAGTGGTGTCGAAGGCTGGCCGCAGCAGTCAACGCGCCGAAGAGTGCAATGAGACGGTTGAGGCTTATCCGTTTCCATTCGTGTCTCAACGTTTTTTCCGCCACGAGTGGCAGCGTCGTGTTTGCTGAAACGTCGGCTGTTGTATCCACGCTTTCCTTCCGCGCTGCCACATGAGGTGCAGTCGCGACTAACCGACGTGCGAGTGTCTTCTTGGGTTGCCTGGGCGCGGTTCGGGTACTGCTGACGCGACGTTCTTCTGCCGTGCCGCGCGGGGAGTTGTTCGGCTACATCAGGCAGAAGGCCGCAACCGGAGTTGTCGAAGTTTTGGCAACCGAGACGCGGGCAATCGCCCGACGAACCATGCGTAGAGGACTCGCTGGAGCGAGACGCCGGCCGTGGTCAGTCGACGAGGAGGGAGAGTTCGACGGCCTCAAGGCCAAGCGCGGGTACCGGGGGGCCGTCGATCCCCGACACCGCGAGTAACGAAACGAACTAAACGCTACATCCGCTTGAGCAACTCTCGTTTCTTCGCCTCGAACTCCGCGTCGGTCAGCGTGCCCTGGTTATTGAGGCGAGCGAGCGCCTCGATCTGCTCGGGTATCGAGGGCTCCCGATGCTGCACCGGTGCAGAAATTGGAGTGCGCATGCGGTTTTCGTTCTTCTCCGACTCCTTGTAGATGAGAAGCTGCACCTCCTCCGGCTTGCGCACCGCGGTGATGCGAGCGGGACCCAGATCACCCGATGAGTCCAGGAGTAGGTCGCCGGCGCCGAGGATGCGCTCGACCACGGACTGGGTGAAGGTCACGTCGTTGATGCGCTCGAGGGGGATCTCCTTCGAGTGCTTCGCGATCACCCCCGACCGGGTGATGAGCCGGTCGGTCGTCAGCACGAACAAGGTGAAGCGCCACTTGAAGAACCTGACGACGGCGAAGAAGACCCACAGCGCGGTGATGATCACTGCGAAGATGCTCTTGGGGCCTCCGGCGTCGCCGTCGACTATCCCGTCGATAGCCCTATAGCCGAGCAGCAATGCCACCAGGAGACCCACCGTCCACAACGCCGAGGGAACCAGAGCCACCCAGTGAGGGCGCAGTTCGAAAATGAGTTTCTCGTGATCCGCAAGCAACTCTCGTGGGAAGGCCATGGCTGAAAGGTAGCAAGCACAGCCGGGATGGGCCAGGTATATGGCCTCCGGCTAAGGGCGGAATGGGGATATGGCCTCCGGCCAAGGGCGGAAATGGGATTCATTTATTTCCGTTTCGGGCCGTCGGCGCCGCCCGCCGCCCGCGCCTTTTAGGATGCCCGACTATGGCTATCGACCGAGCGACCGTTGACCATGTGGCCCGCCTGGCGCGCCTCGATCTGTCCGATGACGAGCGCGAGCGCATGGGGGCCGAGCTGGGCGACATCCTCGAACATGCGGCCAAGATCCAGGAGCTCGATCTGGACGACGTCGAGCCCACCAGCCACGCGATTCCTATTCGCAACGTAATGCGCCCCGACGAGGTACGAGCTTCCCTGAGCCAAAAGGAGGCTCTGGCAAACGCGCCGGAGGCCGCCGATGGCCGCTTCAAGGTCCCGCGCATCCTCGAGGAAGAGACCCCGTGAAGGCCGATTTGCACTGGAGGTCGGCGACCGAGCTGGCCGGGTTGCTGGATGCCGGCGAGGTGTCGTCGGTGGAGATCGCCGAGGCGTTGATCGCCAGAGCGGACGCGGTCGACGGAGACCTCCACGCCTACCTTCACCGCACCGACGAGCGACTACTCGATGAGGCCGCGGCGTCCGACGCCCGCCGCAGCAAGGGCGAGGCTCGTTCGAGCTTCGACGGGGTGCCGACGGCGCACAAGGACCTGTTCGTCACCAATGGGGTGCCCACGACGTCGGGGTCGCGCATCTTGGAAGGTTGGGTTCCGCCCTACGACGGGACGTTGGTTGCCCGCTGCACGGCGGCCGGTTTGCCGCTTCAGGGCAAGCTCAACATGGACGAGTTCGCCATGGGCTCCTCGACCGAGAACTCTGGCTACGGTCCTTCGCGAAACCCCTGGGACACGACCACGGTCCCCGGCGGCTCCTCGGGAGGATCGGCGTCGCTGGTGGCTGCGGGTGGCACGCCATGGTCTTGGGGAACCGACACCGGCGGCTCGGTACGTCAGCCCGCGTCGCTTTGCGGACTCGTTGGAGTCAAACCGACCTACGGACTCGTGAGCCGCTACGGGGTCGTCGCGTTCGCATCATCGCTCGATCAACCCGGCCCGCTAACTCGCACTGTGAGCGATGCCGCCGCCTTCCTGCAGATCGCCGGCGGACACGACCCGATGGACTCGACCTCGATACCCGAAAAGTTGCCCAACTATCTCGAGGGAATCGATCGAGGCATCGAGGGGATGCGCATCGGCATCGTCAAGGAGTTCGAGGAGGCCGAGGGCACGCTGCCGGGCGTGAGGACGCGGGTCGACGAGGCCTACCAGCGACTCGAAAAGCTGGGAGCGACTCTCGTCGAAGTCAGCCTTCCGAGCTTCGAGTACGGGATCTCCGCCTACTACCTGGTCGCGCCCGCCGAGTGCTCCTCAAACCTGGCCCGTTACGACGCGGTGCGATATGGGTTGCGCAGAGATGGCGTCGACGTGGTTTCGATGACGTCGCTCACGCGGGACGAGGGCTTCGGCGACGAGGTCAAACGCCGCATCATGCTCGGAACTTACGCGCTGAGCGCCGGCTACTACGACGCTTACTACGGCAAGGCCCAGCGCGTCCGCACGCTGACCATTCGCGATCTCGAACGCGTCTACGCCGACGTTGATCTGATCGCGACGCCGACATCACCGTCCACGGCATTCAAGTTTGGAGCCAAGACCGCAGACCCGCTGTCGATGTACCTCAGCGACGTGTTCACCGTGCCGGTCAACCTCGCGGGAAACGCGGCGATCAGCGTTCCGTGCGGGACCTCTCCAGATGACGGTCTCCCCGTGGGACTGCAGTTGATCGCGAAGGCGCTCGACGAGACCACGATGTTCAGGGCGGCCTTCGCGTTCGAGCAGGATCTGGGCTGGAGCGACTCGGACGAGGGGAGGCCCCCCCTGTGAGCGTCGCCACGGGGGCGGGCCGGGCTCGGCCGGACCGCGGGAACAATGGTCTATACGAGACGACGTGCGGCCTCGAGATTCACGTCGAGCTGGCGACGAACTCCAAGATGTTCTGCGGCTGCGCGGTCGACTTCGGCGGCGACCCCAACACGAGGACCTGCCCGGTGTGTCTCGGCCTCCCGGGCTCCTTGCCCGTGGCCAACGAGATGGCCGTCGAGTACACGATGAAGATCGCCCTGGCGCTCAATTGCAGGATCGCCGGGTACTCGTTGTTCCACCGCAAGAACTACTTCTATCCGGACATGCCGAAGAACTATCAGATCAGCCAGTACGACCTGCCGCTCGGTTACGCGGGCCACGTCGACATCTCCGGAGAGTGGGGGACGACGACGGTCGGCATCACACGTGTGCACCTCGAAGAGGACACCGGCAAGTCGATTCACGTAGGTGGATCGGGTCGCATTCACGACTCGACTCATAGCCTCGAGGACTTCAACCGGGCCGGCACTCCGCTGGTCGAGATCGTGACCGAACCCGATATCGGTTCACCCACCCAAGCGCGCGCGTTCGTTAACGATCTGCGGGTGCTGCTCGAGGGCCTGGGTGTCAGCGACGTGCGCATGGAGGAGGGCAGTCTTCGAGTCGATGCCAACATCTCGGTGCGGCGCAAGGGTGAGACCGAGTACGGGACCAAGGTCGAGGTCAAGAACATGAATTCGGTGCGCAGCGTGGGACGCGCTCTTGAGTACGAGGAGCGGCGTCAGCGTGAGGCTCTCGAGGCGGGCACGGAACTCACTCAAGAGACGCGCCATTTCGACGAGAAGTCGGGGACGACGTCGCCGGGACGGACGAAGGAGGGATCAAGCGACTACCGCTATTTCCCCGAGCCGGACCTGGTTCCCTTCGAACCGAGTGACGAGTGGATCGACCGCATTCGCACCTCGCTCCCGGAGACTCCGCTCGCGCGTCGCGCCCGCTTCGCGACTGATT
>JBOGWV010000217.1:0-7252 GCA_050693975.1 Actinomycetota bacterium
GACATCTGGTGGCCCCCGTGCGGAATCATCTGACGGGGCGACCAGCCCTCATCGCGAACGGCGTCGATGATCCGCAGGAACTCGACGAGCCCGTAACTCAGCGCGCAGTCGAACTGGAGTATGTCGGTCGACGACCGCAAGCCTCCGTAGCGAAGCAGATTGCGAGCATCCTGCATCGAAAAGAGATTCTCACCCGTTGCGAGCGGGCCTTGGTAGCTCTGAGCCACGTCTGCGAGCAGGGCATAGTCGAGTGGATCTCCCGGCTCTTCGTACCAGCGAAGTCCGTACGAGGCGAGCATCTTGCCGTAATCCAGGGCGGTGGCAAGATCGAAGCGTCCATTCGCATCCACTGCGAGCGCCTCTCCGCTGCCGACGACCTCCAATGCGCCCTCGATCCGCCGCTGATCCTCGGCGAGTGCGGCACCACCGATCTTCATCTTGCAAGTCGTGTAGCCGAGGTCAAGGTACCGGCGCAGCTCATCCTGCAACGCACCCGCGCCGCCTTCAGGTTGGTAGTAACCACCCGCTGCGTAGACGAACACCCGGTCGGCCGGCGCTCCCTCTCCATATCGCTCGGCAATGACCTCGTAAAGCGGCCGTTGATCGATCTTGGCGACCGCGTCCCAGATGGCCATGTCGAGCACACCCACTGCAACGGAGCGCTCGCCGTGCCCACCCGGCTTTTCGTTTGACATCATGGCCATCCACGCGCGGTGGGGATCTAGGTTGGTGCCCTCGTCGTTGCCGATCTCTTCTCCCGCATCGAGGAGCCGAGGTATGAAGCGCTCGCGCAGCAGGCCGGAGGCCGCATAGCGTCCGTTGGAATTGAATCCGAAGCCGACGACGGGCTCCCCTTTGTGGCGAACGTTGGTAATCACGGCTACAACCGACACGGTCATCGCACTGAAGTCGATGTACGCGTTCCGGATGTTGGATCGGATCGGGGCGGTGGCCTCGCGCACCTCCGCGACCTTCGGGAGCGGCAAGTTCGAGCCTCCTTCCGTCGAGAACTTCGGGCACGCTTAGGATTGCACCGAGCAGCCATGGGGGTCGAATGCAGATAGACATCATCATCTACGAGGGTTTCGACGAACTCGATGCTATTGGGCCATTCGAGGTCTTCACTCAGGCGGCCCAGATGGGAGCCGGCCTCTCGACTCGACTCGTCACGCTGGAGTCCGCCGAGTTGGTGAGCGCGTCCCACGGACTCCAGGTCAGGCCACAAGGGGTTCTGGACGGGAGCGCCGATCTCGTCGTCGTTGCGGGCGGTGGCTGGGGCGGACGCGCCGAACGCGGCGCTTGGGGTGAGGCCCAGAGGGGCGGGCTGCCATCGTTTCTTGCCAAGCTTCACCGATCAGGTACGCCGGTCGCAGCCGTGTGCACGGGAGGAATGCTGCTAGCCGCCGCCGGGCTGCTCGAGGGACGACCGGCGGTTACGCACCACTCGGCGCGGGATGACCTCGTCGCTTCGGGGGCCGTATGGAGCGACCACCGCGTCGTAGACGACGGTGACGTGATCACCTCAGGAGGGGTGACCTCCGGGCTGGACCTAGCCCTCTGGCTGGTCGAACGGTATTTCGGACGGGACTTGAGAACCCGAGTGGCAGCACACATCGAGCATCGCCCGGACGACAACGTGCGCGTGAGCGCTACGAGATGACGTCTTCCAGCGTGGATCCGATGGAGGTGGCCGTCGTTGGGTGGGGCCGCATGGGCGGCCCGATGGGAACTCGTCTGATCGAAGGCGGACACAACGTGGTCGCCTATGACACCAGCGAAAGCGCCCAACGAGCGGCACAATCGGCCGGCGCACAGCTTGCTCCGAACGCGGCCGCGGCGGCGAGGAGCTGCGCGGTGGTTCTCACCATGCTGCCGACCCCCGCTGCCGTCGACGTGGCCGCCCGCGCGGGAGACGGCGTGCTCGAGGGACTGCAACCCGGTGCCCTGTGGCTCGAGATGAGCAGCTCCCATCCGGGCATCACGGCGGAGCTCTCCGAGCAAGCTGCACAACGGGGGGCGGGGCTACTCGACGCGCCCGTCAGCGGTGGCGTCAAGGGTGCCAAGGAGGGAAAGCTCACCATCATCGTCGGAGGCCAGGAAGAACTCCTGGAGCGCGCTCGACCGCTATTGGAGTTGATGGGCGAGAAAATCATTCACGTCGGAGATCATCCGGGCGATGGAGATCTCGCAAAGACCATCAACAACATGCTGTCGGCCATCAACCTCACCGCGGCCGCCGAGGGTATGGCGCTGGCGCGCGCGGGCGGACTCGACTTCGAGTGCCTGATCGAGGTCCTGAACTGCAGTACCGGGGGCTCCAACGCTACGGAGGTCAAGATCCCCAACTACGTTCTTACTAAGCGCTACGACGCCGGCTTCACGATCGCCAACTACCTAAAGGACATGCGAATCGCCCTTGATGTGTGCTGGAACGAGGGGGTCGCCGTCGAGGTGTTATCGGCTGTGCACGTTCTGTGGACGGCTGCGGTTGCGCACGGCCACGCGGACGATGACCACACAATGATGGTTCCAATCGTGGCGCGTCGGTCGGGACGTGATCTCGGCGAACCGGACCCCGTCTAGCGTTCTCCCTAGGCTTGGGAGGTGGGCTCAATCCCCTCCGCAGCCACGACCGCCTGCCATGCCTCAACCCCGGCCTGGAAGGCCACCACGCCGGCCTCGGGCATGACGATCTCTATCGCTTGGAGGATCTCCTCGGGAGTCGCCCCCGTTTTGAGCGCAACTCTGACGTGGCTCTCGATGTGGTTCTTGCTGGCGCGCATCGCGGTCAACGTTGCGACGAAGATGAGCTCCTTGGTCTTGCGATCGAGCACCCGCTCGCGAAGGTAGGCGGCCTCGATCAAGTCGTTGGCGGCCTTCATGAAATCGAAGTCCTGATTGGTTAGCACCTTGTGATAGTCGAGCACGTAGCCCCGCTTGGCCACCATGTCATCGATGTACTGCTGCTTTTGCTCCTCGGTTCCCATCTCCACCTACCCTCGTTCAGAAGACTGCTCTCGATTATCAGCCTCGGTGTAATCGCCAAAGGCACCGGCCCTGGATAGCGCGTCGAACTCGTCCTTCTCGTAGCCGAGCAGACCCGAGAGGACGTACTCCGTGTCCTCGCGGGGCATGGGTGCGCGCCGGTGATCCGCGCGCGGATTTCCCACGCGCACCGCCGTCGGGATCTGGCGGACCGCGCCCAGGACCGGATGCTCGGTTTCGACCACAAGCTCCCTCGCCGCCACCTGAGGATCGCGCACCGCGTCCTGCACGGAGTTGACGGGTCCGCAGGGAACGCCCGCCCGGGCCAGCCGGTCCACCCAGCTCTCGGTTGTACCCGTTTCGAACACCTCATCGAGGATCGCGGTCAGTTCTTGCCTGTGAGCCCTGCGGGCTTCGAAGTCTTGGAAGCGCGGATCGTCAACGAGTTCCGGCTTGAGGATGCCTCGAGCGAGAGCCTCGAAGAACTTCTGTTTGGGACACGAGACCACGATCCAGCCGTCCCCGGTCCGGAAGTTCTGAAAGGGGACAATCGAAGGGTGGGCCGACCGCGCCGTCCGCTGGGGTTCGAAGCCATTCGTCAGATGCCACGTCCCCAGATAGGTAAGCATGCTCATGGCGGTATCGAAGAGACTGACGTCGCAGTCCATTCCGGTCCCGTCGCGACGCGCGGCATGCACGCCTATCACCATGGAAAGCGCCGCCACCAAGCCTCCGCAATAATCGACCAGGGACAGACCCGACTTGGCAGGTGGCTCGCCCGGTTCTCCGGTCAGGCTCATCCAACCGGCGATCCCTTGCAGAATGTAATCGTAGCCCGGCTGACTATGGCGGGGGCCCGTCATGCCGAATCCCGACAGGCTGCAGCAGACGATGCGTGGGTTCAGATGGCTGAGGTCCTCATAACGGATGCGTAAACGCTCCGGCACGTCGCCTCGCAGGTTCGAATAGACGGCGTCCGAACAGCGCACCAGGTCCTCGAAGACCCGGCGCCCCGCCTCTGAGGTGACGTCGAGGTTGATGCTCCTCTTGTTCCGATTGAAGGTTTCGAAGAAGAGGCTGCTGTCACCCTCCTGAAACGGAGGCACGTGCCTGCCCACGTCGCCGCCGGCGCGCGGGTCCTCGATCTTGATGACCTCGGCCCCCATGTCCGCGAGTTGGACCGACCCAAAGGGTCCCGCCCCGTATTGTTCGAGAGCGACGATGCGCACGTCTTCAAGCGGCTTCAACGTGACCCCGCCATCTTCATCCGTTCGATAACCGTTCAGATCGGTTCATCCTCGCCTTCCTCGATTGCGGTGTGGGGCTTTGGGAAGCTGCTCAACCCCTCGGCCCCGGAGCGCTTGTACACCATGATCGATCTCGTAAAGGACACGCATTCATCTCCGTGCTGGTTCAGTCCGCGCGTCTTCACCTTAACGATGCCGACTTGGGGGCGAGAGTCGGACTCGCGCTTGTTCAGAACGAGGCTTTCGACGTGCAACGTGTCTCCCACGAACACCGGGTGGTTCAGCCGTATGCGATCCCATCCCAGGTTCGCCATGGCGTTCTGGCTCACGTCGCTGACGCTCATGCCCAACACCAAGGCCAACGTGAACCCTGAATTGACCAGGGGTTTGGCGAACTCGGTCTTCGCCGCATAGTGGTTGTTGAAATGGAGTTGGTTGGTGTTCATCGTTAGGAGCGTGAACCAGATGTTGTCCGCTTCTGTGATCGTTCGCCCGAGGGCGAATCGGTAGATGTCCCCGACCTCGAAGTCCTCGTAGTAGCGCCCCACCCATCCGTCCTTGACGCTCATAATCCCCCCTCCATGGTGGATCGTGATCTAAGACACACCGCTCCCACGCTCATCGCGAAAGTCAGATCAGGGATTCGCCAGACTCCGCAAGCTCCACGAGCCGGCGCGCGATGACGATGCGCTGGATCTCGCTCGATCCTTCTCCGATTATGAGGACGGGAGCGTCGCGGTAGTAGCGAGCCACGTCGGCGTCCTGAAGATACCCCGCACCTCCGTGAATCCGCATCGATTCAAAGGCGGCCTCCTCGGCAAGCTCGGTCGCAAAGAGCTTGGCGGCTCCCGCATCGAGATCGGCCCTTTCGCCTGCGTCCTTCTTGCGCGCCGCTTCGATGGTCAGCAGGTAGGCGGCTCGGATCTTGGTGGCCATATCCGCCAGCTTTGCCCCGATGAGTTGGTGCTCTGCTATGGGCTTGCCGAACGTCGTCCTGGTGCGCGCCCAGTCCATCGCCGATTCGTACGAGGCCAGCGCTATTCCCACCGCTCGGGCTGCCACGTTTATCCGCCCTACCTCGATGCCGGCCATGAACTGCTTGAAGCCCAGCCCGACCCCCTCTTCGCCGCCGAGCACGCTCGAAACCGGCGTCTTGAATCCCTTCCAGTTCATCCGGGTTCCCTCGAGCCCTCTGTATCCCAACTTCTCGAGCAAAGGCGGGATCTCCAGCCCCGGTTGCTGATGCACGCCCGGGCGCTTTTCAACCACGAACGTGGTCATCCCCTTGTGGCGAGGCTCGGCCCCTGGATCGGTCTTGGTCAGCAGCATGATGATCGAGGCATGCAATCCATTCGTGCACCACATCTTCTCGCCCTCGATGGCAAACGCCTCGCCCTCTCGCCGGGCAACGGTCTTGATCGCCTGCAAGTCAGAGCCCCCATGCGGCTCCGTCATCGAGATGGCGGCCCGCACCTCGCCCGTGGCCATGCGCGGGAGATGTTCGGTCTTCTGCTGGTGGGTGCCGAAGCGCTCGATCATCCACGCGGTGACGAAATGTGAGTTGAGAACTCCCGCTAGGGACATCCATCCTCTGGACAGCTCGATGATAATGCGGGCGTAATCCTGTAACGGCAGGCCCAAACCTCCGTATTCCTGGGGTATGAGGATCCCAAAAAGACCAAGCTCCCTCATTTTCTCGACGTGAGCCTGGGGGTACTCGTCATCGAGGTCGAGCTTGCTCACCGAGGGTTTGACCTCTTCTTCAACGAAGTCACGCACGGACTTCAAGAGGTTCTCTCCCGAGCGTCGCTCGGCCGGCATGTCTGCCTCCCTTCATCGATCATCCCTTGGGGTAATCAGCGACCCCGCTCGCCTGTTGTGCGGCCCACGACGAGCGCTAAGAAACGAGCATGATCAGCCGCCTAAGTCTGACTCTCATCCTCGGGCCCGGGTGTCAGGGGTCAGAACGCATCGTCGCAGGTGGAAAGACCGCCTCTGACCAGCGAAAACGCCTGGGTCGTGTGAGAGGTTCGAACTGCCGCCGCTCGTTTCAAGTGCAGAGTGCATGTCCGATCTAACACCGAAGTCCCTCCCGTACTGCTTCTCGATCGTGCCAACGTGCTTATCGTCCCCCCGCCGATTGTCGATGTGGAATTCGACCTCCTTGCCGAAGACGCCAAGGATCGCGCGCGCGACCACGGTCGACTTGAACGCATCCACACGTCTGAACCGGCGAGACACGCGCGGGTGCCGAGCACCTGCGGGCAATCCTTTAAAGTGCGCGGACTCGGCACAAGGGCGAGTCAAGGCAACGACTGGATCAGGTCAGCGCCCCGACTCGAGGGCGAGGCACCGCCTCTTGGCGAGAGGAGCAAGAGTGTCCGATTTGAAGGATGAGCTGCACCGCAAGTTGCAGGCTGGCCGGGCAGGGCTACTATCCAAGCTCGCGGATTTGGTAGTGGGTCAGTTTGAAATCGTCTTGCACGCGGGACAGTAGTCGAACCGGTTCGGCAGGCCGTATGTCGGGAACAGAGATTCGGCTTCAGTTGTTTTCCGCGCGGTAAAAGAAATAGCTGAGCAGGAATTACAAGAATGTCATTTCCTGCCAGGTGGGTAAAGTGGGTCTAGACCCAAGGAGTTACGCGAGCAAGGGAGACGACCGATGCTAGAGGCGATCATCGTGGCGATTCTAGGAGTGGTAATCGCATCCGCCACTTACCTTGGTGGGGTCGCCGCAGGAAAGCTGGCCGCCTCTAGGCAGGGCAGGCAGAATCCAGAGGACGTCCGAGTCACCAAAAGAGATCTTTTCCCACACGACACGTAAAAGCCTCCTAAACTTCGCGCCATGGGCGCCTCGAACAACATGGGTGTAATCTCCTTACTATCGCGCTCTATGCGTCATAGTAATGCTACCAAAGAGTCTTTGGCAAGTACTATTTCCTCTTGCTTCGTCAACACCTACCACGCCCCTTATCTCACGAAGGTGAAGCCATGAAGATCGTCCGTTACAACGTGCGCGC
>JBOGWV010000218.1:0-24958 GCA_050693975.1 Actinomycetota bacterium
CCAGCAGGAAACCGTTGGTGGTGATCGAGATGTCGAGGTCGTCCCCCAGGGCCCGCAGCATGCGTACGAGGCTGGCCACATCGCGGCGCACGAGTGGTTCGCCACCGGTCACCTTCAACGACCTCACGCCGCACTCCACGAGGATGCCGGTGATGCGAGTGATCTCCTCGAAACTCAGGACCTGGTCCTTAGGGAGCCAAGGAAGGCCCTCGGGGGGCATGCAATAACGGCACCGGAAATTGCAGCGGTCGGTCACCGATACGCGCAGGTCGCTGGCCACTCGGTCGAAGCTGTCGACGAGCGCGCCACGGTCTCGGCGGGTCTTGGCATCCATCGATCCATCATCCCACTCATGACCAACTCAATGGGCGCGCCCGGAAAGATGGGTGAGGGGCTCGCTTTATTTGTCGTTTAGTCTGCGCTCCGTGCGAATCCTGGTTCTGGGGGGCGACGGATACCTCGGCTGGCCGACCGCAATGAATCTGTCGGCCGCCGGGCATGAGGTCGCCGTCGTCGACAACTTCATGCGCCGCCTGATGTCCATCGAGATGGGCGCAGGTTCGCTGACTCCGATTCGCTCGTTGCAGGAGCGCACCCAGGCCTGGAGCGAGGTCACCGGCAAAGACATCACCGTGTTCGTGGGGGACCTGACCGACGCGCAGTTCGTGGACGAGACCTTCGCCACCTTCGCCCCCGACGCGGTCGTTCACTACGGCGAGCAACCCAGTGCTCCGTACTCGATGATCGACCGCAACCACGCCGTCACGACGCAGTCCAACAACGTCATCGGCAATCTCAACGTGCTCTATGCCCTGCGCGACATCACACCCGAGGCTCACCTAGTCAAGCTCGGCACGATGGGGGAGTACGGCACTCCCGCGATCGACATCGAGGAGGGATTCATCGAGATCTCTCACAAGGGACGCAGCGACACGCTCCCCTTCCCAAAGATGCCCGGCTCGATGTATCACCTCTCGAAGGTTCACGACAGCCACAACATCCACTTCGGGTGCCGCATCTGGGGACTGCGGGCGACCGACTTGAACCAGGGCGTGGTCTACGGAATCCGGACGCCCGAGATCGACCTCGACGAACGGCTGTGCACGCGCTTCGACTACGACGAGGTGCTCGGCACCGTGCTCAATCGCTTCTGCGTGCAAGCGGTCATCGGCTATCCGCTGACGATCTACGGCAAGGGGGGCCAGACGCGCGGTTTCCTCAACATCATCGACACGATCGCGTGCGTGAAGCTGTCACTGGAGAACCCCGCAGCGCCCGGCGAGTACCGCGTGTTCAACCAGTTCACCGAGCAGTTCTCGGTCAACGACCTCGCCGTCATGGTGCAGCGCGTCGGCGAGGACATGGGGATCAACGTAGAGGTGAACCGCCTCGTCGACCCCCGCATCGAGGCCGAGGAGCACTACTACAACGCTTCGCACACCAAGCTCGTCGAGCTCGGCCTCAAGGCCCACCTGCTTACCGACGAGGTCGTGGCCCACACGATCTCCACCGTGCAGCGCCACAAGGACCGCATCCTCACCGAGCCCATCGCCCCCAAGACGAAGTGGGACCCCAGAGCCTAGGTCGTCTTACCGCGTTGTGGCCACAATCGCTGGGACCGCCGCAGACGAGGCCCAAGGTGACTCACGCGATCGAACCGGCGTCCAATGCCGCCGGCCCCTTGCTCGCATGGATGGTCGAGTCACGTACAACATCCAGCAGGAGGCCGCGACGACTGAACGCCAGCTTCTGTCGCTGTTCTCCAGACGCACCGCGAAGCGCTCTTTGGACGCTGTACCAGGCTTCCTCCCAGAAGCCCTCTTCCTCAAGAGCCGGACGAAGCTTCTCCAGGAGGCCCCGCAATACGACCGCGCTAGGCTTCAATTGCCTATCCACCACGTCGACGAGAAGTCCGCTGAGGCCATCTCGAGCAGCCTGCCAGCGTGCGGCCTGAAGCAACTGGGAGCTCACCTCGTCCGAGGGGATTCCCCAAGTCTTCTCTTCTAGAGCCATGCGGACGCAAGCTCGCACGAGAGCGGAAAGAACGACGACCTCTTCGACCGTACGCCCGACATCGAAAGCTCGGAATTCCAAGGTTGGGTACCGAAGTGAGGGCCGCAGGTCCCAATAGACGTTCGAAGCATCAGAAACGGCACCCATAGAGACCAGATCCGCGACGATCGACTCGTATCCCGCTCGAGTCTTGAGCTCGGGAGGGCTCCCGGAAACCGGCCAGTTGCTCCAAACCATGGTCCGCCAACTCGCGTAACCGGTATCCGCCCCTTCCCAGAAGGGAGAGTTGGCTGAGAGTGCGATCAAGGGACTCAGGAGGCTGCGCACCCGATCCATTACCGGGATCACATCGTCTTCTCCGAGCCCGACGTGAATGTGGCAACCAACTACTTGTTGTTCGACGATCAAGTGACGATATTCCGAACTCTGACGCTGGTACCTGGAGACATTTCGTGGAAGCATTCGCTCCCTCGGTAGGTCGGGATGCGTTGACGAAGCCAGTAGGCCGATGCCAAGTTTGCTTGCGCGGGCGGCCGTCTCGGTACGAAGCTTGGTCAGCGACGACTTGAGGTCATCGAGGTCGTGACAGATCGGAGTAGCGATCTCGACGGCGCAGGGATACAACTCGCCAACAACCCTTCCCTCGAGTGCTGTTGGCATCGATGCGCATAGTTTATCGGCCCATGGCACCGGCGATCCGTCCTCGAGATCGACCAGGAAGAATTCTTCCTCTACGCCCAGGGATAGATCTCGATTGGCCGGCCTGAGGTGCCCGCCGCGATCCTCTTGGATTGAAAGATCCGCCGAATGGATCTCGCCCAACGTCCCGGCACCATTGCCGTTACGCGTTCCGTTGGTTCGTGGTAATCCAATCAACTGTCGCCTCATCCAAGCTCCGATTTAGTTGTGGTCTGGGTCCTTGGCCATGGTGGCAAGGTTGGCCTTGCCCGTCCCTCACCCACGAGGCGATTCACCCGGGTGATCGCAGCAATGGCTCGGCATTGCGGGCAAAAAGGCATCCCGCTCTCCAATGAGCGGACTTTCTTCTCCGATGGGCTCTAAGGGGTCTGAGGTTTGAAGGGCTTGAGTTCGTCGGCCCCCTTCTGGATGATGCCATAGCTCGATTCTGGAACCTCGTTCCACGCGCCAACGAGGTCGCCGAGCGGTTCTGAAACGACCAGCCGCGTCTCGTCTGAGAGCGTTCCAAATTCAAAGTCGGGATGCATTTCACGAAGCGTCGCAAGGTCCGTGCTGAAGAAAAGCGAGCGGGACTCTCTCTCGCTCGAGTAGCGAAAGGCCCACACGCGATCGCCGTCCGTGGCACCCACCGTCATCTGAATCGGTTGCTCGACGCCATGACGGTGTCCGACCTCCTCGACGAATCCGACCATTCGTTCAACCGCGCCGGGTGGGTCGACATCCAATCCAAAAGTCAACGCCAAGAACAGCATCAACTCGGAATCCGTCGATCCTTCAATTGATCTGTACAAATCTGGGTCGACCGCGAGCACGAGGTCGCGCTTGACTTTGGCGAAGTCGCGTATCAACCCGTTGTGAACCCACAGCCACTTTCCGTACTGAAAGGGGTGGCAATTCGTCTGCTGGACTGCCGTGCCGGTGGAGGCGCGTATATGAGCAAGAAATAGCGAAGACTCGATGTGACCTGAAAGCGCACGAAGATTGCGATCGTTCCACGCGGGCCCAGTCCCCCGAAAAACTACAGGCGACCCTCCCTCGTCATACCAGCCGACCCCGAATCCGTCACCGTTCGTCGGTTCCACACCCATCCGTGCATGCATGCTCTGCTCTATGAGCGAATTGGCCGGCTTTGACAGGACTTCCTCGAGCCGGATAGGACTACCCGAATAAACCAGCCAACGGCACATTTCAACCTCCTAAACGAGGGCTGTTTCCCCCAAGTGTTCGTACTCGGCTTTTGAGATCGCGCCTTTCGTATGGAGTTCGTTGAGCTTGGAGATCTCATCGGCGGCGGAGTAGTTGCTCGATGGCCAGTGGCCGTAGCTCCCAGCGTCTAGCGTCCTATCTCACCGGCCGGCCCACCATGCATGTAGATGAGGATGCCGAGGATTGGCAGCACGAACACCAGAGCAGTCCAACCCGCCTTCCCCCATCCTGAAATGTCGTGCCGCCGGAAGATTGTCGGTGAAGACGGCAACAAACATCCAGATGAACAGAACCCCGCCGAAGAAGATGAACATCGCCCAGATAACATCTCCGAAACTCCAGTCGATGATCGAGTCTCCCTGTCCGAAACCCCCTTTATTCGAGGCGATTGAGTGACTCATCAATTCATGACAGCGCCGTCTCTTCTTCACCCCGTGGAACAGGTCACCCGGGTGAATCACGTGAGGAGTGTGACGACCCCACTTTTCGGCCCGATTCGGGGGGTCGCCAGAAAGACTTCTGAAGGTTTCTCTAGACCAACCGGCCTTAGAAGATTGGGTGGGTTGGGCGGCTTATCCCTGTGGCCCTCCGGAGACGGCGTCGGTAGCGTGAGTGCGTCGGAGGCGGGGAGCCGGGCGGGAAGGGACAGCGAGATGAGCCAGACAGACGCGGAGCCGAGCGTGTCCATGGACGTCCTCAGAGAGGTTGCCGAGTTCCCCTTCCTCGCCGCCCTCTACGGCCGCCGCTCGCGACGCTTCGCGCTGGGCGACGAGATTCCGGACGGACCTCTCGCCTATAAGTCCAAGCACGAGCCCATGCCGCTTACCGTGCTCGAGCGGATGATGGTGCTCAGCTCGATGGGTGGCACCACCGGGTGGCACTACTCCATCACCCGCAACGAACGCTACGCGCCCCATATGGCGAACTATGCCGGCGCGGCCGCCGGACGCACCTTTCCCTCGGCCGCCGGCTTTCACGTCGCCGAGCTGTTCTGCACGGACGACTCCGGCACCTACTTTTTCCCGACGCGCGATGCCGGAGCACTCGTCGATCCCGCCGTAGAAGAGGTGACCATCGAGCTCATGATTGAGCGTCACCGCGACCGTTTGCGAAAGCTCTCCGACGGGCGCATCCACCTGCCGCGCGAGGAGCCCTACCTCGAGGGCCACAACACCTGGTGCGTGAACGTTCCCGGCTCGCTGCTCGTGATTCCGGTGGCGGATCTTGCCCAGCAGGGCCTCGCCGGCCTTTGCTTCCTGGTACAGAACGGCTACTGCATCTACGACGACGTCAACGACCAAGCCATCCCAGGAATGGAGGCCTTCGGTTCGCTGGTGGACATCGACGAGCCCATGCCGCTCACGTTCTTCGACCAGTACATGCTGTCGGAGGCCGTCGCCGAGCTAGCGACGAGTTGCTACGCGGGGGTTCTCACGCTGCAGGCGATGGGGCTCGGCGGATGGATGTTCGACGGGGTGGATCGCTTCTCGATGCTCGGTGCATCGGGCGATCCCGAGGTCCCCGGGCTCGGCTTTCGTTTCGACTCCGACGAGCGCTGGTCGACTCCCAACCCGACAGGTCTCGAAGGTGTCTTCGAGGCGATGTGCCCGCCGCACTATCCCGACATGGCCGCGGCGGTCGAGGCCTTTGCCCAGCGCAAGTTCGGCTCGGGCGGCCCCTTCAACCGCAACACGCCGGGGGCCTGGAGCGACAGCCCCGGAGTGCGAGGCTCAGCCGAGGTTCATTCAGCCGAGTTCAAGGCCTGCGTAACGACCATGGCGCAGTATGTGTTCGACACCTTCGGCAAGTGGCCGGGCACGGTGCCGACGCTGATGATCCTCAACTACGTGCAGGCCCATCATCTCGATCTGGACTTCTACGACCATTTCTTCAAAGAGGGGTCGTACCTGGGCACGCACGCGGATCATATGGCCCGCTGGCACGACGCCTAGCCGAGCTCAGCCCTGGGACTTGGTGAAGTCCCAGCAGATGCCCACGGGCTGAAAGCCCAGGCGCGCGTACATGTCCTTGGGCCAATCGTCGGCGTCCGCGATCAAGAAGACGAAGTCGTGGCCCTCGGCCAGCGCGGTGCCGACCGCCGCTTTGACCACCGCGGTGGCCAGG
This sequence comes from Actinomycetota bacterium, assembly GCA_050693975.1. Classification (GTDB taxonomy): domain Bacteria; phylum Actinomycetota; class CADDZG01; order CADDZG01; family WHSQ01; genus WHSV01. Next base: position 6,043 of record JBOGWV010000218.1, read on the forward strand.
CCCCGCTTGCGATAGGGCTCGAGCGTCAGCACGGCCTCGACCTGAGCGGTCGCGCCATCGGAGTAGAGGTCGGCCGAGCTGACCGGACGCCCGTCCACCAGCCCCCCGATGAAACGACCGTTGGCGGCCGTGACGAAGGCCGCGTCCTTGTCTAGAAGCTGCCGCATCGCTTCCGGATCGCGTCCAATGGGCCCCGCGGCGAGCGACGCGGCCCGTACCTCTCGTAACTCGGCCAGGGTCAGCTCTCTGACCCTGTCGTCGTCCGGTGGGGTGATCTCCTCGCCGCGCAAGATCATCACGAGGAGCGCGGCCGCATCCCAGCCCCCCGACCCGAAGCGCGTCTGGAGCGAGCGTCCCATTGCCTCGTCTTCGATGACGATCTTGCGGTGCTTATGGCCGGCCGCGGTATGCCTGCGGAAGGCCTCGTCCATGAGCTCGGTGAAATCAAAGTCGTCGGGAACTCCAACGAGGCGCAGGAAGTTGAAGTCGAAGACGCGGGGAAAGTCGTCGTTGAACACCGCAACGCCCCAGCGCCACGGCTCGATGCGAGTCGAGCATCGATTCTCGACCCAGTTCATGAAATCGAGGGCCCGGCGCAGGTCGTCCATCAGGAACCGTTTTGAATCGCAGCGACGACGGCCTCTGTGATCGCGTTGGTCGTCGCCGACGCACCAGCGGGCCGCAGATCACCGGGGACCACCTTGCGCTCTCTCAGCACCGTGGCCACCGCGCGCTCGAGGCGATCGGCGTGCTCGAAGCGGTCGAGGTGCCGCAACATGAGTGTCGCCGACAGCATCATGGCGAGCGGGTTGGCGATGCCCTGGCCCGCTATGTCCGGCGCCGACCCGTGGGTCGGCTCGAACACCGCGTAGCGTTTGCCGAGGTTCATTCCCGGCGCGACGCCGAGGCCCCCGACGAGACCCGCGCAGAGGTCCGAGATGATGTCTCCGTAGAGGTTGGGAAGCACCAGCACGTCGAGGTCCTTGGGGATCCACGCCAGCGCCATGGCCATCTCGTCGACCTGCATCTCGTCGAAGGAGACGTCCGGGTACTCCGTCGAGCTCTTCTCGCCGGTCTCCAACCACACGCCGTCCGAGAACCTCATGATGTTCGCCTTGTGGCCGAGAGTGACCTTCTTGCGGCCGTGCTTGCGAGCCAGTTCGAAGGCAAAGTTGACGATGTCACGCGTCGCCGTGATCGATATCGGCTTGATCGACACCCCCGCATCTCTGCGGATGGCGAATCCGTGCATGTACTTGAGGAAGCCGCGCAGCTTCTCGACCTCGGGCGAGCCCATTTCGAACTCGATGCCCTCGTAGAGATCCTCGGTGTTCTCGCGCACCACGATGATGTCCACCTGGTCGTGGCGCGACGGAACCCCCTCGTAGAGGCGGCACGGCCGCACGCTCGCAAACAGATCAAGCTCCTGGCGCAGGGCGACGTTGATCGAGCGAAAGCCGGTTCCGACCGGAGTCGTAACCGGCCCCTTGATCGCGACTCTGTTTTCCTTGATCGAGTCGAGGACGTGCGGAGGCAGTGGGTTGCCGTGCGTCTCGATGGCCAGGACCCCCGCCTCGTGCACGTCCCATTCGATTCCGGTCCCGAGCTCGTCGACGGCTCGCCTGGTCGCGGCCGCGACCTCGGGTCCGATTCCGTCTCCGGGGATCAACGTGACTGTCGTCATGGACGCGAGTGTATTCAGGCCCGGAAATCCTTCGATGCAACTTTTCCAAAGTACGGGACGTCAGAGAACCAGAGGTAGAGAATCACCACAGATGACGGCGGGCTCAGCCCGCTCCTTAGCTAGGGGTGGAGAATGAAACTCGTGGACCGGGTTGTTAACGCACGGATCCTGGCGACCACGGCCGTGGTTGCTCTCGCCGCTACCGGGCTGGTGCCCGGGTCTGCCACCGCTCAGGTCGTGGCCCCTGTGGACTGTCCCCAGGCGATGCCGACCTCTGAGGTCGAAAAGGGGATGACCGGAAAGGGGTTCACGGTCTCCGAGGGTACCGAGCCGGAGCCCTTCGACGTCGAGGTTCTCGGCGTGCTCGAGGACGGCGTGGCGCCGGGTCGCGACATGATCGTGGTCCGCGCCTCGAGCCCGGCCATCGACCGGGCCGGGATCTGGTTCGGGATGTCGGGCTCCCCCGTCTACGCGGACGACGGCCGGCTGATGGGCGCCGTCGCGTTCGGTCTGTCCTTCAGCAAGTCGCCGGTTGCGGGGCTGACTCCGGCCGAGGACATGATGGAGCTGCTGGACTACCCGTCGGGGATCGAAACCGCAGCGGCGCGCAAGGTCACCGTCTCGGGCGGACTCGCTCGCAGGGTCAACGAGCGTTCGTCGGGCTCGGGTGACAGCGCCACCTTCACCCGGCTGCGCGCCCCATTGAGCGTCTCGGGGATGAGCGCCCGCGGGTTCGATGTGCTCGCGAAGGCGATCAAGAAGGAGGGCAACAAGTACCTGCCGGGCACGGGAACCTCGTCTCACGCGGCCGGACCACAAGTGGAGCTTGGCTCCGTCGGAGCCGGCGACAACTTCGCGGCGGCGCTGTCTTACGGCGACGTGACCTTTGCCGGGATCGGCACCACGACGCTGGTGTGCGACGACAAGTCGGTGGCTTTCGGGCACCCGTTCAGCTGGACCGGGAAGACCCAGCTCGGCGCCAACGAGGCCTCGGCACATACGATCGTCGAAGACGACTTCGGGTCCTACAAGCTCGCCGACATCACCGATCCCGTAGGGATCATCGACCAGGATCGGCTGGCGGGGATCCGCGGTCTGATGGGCGTGGCTCCGGATCTGCGACCGGTCAACACCAGCGTTACTGCGAGCGATCTCAACAAGACGCGAGTGGGGGAGAGCCTGAGCACCACCGATGACTTCCTCCCCACACTGGGCTTTTACCACCTCTTCACCAACATCGATTCGACCTTCGACGAGATCGGCGAGGGGAGCTCCGAGGTTTCCTGGACGGTCACGGGCACGACCGAGGACGGCGAGCCCTGGGCCCTGACACGCTCCAACCTTTATTCCAGCCAGTACGACATCTCGATCACGTCATCGTCCGAGCTCTTCGGCCAGTTGATCACGCTGCTCGAGAACAGGTTCACGGAGATCGACTTCGGGAGTGTGGATGTCGAAGCAACCGTCGACGACGAGCCGAGCGGATATCGCATCTCGAAGGTGCTCCACTCTACGAACAACCGAGACTTCACCGGGGGCCGTCGCGTTTCGGTGCGACCGGGCGGCAAGTTATTCCTGAAGGTGAGGCTCGTTTCGGTTACACATGGCGAAAACAAGACGGTGCCCCTGCGCTTCCAGCTTTCGCGCCGCTTCAGGGGAGGCTTTGTCGAGCTGGGAGGCGGGGGCGGTGGCGGATTTGACATCTTCTGCTTCGAGGGGTGTTCCTCGCCCACGGGGGGCAAGATCGAGAGCTTCGAGGAGCTGATCGAGTCCCTGGAGGACGCGCCGAAGGGAAACGAGCTCACCGCCAGTTTGGTGAGCCGGCGTGGCAGGCTCCAGCAGCAGAAGACGGCCGAGCTCGACGGAGTGGTCGACGGCTTCAGGTTCCTCTCGGTGAAGGTGAAGAAGGGAGCGACGGGAGCTTCCGGGGTCAAGTAGTGCTCTAAGCCCCCACGGAAATAGCCTCGCAGGTGTGGCGCGCGCCACAGACGGCCTTCGCGCTCCCCGCCATGCTGGCTGAATGGCTCTCACCGGGCGCGGTTCCCGCAGGTTGCTGAGGCTCTCGTTGGCCCTAGCGCTGATCGTCGCCGCGCTGCCACAGACGGCCGCCGTGGCTCAGGCCCAGTCCCAGAAGTGGCTGATCCCGCCGGTCGATGCGCCGATCAAACGGGGCTTCGAACTTCCCAAGGGCGAGTTCGGGCCCGGCAACCGCGGCGTCGACTATGCGGTGGTCGACGGCGCGAGCGTGCGCGCCGCCGGCTCGGGAACGGTGACGTTCGCGGGTCCGGTGCCGGGCACCGGCGCGGTCACAATCGCCCACACCGGTGGCCTCGAGACCACCTATACGGGCATGGCCGAGCTATTCGTTAGGCGAGGCGACCGTGTCGATCAGGGGCACTGGATCGGCACCTCGGGGCCGGAGCTCCACTTCGGCGTCAAGTTGGACGACGTCTACGTCGACCCGCAGCTCTACCTCGGCCCGATCGAGTTGGGCGAGGCCATCCATCTCATCCCGCTTGCGGAGCCGGAATCGTTGACCGGCGAGGAGACCGGCGGTCGTTCGACCCTCGGCTGCACGAAGCGCAGCCTCCTCAAGCTGCCCGACTATCGCGATGCGCCGAACGACAACGTCGTGGTAATGGTTGGCGGTGTCAACACCGGCTGGCAATCGGGGTCGACCGAGGAGGTAGCGGGAATGGGTCCTAGTCTCGGCTACGACCCTTCCAGGTCCTATGTCTTCTCCTACTCCGATGACCCGCGACACTACGACCCGTCTGACACGTTCGCCGATCTCAGGGAGTCCGCCCACCGGCTCGACCTGCTAATGCAGCGGATCGCTCGCGAGCACCCCGGCTCGAAGGTCGACATCCTGGCTCACTCGCAGGGTGGTCTCGTCGCTCGTTATTACCTGGAGACCGCCGATCGCGGCTGGAGCACCAAGAGACCTGCGGTCGAGCACCTGGTAACGCTCGCGACGCCTCATCTGGGAGCGCCGGGCGCGGGAATCGTCGACGGCATCGCGGAGACACCGACCGGCGAGCTGGCGCTGAAGGGGTTGCACGAGGTGCACGAGGACGGCTCTGCGATCGACCTGCCATTGCCGGTGAAGATCGTCCGGCCCGAGATCCTGCTAAGCGAAGCGGTGCTCAACAGGGCCTTCGACGCCGCTTCAAGGTTCTTCCCCGACCCCTACGCACGGTCGATCCGGCAGATGGAGCCGGACTCGACCTTCCTCGAAGACCTTGCAACCGACGACATCGTGTACGGAACCAGGGTGCTGGCTCTTCAGGGAAAGTTCGATGCCGTGGTGCCCGCGGACCACGCTCTGTTTCCCGGCGAACCCAACCGCGGAATCGATGGCGGTTTTCTGAGCACGATTGCCAAGCTAAAGAACCTGCCCTCGCGTCACTCGGGGATCGTCGGCGACTCCGAGGCGCTCGCGGTTACGCACAGCTTCCTGAGGGGAGCGCGGCTTCCCTGTCTCGAGGAGCGCGACCACGACATCTGGGGATGGGGACGGCGGCTCTCGTCCGCGACGAACCTGGTGCCTCGGGTCTGGTCGCTGGCAGAGGAGGCGGCACTGATGCTCGTTCCTATCGGAAAGTCCAAGAATTCGTTGCAGATCGCCTTACGCGAGGGCTCGATGCTGTGGAAGCTGCTGCGTTCGCGCGGAATTCGCGGCGCACTCGGGCACGGAAAGGACCGGATCATGGACCTGGGCCGGAATCCCCGAGCGGTGCTCGAGTGGCTCGTGGATCAACAGGTCAGCTCGCTGCTCAAAGGGAGGATCGAGGAGGCGCTCGACGAACTGGTGGTCGCTCCGGGGGAGCCGGGCCAATGAGTCGCGGAAACCGGGATGCGGCGAGAATTGAAGGAGCCCCCTCCGTCGGGGGGATGGGCGGAAAACGGAGGGGGCTCAGATAGAGATCTATTCGATTGTGTTTTGTCGTTAGACCACATTGTGATCTCTTTCACATAACCGTGCAAGGCCCGAGAGGGTACAGAATCACACGCAGGAGTTGTGCCCAAAGAACAAAAAGGCGGCTCCGGCCGCCCCCGCCATAGGATGCCCCCATGCCCAGCAACCGTCTGCCCTTCGACACCCCCGGGCTCGAGAGCGAGTTCAGCCGCATCGAGGTCCGCCGCAGCGCGCGGCGCAAGAAGACCATCTCGGCGGAGATCATCGGCGACGCGTTGGTGGTCTCCATCCCCGCTCGCCTCAGCCGGGCCGAGGAGCAGGAATGGGTTACCAAGATGGCGCTGCGAATGTCCGAGCGCAAGAAGCGCGACCGGCTCAACACCGACGGCGCCTTGGCCCGCCGGGCGCGCGAGCTGTCGAACCTCTATCTGGGGGGCATTTCGGTGGACCGCATCGAGTGGATCGAAACCCAGAAGTCCAGATGGGGATACTGCTCGCCGGCGGAGTCCCAGATTCGCCTGTCCCTCGTTCTTGCGGACTATCCGAACTGGGTGCGCGACTACGTGATAGTTCACGAACTGGCGCACCTGGAGGTGGCCGACCACTCCGACGAGTTCTGGGAGCTGGTCAATCGTTATCCCCTCACCGAGAGGGCGCGCGGATTTCTGATAGCCAAGGGAATGGAGGAGGGCGGCTAGGGCTTAGTGGCGGGTGCTCCAGATCGAAACCTCGTGGCCGGCTCGTTCGAGAATCCCGACGGCCACCGAGGCCCGGACCCCGTAGCCGCTTGCCACGATGAGCTGCTCGTGGTCGCCCAACTCGGCGACTCGGCTCCACAACTGCTCTACCGGGATGTGGAGGGCGTCGTCGCCCGCCTCGGCTCCCGGGTCGCCTACATCGACCACCACGCCAACCGCGGAAGCAACGACCTCGGTCGACCGCGGTGTGCCGCGCTCGGCCGCCCACTGGTTGATGCCGTCGTCGACCTTGCCGAGCACGGTGAATCCCTTGCCCCTCAGCGACGCGGCCGCGTGAGCGCCGTCCCCATGACCCAGGTCCAGCAGCACGAGCGAAAGACTCAGAGGCAGGCAGTCGCGCGCTCGTGAGGCGAGGCCCGGCCCAAACTCGTAAAGGAGCGGAATCGACCCGGGGATGTGCACCTCGAAATAGGACGCTACCGGGCGTAGGTCGATGAACGCGGCGCCCCGATCCACTGCGTTGAGCGCTTCGTCGAACTCCAGGGTCTGCAGAGACGGTTTGGTCAGCATGGGCCCAGTCATAGCAGACCGATGGGAGCGCCGGAGTTATTCCTCAACAACGGTGCGGGTGTTCGTAGATCACCGAAGGGTCGATACTTGGGCCATGGCCGCCGTGTTGCTCGTTGTGTTGCTGATTGTTCCCATCGCGGAGCTCTACGTCATCGTCCAGGTCGCCGACCAGATCGGCATCGGGTTGACTCTGCTGGCGCTCATAGCGGTGTCGGTCGCAGGTACCTGGCTGTTGAAGCGAGAGGGGACCGCCACCTACTTCCGAGCCCGCGAGGTGCTGGCCGCGGGTGGAATTCCGAGCAAGGAGCTCACCGACGGGTTCCTGATCTTGTTCGGAGGGGCGTTGCTGCTTACCCCCGGCTTTCTCACCGACGTTGTGGGGCTGGTGCTGATCTTCCCGCCCACCCGCGCCCCGCTCAAGCGATTCTTTCAAACGATCGTCTTTGGAAAGCTGGTCAAGCGCTACCCGGTGGCTGCGGGCGGCGTCTACTCCGCGAAGGTGGTGCGCGAACGCCGCCGAGCGGGATCGCAAGGAGAAAGTGTTACGAGCTCTCCTCCGCCTCGGATCTCTCCTCATGAGGAGCCTCCGGGCGAGGACGATTCTCCGGATAGGAGTTGACCGGCCCGACGACGCCTTGCTCCGGATAGGCGCCCGCCGCGAAGCTCTCCTCGGTGCGCTGGTGGGCGTTCATGCGCACGCGCGTCTTCTCCGGGTACTCGCCCACGTGAACGTCTGAGATTCCGAGCTCCTCGGCCTTCGCGGTGCACGCGTCGACCGACTCGTATACCCAGCGATCCCAGCCTCCCTGCGAGTCGACCAACACCAGCTGAGCCTCGCCGGCGCCGATGCGAATGACCACGGCTTCCATGCCCTCGCGGTGCCCAACGATGTACTCCTCGGGTGATCCGGGTTCGTGCTCTCTTTTCACCGCGAAGTTCTCCTTGGCTCGAGTGCCAGGCAGCCTACCCAAGGCTCGAAGCCCGCCGTGCAGCTATGGTCTGCGCATGACCGAGATTCATGGCGCGGCCTGGCGTCGCGTCGATGTCGACCACGGGCTTGGGTTCGTGACCTTCGTCCTCGACCCGGATGGTAGCGAGGCGTTCGGGGCCGAGGTCATTGTGGACGGCTCTACCTCGTACTCCGTGAACTTCGCGGTGGCGGCCGACGCCGGCTGGAGGTCGCGATCGCTCGTCGCCGAGGTGTTGTCTACCGGCAGGCCCCGTCACGTCGATTTGACCGGAGACGGGCGAGGCTCGTGGAAGGTCGACGGAGTGCACCAGCCCCACCTGGACGGCTGCCTCGATGTCGACATCGTGTCGACTCCGTGCACCAACACGCACGCGATTCGTCGCCTCGGGCTCGAGGTGGGGGAGTCGGCGGATATCAAGGCGGCGTGGGTCGACGTCCCGTCCCTCGAGGTGACGCTCTCGAACCAGCGCTACACGCGTCTCGACGTCAATCTCTACGAGTACAAGTCGCTGGGTTCGGGACGGGCCTTCGAGGTTTCCGTGGACGAGCACGACTTGATCGTCGATTACAAGGGCTTTGCCGAACGGCTCTCGGCGTAGAGGCGGCGCTACTAGATGACCAGGCCTCCGTCGACGCACAGCACCTGACCGGTGATGTAGTCGGATTCCTGCGATGCGAAGAACACGAAGCTGGGAGCGATCTCCTCGGGAGTCCCGTAGCGACCCATAGCAAAGCGAGCTAGCCGCGTCTTCGCCGCCTCGGGATCCTGCACCAGTGGCTCCGTCATCGCAGTCAGCGCGGCCGGCGCGATCGCGTTGACGTTGATGTTGAGGCGCCCGAGTTCCTTCGCCCATGTCTTGGTGAGTCCCACGATCCCCATCTTGGCGGCGGCGTAGTTGCCCTGGCCCACGGCACCCATCAGGCCCGACGCGGAGGTGACGTTGATGATCTTGCGATGCGCGGGAGTTCCCGCGGCCGCCTCCGACTTGGCCAGCGGACGCCAGTGCTGGATCGCGGCCCGCCCACATGCCCAGGTGCCCTTCAAGTGCACCCCTACGACCAGGTCGAAGTCCTCCTCGGTCATCGTGTGAGTCATCTTGTCGCGCAGCACTCCGGCGTTGTTGACGAGAACGTCGAGCCGGCCGAAGCCGTCGAGCGCACTCTGGACGACGCTCTGGGCAGCGTCGACACTTCCGATCGGATCGTAGTTCGCGACGGCCTTCCCGCCGGCGGCCACGAGCCCGCCGACCGCTGCATCGGCGGCCTCCTTGTCGACGTCGTTAACGACCACACGGGCGCCTTCGGTGGCGAAGGCCTTGACGATCGCGAGGCCGATACCGCGTCCCGCCCCCGTCACGATGCACGCCTTGCCCTCGAGTCGGTTGGTCATGGCGGCATCATAAGATGGGTCGCTATGACCGAATCAAAGAAGGTTCCACTTACGCAGGCTGCGTTCGAACGCCTCACCGAGGAACTGTCACACCGAGAGGGCGAAGAGCGGCAGCGAATAGTCAACGACATCGCCACCGCGCGCTCGCACGGCGATCTCAGCGAGAACGCCGAGTATCACGCGGCGCGCGACCAGCAGGGCTTCAACGAGAGCCGGATTCGTCAGGTGCGCTCGATGATCGAGAACGCCGAGATCATTCAGACCACCGACAACGCGGTTATCGAGCCTGGAAAACTGGTGTCGATCAGCTATCAGGGCGACGATGACGTCGAGACCTACTTTCTTGGGCTGCGCGAGGAGAAGGGCGGCGAACACGACGTGCTCACGCCCGACTCGCCACTCGGCCGGGCCTTGGTCGGCCGCTCGGCGGGCGACACCGTCGTGGCCAAGGTGCCCGCCGGCGACCTGAAGGTCAAGATCGTCGAGGTCAAGGCTCCTTAGCGCCCGCGGCGAACCGGCCACTTCGCTACTTCACCAGGCGGCCACCACGCCAGACCAGCGCGACGTCCGTAAGCGATAGGGCGTCGGCTAAGGGGTCGCCGCTCACGGCGATCACGTCGGCACGGCGACCAGCCTCCAGCACTCCGCGGTCGTCAAGCCCAAGATAGCGGGCGGAGCGAACCGTGGCGGAGGCGACGATCTCCAGGGGAGCCATGCCCGCTCGACTCATGGCATCGACCTCCCGGGGGTCGATTCCCGGGCGCGGACCTTCGTTGCCGAGGTCGGTTCCGTAGATGACGCGTCCACCGGAGCGGGTGAACGAGCGAAGGTTCTCCACCGCGATCTCCTGATCCGAGCCGAAAAAGCACGAGAGGGTGGGCACTACAGTCATCGACCGTCGAATCATGCGCTCGATAGTCGCGGGCGGAATCGTCTCCGGACTCATGAGCATGTGGGCGAGCTCGTCCATGCCGGCGTCGAGCGCCTTGTGCAACTCCTCGAGCGCGTAGGTGTGGCCCGTGACGCGCAGAGAGCGATCGTGGGCGGCACGGACGACCGCCGTGAGGGTCTCGAGGTCGAGCACCGGGCCCACCAGAGGATTGAGGGCGACCTTGATGACGCATGCGCCTGCGTCGGCCTGAGCCGCCACGGCCTCCGTCGCCTCTGCGGGGGATCGAACCGGCAATCCGGTATGGCGGGGCGCCCAGCCGGCGCGCGTGGGATAGCCGCGCGAGACCGTGATCATCTGACCGGCGGCCAGCACCTCGGGGCCGTCGAAGTCGCTCGCTCTCGACGCCTCGACCAGGGGCCAGATCTTCTTGGGGGGCCAGCCCAGGTCGCGCACCGTCGTCACACCGTGCCTCAACACATCGCCCGGGGCGGCGAAGCCGATATGCACGTGAGCGTCTATGAAGCCTGGAATCAACGTGAGCCCGCCGGCGTGGACGAGCTCGGAGTCAGAAGGCGCGGATAGCTCCGCCGCGCTCCCTGCGGCGAGGATGCGATCGCCCTCGAGCACGACGGTCGCACCGTCGACGATTCGAAGCTCCGATCCCAGCAGTGCTCGGCAGCCCGTGATCACCGTGGTCGTCGCCATCGGCATCAGGCTCGCGCAATTGGAGCTACTGCGGTACAAATTCTTCATGACCACCTCAGCCAAAGCGTCTAGTTCGGTCCACGCGGTTCTTGCCGCGCTCGCGCGCGGCGCGTTGGGTGCGGACTACACGCCGGAGGTTCCTTCGCGAGTTCTCGCGTCGGTTGGAAGCCTCGCTTCGACCTCCGAGCGATCGCAGCTGCTTGCGACATTGCGAGCGCTCGACACGCGCTCCGGAGCTCTCGCTCTGACGGGCAGGCCCCTCCCCGTTTCGTGGCTGTCCGCAACCGAGGCCGAGTCCCTGTTGCAGAAATGGATCAACAGCCGGCTAGCAGCTCGGCGGCGGCTGGGAAGCGTGCTCGCCACGCTCTCGGCTCAAGCGCTCTACGCTTACCCCGGTGCGGCCTGGGATCGTCTCGGCTATCCGGGCCCCCTGGGTGGACCGCCCGACCGGGCCAAGACGCTGGAGCCGATATCCATCGCGTCGGACGAGACCCTCTCCTGTGACGTGGTCGTGGTGGGCTCCGGTGCGGGAGGAGGGTGTGTTGCGGCTCGCCTCGCGCAGGCCGGACTCGATGTCATCGTCTTGGAGAAGGGCGGCTACTACAGCGAGAGAGACTTTCATCACCGCGAGGGTGACGCCATGCGCGAGCTCTATCTGTACGGCTCGACGCTGACCACCTCCGATATGGGCGTGCTGGTGATTGCCGGTTCGACCCTCGGAGGTGGCACCGTCGTCAACTACACGACCTCGTTCAAAACACCTGCGCATGTCCTCAAGCAGTGGCATGAGGTATCCGGCATCGATGCCTTCGACTCAGGCGAGTTCGAGGAGCACCTCGATGCGGTGGCCGAGCGCATCGGAGTCAACACCGACTCCTCGGCGGCGGGTCGGCGCGACGAGATCGTCGAGCAGGGGTTGAAGAAGCTCGGGTGGCACGTCGACATGATGCCGCGCGCGGTGCGCGGCTGTACTCAAGACGAGGCGTGCGGGTATTGCGGCTTCGGTTGCCGGGTGGGCGCCAAGCAGTCGACCATGCGCGTTTACCTCCAGGACGCATTCGACGCGGGTGCTCGCTTGGTCGTCGGCGCAGAGGTCGACAAAGTCGCCATCGACGACGACCGGGCGACGGGCGTTGAGTGTCGCGTGGGTGCGCATCGTCTCGTCGTCAACGCCCGTGCCGTGGTGGCCGCCTGCGGCGCGATCGAGACGCCGGCCCTCTTGTTGCGTTCGGGTCTGCGCGGCCAGGTCGGTCACAACCTTCACCTCCATCCCGGAACGGGGGCTTGGGGCGTCTTCGACGAGGAGGTGCGCGTGTGGGAGGGCACGCTGCAGGCCCGCTACTCCAACGAGTTTCGTCACCGAGACGGAGGATGGGGCCCGATCTTCGAGACCGTGCCCGTGCACCCGGGCTCGTGGGCGATGGCGATGACGTGGCGCTCCGCCGCCCATCACCGAGCGCTGATGGACCAGTATCGAAACGTCGGGTTTTGTGCGGCGTTGTCGCGGGACGCCTCGGCGGGACGGGTGAAGATCGGGCGCGACGGCCGCCCGCGGATCGACTACAAGCTGAGCGTCGACGACGAACGACGCATCGCCGAAGGGGTTGCGAATTCCGCCCGCATCATCGAGGCCGCCGGCGCGCGCAAGATCTATTCGTTTCACAAGCGATCTCCGTCGTACGTCCCGGGTTTGCCGGGCGCGTACGAGAACTGGGTGGAGGCCACGACGCGCATGGGCTACGGCGGAGGCGCGGCAACGCTCGCTTCGTACCATCAGATGGGCTCGTGCCGGATGGGGACCGATCCCTCGACATCGGCGATCAACCCCGGCAACGAAACGCACGAGGTACTCAACCTGTTCGTCGCCGACGCCTCCGCGTTCCCCAACGCGTCGGGTGTGAACCCGATGCTGACGGTTTACGGCATCGCTCATCGCGCCGCCGGCAAGGTACTAGACAGGCTCGCCTGACCCAAGAGAGGATGAAGCATGCCCAAGACGTTTCGCATCGGTGAAACCGTCGAATTCAACGGTCCGCGCGGCAAGGAGCGCGGCAAGGTCACCAAGAAGCTGACGGCCCGCACGAAGATCAAGGATCAGACCGTCGATGCCTCCGAAGAACGGCCCAAGTTCGTCGTGGCCAGCGACAAGACCGGCGAGGAAGCCGCGCACGAGCCCGACTCCCTGGACAAGGTCGACTAGGCCCCTGCGGAGTACGCTCGGGCGTCATGCCAGAGCTTGAAGAGCTTGTTGAAGCCGCCGATCTGAACGCGCTGCTGGGCGCGGTGGATTCCCTGGCGGGCCAGCGTGCCTGGGACCGCCTCGTGGATTTGGCGGAGATGTGCGAGGAGGCGCTCGAGCGCGGCAAGCAGCTATGGCCGATCGCCGATCACATCGACTACCGGCTCGCGCTTGATGCCCCCGGCGACTACGCGGGCAGCGTGCTCGGCCCCGACGCGTCCCGCTTCGTGCTCGGGCCCCTGACCGAGGTGGCCGCGTCGTCACACATCTGGCGCGAGCTCGCCGAGCACCTCGAATCCGGTGTGGTCGCGGCCTACGTCGCGCAGGAACGCGTCTTGCGAGGCGAGAAGCTCGGTGGTGATGAGCTCGCGCATCCCGAGGTCCTCGAGCTACCCCTACAGCTCCTCGACTACGAACCCACCTACTGTCTTGCGACCTATCGCAGAGATGCGGTCGAGGTTGCCGAGCCCTGGGATCCGGAGGATCCAATGCAGACAATTGAGCCGCGGGGCGGGCTCGGCCGGACCGCAGAACAAACGGCGGCCGCCGAGCTCGACGAGCCGGAACTTGCGGACGCCTTGCTCGAGCTCGTGCTGCCGTGGATCACTGAATCCAACGGTGCGGCGCGCGCGGCGGTGGTCGAGGGAGATGCCGCCGGCGCGGCCTCGGCCCTGGCCGTCGACGGGTTCCTCATGGGTCCGTTGACCACCGAGGAGGCCCTGCAACGGATGGCCTGGGCGGGGGCCAGCGGGGGAGCGTACGGAAGGCGCCGCGGTGCTGCGCTGGGACGTTTCCTGGCGCTCTACACGTCATCGCTGATCGCCGATCTTAGGTGGCCCCCGGACTGGGACGACCTGGGGGCCACGCTCGACCAGTTGAGCTTCTATCGCTTCGACGAACCCGACGTGGGCGAGGGCTGGATCCTGCGGCTGGTGATCGAGGACGCCGAGCAGGGCTGGGCCGCGGCCATCTCGGCTTCGGACCTGGTCGAGGAAGACTCCGGCGCGGACGACGACGAGTCCGCCGGCTCGAGCTCGTAGCCGACCGACCGATCCCATTCGAGTCGTTTGCCACGACTCGCGCGCGCCGACATCGACCTATATCGGTCTCGTGGCAATCCAACGCAAGGTCTCGGCCGAACGCATGTCGTCGCCGCTCCTAAGGGGAGTGGCACGGCTCGGGAGGTCTGCTTATGAGTACCGGTGTAGCTGGGTCATCGTTCAGGCGTCGGATTGTGATCGCAGTCATGGCGGCGATCCTGGTTGCGGGTCTTGGCGCGAGCGCCTTCGGCCCGGCCGAGGGCGACGCGTCGAGCCACAGAGAGGCACCGCTCATCTCGGCCGACCCTCAGGTGGACAACACGGATGTCTACGCGTTCGTATCACCCGACGACCCCGACATGGTGACTATTCTCAGTAACTTCGTTCCGTTCGAAGAGCCCGCGGGGGGCCCGAACTTCTATCCCTTTGGTGCAAAGGGTGCGCGCTACGACCTCAACGTCGACAACGATCACGACGCAAAGGTCGATCTGACCTACCGCTTCAAGTTCTCCAATCAGCGTCGTAACGGCAACACCTTCCTTTACAACAACGGTGCGGTCACTTCGCTCGACGACGAGAACCTGAACGTCTTCCAGACCTACGACGTTCAACTTATCGATCGATCGGGCCGTCGCACGGAGACATCGAGGCTCGTAAACGATGCGGTCGCGGTGCCGAGCAACGTCGGTGAGGCATCGATGCCCGATTACGCCGCGCTGCGCGAGCAGGGCATCGTCCCCATGTCCGGTGGGGGGCAGGCGTTCGCCGGCCAGGCCGACGACCCGTTCTTCCTCGACCTCCGGGTGTTCGACCTGCTCTATGGAGCCGACTTCAGCGAGATCGGCGATGACACGCTGGCAGGGTTCAGCGTCAACACCATCGGGATTCAGGTGCCGATGGACAGCCTCGCTCGCAACGGCAACGCGGACAACAACCCAATCGTTGGGGTGTGGTCCGATGCCGAGCGCCAGACCGTCGAGATCAAGGGCAGTAAGAACCGCAAGCGGATCACGCGCCCGTTCAAGCAGGTGTCGCGCCTCGGCATGCCGTTGGTGAACGAGGTCGTCATCCCGCTGAAAGACAAGGACAAGTGGAACCGCTCGCTGCCCAAAGATGATGGTCAGTTCCTCGACTACGTACTCGAGCCCGAGCTTCCCAAGCTCATCGAGGCGATCTACGGTGCGGCGACCGGGCTCGAGGAGCCCGACCCGCCCCGTAACGATCTCGTGTCGGTGTTTCTCACCGGCGTGGACGGACTCAACCAGCCCGCGGGCGTGACGCCCAGCGAGCAGTTGCGGCTGAACATGTCGATTCCGCCCTGCGAGCCCGGCTCTTGCGCCGAGTACTCGACTCTGGGCGTCATCGGTGGAGACGTCGCCGGGTATCCGAACGGCCGTCGTCTTCCCGACGATGCGATCGACATCTCGTTGCAGGTCGTCATGGGCGAGCTCGTCGGACAGGCGAACGATCTGGCCGACGGCGTCAACGCCAACGACGTCGACTTCGCGGATTCGTTCCCCTACGTCGGATTGCCCAAGCCGGGGTCGGATCCGGCACCGCACAACTAGTGCTCCGAGAGCCGTGGGGTCGTCCGCGCGAGACCTCACGGCTCCTGGGCTCAAAGGGAGTGGTGGTGAAAAGCAACAGGCTGAGGGCTCTGTCCGCGGCGGGGATCGCGCTGGGACTCCTTATCGTCGGCGCGTTCGGCCCGTTTCGTGCGGGTTCTTCTTCGGGCGACGAACCCACGAGCTCACAGCAAGCGGAGGATTACCTCGGACCGGCGGTATCGGTCGCCGACCTCGATGTCGCCATCGGCGCGCTGCAGGCGAGTCTGAGGAACGAGCCGGACGACGCCGGCGCTCTTGCGACGTTGGGCCTCGCCTACATCCAGAAGGCGCGTGTCTCCGCCGACCCGAGCTATTACCCCAAGGCCGAGAAGGTTCTTACGCGATCGCTCGAGTTGGAGGAAGCCACCAACTTCGAGGCGATGCTGGGGATGGGCGCGCTGGACCTCGCTCGTCATGATTTCGCCGGGGCATTGGACTGGGGCCGGAGAGCGAAGCGGATCAACCCGGACAACGCTTCGATCCGTGGCGTCATCGGCGACGCGTATCTGGAGCTGGGGCTCTACGACGAAGCGGATCGTGCGTTCCAGAGGATGGTGAATTTGCGTCCCGACCTGTCCTCTTACGCTCGTGCCAGCTACGCGCGCGAGCTGCGAGGCGACGTGCGGGGAGCGATTCGATTCATGAAGCTCGCCGAGGGCGCGGCGGGCACCTCGAGCGACGCGGCCTGGGCCGGCTATCAGCTCGGCGAGCTCTACTTCAGTTCCGGCCGTCATGCCGCGGCCTCGTTTGCCTATAGGCAGGGCAGCTACCTCGATCCCTCTTCGGTGCTCCCGCGCCTCGGCATCGCCAAGATCGCCGCGGCGCGCGGCGACTTTCAGCGGGCGACGACCATCCTCGAGCGGGTTACTCGCCGTCAACCGCTGGCCGAATACGTGATCCTGCTCGGAGATCTCTACCGGGCATCGGGTCGGGTCGACGAGGCCGCCGGTCAGTACGAGCTCGTGGCTGCGGTCGAAAAGCTGTATCGCTCGAACGGCGTGAACGTCGATCTCGAGCAGGCGCTCTTCGATGCCGATCACGGCAACGCCGACCGAGCACTCGAGGTTGCGAAAACTGAATACGAACGACGCCCGAGCGTGCATGTCGCCGACGCGCTGGCGTGGGCCCACTACGCGAGTGGGGACTACACCGAAGCCCGGCGGTATTCGAAGGAGGCGCTGCGGTTGGGAACGCGGAGCGCGCTGTTCCAGTTCCACGCGGGGATGATCGCCGTCGAGCTCGGGCATACCCGAGTCGCGCGCCGGCACCTGACGACCGCGCTTGACATCAACCCGAGCTTCTCGTTCGTGCACGCAGCTAAGGCGGCCGAAACCCTCGAAGAGTTGGAGAGCTCGCGGTGAGACGGGGTCGGCGGCTCCTGGTGCTCGTTGCACTGGCGAGTTGTGCGCTATGGGCCGTGCCGGTAGGGGCCGGCGCGCATCCACTCGGGAACTTCACGATCAACCAGTACAGCGGAATCGAGGTCGCGACCGACAAGGTCGTGGTGCACTACGCCGTGGACATGGCCGAGATCCCCACCATCCAGGAGCTCGGGATTCGATCGGGACAAGTCGTCGACCAAGACGCGCTCGACGAATACGCCCAAAGTCTCTTGCCGCGCATCGTCGACAACCTGACGCTGACCGCGAACGGGGAGGTAGTGAAACTCGATGCCGGCCCACCGGGGGCCGAGCTTCTTCCGGGCGAGGGACCGCTCGAGGTGCTTCGCCTCGACGTTGACCTCACCGGTGAACTCGCCGACGCCGGAGCCAAAATCGAGTACACCGACGACAACTACTCGGACCGGGTGGGCTGGAAGGAGATAACCATCTACCCGGTGGGGGGCCAGGGCATCGAGCGTTCCTCGGTGCCTTCGGCGAGCAGCTCTGACGAGCTAAGAAGCTATCCGCAAGACGAGCTGTCGAGCCCCTTGAGCCAAACGACCGCGAGCGCCGAACTCGCCCCCGGCAGGAGTGGCGAGCCTGCGGGCCCGCAAGTGCGAGAGGAGACCGCTTCGTTCGATCTCTTCGGCGGCTCCTTCGCTTCCTTGATCGAGCGCGACCTCACTCCCGCGGCCTTCCTATTTGCCCTGCTGCTTGCAGTTGGGTTCGGTGCGGTGCACGCGCTCGGCCCCGGTCACGGCAAGACGGTCATGACCGCCTACCTCGTGGGCACCGAAGGCCGGGTGCGTCACGCCGTGTCGGTGGGAGTAGCGGTATCCATCATGCACACCTTCTCGGTTGTTGCTCTCGGCCTGCTCACGCTGTGGGCCTCGAGTCTCTTCCCGCCGGAGTCCGTCTATCCATATCTGTCACTCGTCTCGGGAGTAGTCGTGCTGGCACTTGGTACCTGGTTGCTGCGCGCGCGTCTGAACTCCCGCAAAAAGCGGCGCGCGCCGGCGCGCAGGCACGTCCCCGAGCGGGTGCTCGTCGGTGTGGGGGCGAGTGAGGACGAGCACGACTCTCTCCCTCACTCCCACGACCACGACGGTCACTCCCACGGCCACGACCACCTAGACGACTCGGGCAGGCACGACCACGGATCCGGCTATCACACGCACAGCCCGGCCGAATTGCCGGCCGGCGTGTCGGTGCTGTCGAGGCGAGGGCTCGTTGCGATCGCGCTGTCGGGCGGGCTTCTGCCGTCGCCCAGCGCGCTCGTCGTGTTACTGGGTTCGGTGGCGCTCGGGCGGGTCGCCTTCGGGCTGACCCTAGTGGCCGCGTTCAGCGTGGGCCTTGCGAGTGCGCTGACCCTGGTAGGGATCGCGGTGTTGCGAGCGCGCGCCTTCGCCACCCGCCGCTTCGGAAGCCGCGCCGGCGCGGCACTCCCGATCCTCTCAGCGTGCGCGATCACGCTGCTGGGCGCGTGGCTGACCCTGCGAGCGTTCCTCGCGCTGACCTAAGGACTCTTACTACAGGGCCGTGGCTCAGCGACGGTGGTGTCGCAGATCCTTGACTTAGCCGAGTGTTTCGCCCGGCTTCAGCTCGATCACCTCGAGGCCGTTCACGTCGGCGGCCTCCTTGCGCAAGTCGTCGGGCCTTCCGATCAGGGGAGGGAAGGTGCCGAAGTGAATCGGGATAACGGCCTTGACACCGAGCAGGCGCACCGCCTCGGCGGCCGATGCCGGGCCCATGGTGTAGTGGTCGCCGATCGGAAGCAACGCCAAATCCGGCTTGAGCAGCTTGCCGATGAGCGCCATGTC